>JARLIU010000245.1 GCA_031291595.1 Ancalomicrobiaceae bacterium | reverse complement strand
CTTCCGCGAAGCGCCGCGCGACGAACCCTACGGCAAGGTCGCGGTGTTTGAGGACCTTTATGGCCAGGGCTGGGACCTGATCGAGCCGAAGATGGCCGGCTAATATCGACGGCTCCTCTCTTCGATTCGTTCACCGAGGCACGGTGTCATCCCGGCGAAAGCCGGGATCCAATGATATTTCAAGGCAATAGGGACTGGCGGCAGAACCTGGACCCGGCCGCAGCGCCATACCCGCTTCCCGAGCATTGGAGACCGGCGTTCGCCGGTATGACAACGCCTGATAGCGAGCGGGTCAGATGGAAGGGCCAGCGGTTCTCGACATGCAAAGGGCCGCATCGCTGCGGCCCTTGCTGGTATCAGGACATGCCGGGCAACCGCGATCGGCCGCCGCAAGTCACCACTTGGCCATTTCGACCTCGAGGTTCTCGGCGATCTTGTCGAGAAAGCCGGTGGTCGACAGCCACTTCTGCTCGGCGCCGACCAACAGCGCCAGGTCCTTGGTCATGAAGCCGGCCTCGACCGTCGCCACGCAGACATGCTCGAGCGTCAAGGCGAATTTGGCGAGATCGGCGTTGTCGTCAAGTTTGGCGCGATGGGCCAGACCGCGGGTCCAGGCGAAGATGGAGGCGATCGAATTGGTCGAGGTCGCCTTGCCTTTCTGGTGCTCGCGGTAGTGGCGGGTCACCGTGCCGTGCGCGGCTTCCGCCTCGACCGTCTTGCCGTCCGGGGTGAGCAGCACCGACGTCATCAGCCCGAGCGAGCCGAAGCCTTGCGCCACCGTATCCGACTGCACGTCGCCGTCGTAGTTCTTGCAGGCCCAGATGTAGCCGCCCGACCACTTCAACGCCGAAGCCACCATGTCGTCGATCAGCCGGTGCTCATAGGTCAGGCCGCGCTTGGCGTACTCGTCCTTGAACTCGGCGTCGAAGATCTCCTGGAAGATATCCTTGAAGCGGCCGTCGTAGGCCTTCAGGATGGTGTTCTTGGTCGAGAGGTAGACCGGATAGTTGCGCAGAAGGCCGTAGTTCAGCGACGCACGGGCGAAATCCCGGATCGATTCATCGAGATTGTACATCGCCATGGCGACGCCGGCGCCCGGCGCCTTATAGACTTCCTTCTCGATAACTTCGCCATCCTCGCCGACGAACTTGATGGTCAGCACGCCTTTGCCCGGAAACGTGAAGTCGGTAGCGCGATACTGGTCGCCGAAGGCGTGGCGGCCGACGACGATCGGCTGCGTCCAGCCGGGCACCAGCCGCGGCACGTTCCTGGCGATGATCGGTTCGCGGAAAATGACGCCGCCGAGGATGTTGCGGATGGTGCCGTTCGGCGACTTCCACATCTCCTTCAGGTTGAATTCCTTCACGCGCGCTTCGTCCGGCGTGATGGTGGCGCATTTGATGCCGACGCCGTGCTTCTTGATGGCGTGGGCGGCATCGATCGTGACCTGGTCGCGGGTGGCGTCGCGGTTTTCGACCGAGAGGTCGTAATACTCGATGTCGAGGTCGAGATAGGGGAAGATCAGCTTCTCTTTGATCGCCTGCCAGATGATCCTGGTCATTTCGTCGCCGTCGAGATCGACGACCGGGTTCGCCACCTTGATCTTCGCCATATCTGCCTCGCTTCGCGCGTCTGGGATTGGGCCCCAATGGGTTCCGCGCGGAATAGCACTTACGGCGAAAGGCGCCAAGTGGGACGAAGGAAGTGGGGGCGGCGGTCGCGGTGATCGCGGCGGCGCCCCCCTTGGCTTCCCAAAGGCGAGACATCCGGTCAGGCGGCCTCGGCGGGCCTCACCGTCCGCCTTCGATCTTGCGGAAGCGTTGCGCCGCTCCCTGCGCGCCGTACGGGTAGTCGGCGACCAGCGGCGTGCTGACCTTGGTGAGAAGCGCTGTTTCCTCCTCCGACAGCATCAGGCTGGCGGCGCCTAAGTTGTCGGCGAGTTGCGCGCGGGTGCGGGCGCCGAGAATGACGGACGTCACCTGCGGACGGGCCGAGAGCCAGCTGAGCGCCACCTGCGCCATCGACACGCCGCGCGCCTTGGCGATCGCCTCGACCGCGCCGATGATCGCCCAGGTCCGCTCCTCGGCATTGCGCGGGCCATAGGCTTCCATGCCGCGGTTGGGATCCTCGCCGAGGCGCGTCGCGCCGGTCGGCGTCGCGTCGCGCCTGTATTTGCCGGAGAGCCAGCCGCCGCCGAGCGGCGACCACGGCAACAGGCCGAGCCCGGCGTCGCGGGCTGCATCGACGATCTCGAACTCGATGTCGCGGACCAAGAGACTGTACTGCGGCTGCAGCGTCACCGGCCGGGAATAGCCGTGTGCCTTGGCGATCTCCGAGGCCTTGGCGATATGCCAGCCGACATAGTTGGAGAAGCCGTAATAGGCGATCTTGCCGGCGGATACGGCATCGTCGAGGAAGCGCAGCGTCTCCTCGATCGGCGTCAGCGCGTCCCAGGCATGCATCTGGTAGAGGTCGATGCGCTCGACGCCAAGGCGCCGGAGCGAGGCGTCGAGCGCGTCGCCGAGGTGCCGCCGCGACAGGCCGAGATCGTTCGGACCGGCTCCCATCGGAAATCGCCCCTTGGTGGCGATGACCGCCTGCCTGGCCTCGGTCGGGCGCGCCTTCAGCCAGCGGCCGACGATCTCTTCCGATGCGCCACGGCTGTAGACGTCGGCGGTATCGATGAAATTGCCGCCGGCGGCGACATAGTCGTCCATCAGCGCGTGCGACGTCGCTTCGTCGCTCTCGGCGCCGAACGTCATGGTGCCGAGGCAATAGGCGGTCACCACCGTGCCGCTGGAACCGAGCATGCGATAGTCCATGGTAGCCTCCCTCAGACCGTGCCGATTGGGCCGAAAGCTGCGGACTGGCGCAGCGTCTTTCGGCTGCAATCGGCAGGCGCCCGACGCAGTGGCGCGGGGTCCTGTGTCTGTTGCAATAGAACATTGTGTTGGGCCTTGGCGACTAGCAAGTCACAGCGGCGCGACCGAGGTTCGCCCGCGGCAGCGCGGCCGGCCCCGGTCGTTCGCGGCGACTTGCCCCTTTCGCTTAGCCACAACACAGGCTATTTCGGCCCCCATGATCGAAAACCCGACTTCCCTCCCCGTCATCGTCCTGGTCGAAACCCAGATGGGCGAGAACATCGGCGCGGCGGCGCGCGCCATGGCCAATTTCGGGCTGAAGGAGTTGCGCCTCATCAAGCCCCGCGACGGCTGGCCGAGCGACAAGGCGCGTGCGGCGGCTAGCCGGGGCGACACGATCATCGATGCCGTCACGCTTTACGACACGCTCGCCGACGCGCTCAAGGATCTGAACCTCGTCTTCGCCACCACCGCTCGCCAGCACGACCTGGCGAAAGCGGTGGCCTCGCCGGCGCGCGCCGCGACCCTGATGGGCGAGGCGATCCGCCATGGCGACAGGACCGGCGTCGTGTTCGGGCGCGAGCGCTGGGGCCTGACCTCGGACGAGGTGGCCTTATGCGACGCGATCCTCACCATTCCCGTCGACGAAGCCTTCGCCAGCCTCAATATCGCCCAGGCGGTGATCCTCGTCGCCTACGAGTGGCGCCAGCACCTGCTCGCCAACCCCGACTGGACGCCGTTTCCGGAAAAGGAGCGCTCGCCGCAGGCCACCAAGGACGAGCTGTTCCACCTGTTCGAACATCTGGAGTCGGCGCTCGATCGGGCGGACTTCTTCCGGCCCGACCACAAGCGGCCGCACATGGTGCGCAACCTCAGATCCATTTTCCACAAGGCCCGGCTCAACGAGCAGGAAATCCGCACGCTCAGAGGCGCCATCGCCGCGCTCGAGCAGCGCCCCAGTCGCATCACGCCCCGTCGCATCCGCAACGCGACGGACCCCGTGTCCCCTTCCGACGCGGCGCCCCGACAAGATGCGGCAGGCGGCTCGGACGACATCGATAAATCGTAGTCGATCAACTTCGTCTTAACTATCCCGTGTCTAGATGGTGCTGGGCCGGGCGCATTGGGTTTTGCGTAGCGTCCGCGCCCCGTTTCCCCATTGATCGCAGCATCTTGATAGCTGCCGGCGACAGCACGGGATCTCCCTCTTTTGCCCGGACGCATTTCCTGCTCTAAGCTCGCCGCCTGATGTCCGCGCCCCCATCCATATCACCTGGCCCGACCGCCCCAGCCGCCGAACCAGCGCCGCATATTCTGGTGTTCGATTCCGGCATTGGCGGGCTGTCGGTGCTCGCCGAGATCCGCAAGCGTTTGCCGCTGGCCGCCGTGACCTATGTCGCCGACGACGCCGCCTTTCCCTACGGCGCCTGGGACGGGCCGGCGCTCACCGCCCATGTCGACGCGCTGATGGCCGATCTCATCGCCGGATTGTCGCCCGACGTCGTGGTGATTGCCTGCAATACCGCCTCGACCCTGGTGCTGCCGACCTTGCGCGCCCGCCACGCCCTCCCCTTCGTCGGCACGGTGCCGGCGATCAAGCCGGCGGCTCAGGCGACGAAATCCGGCCTCATCTCGGTCATTGCCACGCCCGGGACGGTCGAGCGCGACTACACCCGCGCCCTGATCGACGCATTCGCCGGCAATTGCGCCGTCACGCTGGTCGGTTCGGCCCATTTGGCCGAGATCGCCGAACGGCATCTGCGTGGGGTTCCGGTCGACGATGGCGAGATTGCCGCCGAGATCGCCCCCTGCTTCGTCACCGACGGACAGAAGCGCACCGATGCCATCGTCCTCGGCTGCACCCACTATCCCTTCCTGATCGAGCGGTTCCGCCGGCTGGCGCCGTGGCAGGTGACCTGGATCGACCCGGCACCGGCCATCGCCCGGCGTGTCGCTGCCGTCATGCCGGCGGTCATGCCGCAGGCCGACCGCGCCGCGGAGGCGATGCTGCCGGGACGGGCGATCTTCACCTCGGGCCGGCCGGTGCCGCCGGCCCTGCGTCAGGTGCTGAACGGCTTCGGCCTCGGGACCGGCACTCATACAGTCGCCGGGCCCGTGCTATCCTGACGATAGCTGTCACCCTCTTCTGTCAAATTGCCTGAGGTGCGGGACGGTTGCCGTCAACTTGCCGCAGCTGTCGTCCAGCCTGAGCCAGCCACGTGCCCGCGGGGAGGCGGGGCCGATCTGGCCACTCATTGCGATGGCGGCCCGACAACAACATCACGGGCTGTTGCCACCGCCGGCGACCCGCTCGCCTAGGCTCATACTGGCGCCGAGAGCGCATCAATCGCTTCAAGCATGTCATTCGCGCCGTCGAACGACCGTTCGACCGCCTGATGGAGGGGAATTCTCATGGCTCGGAACAGCAATTTCGTCTGGTACGAACTGATGACGTCGGACATCGACGCTGCGGCCGCATTCTACAGCCAGATCGTCGGCTGGACGGCGGCGGACTCGGGCATGCCGGGCATGCGCTACTCCATCTTTTCGTTTGGAGAACGCATGATCGCCGGACTGATGGAGACCCCGGCGGAGGCTGCCGCCATGGGCGCCAAGCCGTGCTGGATGCCCTACATCTGGGTCGAGGATGTCGACGTTCATGCGGAGAAGGTGAAGGCCGCCGGCGGTCAGGTCTACCGGCCGGCCTCAGACATTCCCGGTGTCGGCCGCATGGCCGTCGTCGCCGACCCCTACGGCACCGTGTTCAACCTGTTCCGCCCGTCGAGCGACGCGATGCCCGAGCCCACCGCCCCCGGCACGCCCGGCCTCGTCGAGTGGCACGAACTGCACGCCGGCGACGGCGAGGGCGCCTGGAGCTTCTATTCCTCGCTGTTCGGCTGGGAAAAGGAGCGTGACATGCCGATGGGCGAGATGGGCACCTATCGCATCTTCAAAACCACCGATCGGCCGGTCGGCGGCATGATGACGAAGATGCCGCAATCGCCCGTGCCGTTCTGGCTGTTCTATTTCGCCGTCCAGGCGATTGACGCGGCCAAGGATCGCGTCACCGCGGCCGGCGGCTCCATCCTCAACGGGCCGATGGAAGTGCCCGGCGGCTCGTGGATCGTGCAATGCCTCGATCCGCAGGGAGCGGTCTTCGGCCTCGTCGCGCCACAGCGGTGATGTTGGCGGGCTCCGGCGCGAAACCGCTGAAGCCGCATTTGACAATTCCGCGACGACGCACTACACGAAACGCCACTTCGCGGGTCCCCTCGGGCCCGCGAAGCCGTTTGTCGCACCCGCGGACCCGGCCACACGCTCGGATCAGGTCCTGTCGGCCCCCGTCTTTGACATAAAGGCGACGGGCAGGAGGAGGGCGCGCTTCTCGTCCATCCCGCGATCGGGGCCGGCCGAAAGGCCCGTGCACCCGCGCATCACTGTTGAGAGAACGCGAATGTCGAAGCGTCACGACGCGAAATACAAGATTGACCGCCGCCTCGGCCAGAACCTCTGGGGTCGCCCGAAGTCGCCGGTCAACAAGCGCGAATACGGCCCCGGCCAGCATGGCCAGCGCCGCAAGGGCAAGGTCTCCGACTTCGGCGCCCAGCTGAAGGCCAAGCAGAAGCTCAAGGGCTACTACGGCAACATCTCGGAGAAGCAGTTCAAGCGCGTCTATCAGGAAGCGCAGCGGCTGAAGGGCGACTCGTCGGAAAACCTGATCGGCCTGCTGGAGCGTCGCCTCGACGCGGTCGTCTACCGCGCCAAGTTCGTGCCGACCGTGTTCGCCGCCCGCCAGTTCGTCAACCACGGCCACGTCAAGGTCAACGGCCGCCGCGTCAACATCGCCTCCTTCCGCGTGAAGGTCGGCGACGTGATCGAGCTGAAGGACGCCTCCAAGCAGCTCGCCATCGTGCTCGAGGCCTCGCAGCTGGCCGAACGCGACGTGCCGGACTACATCGAGGTCGATCACACCAAGTTCACCGCCAAGTTCTCCCGCATCCCCGGCCTGCACGATGTGCCGTACCCGGTGCAGATGGAACCGAACCTGGTCGTCGAATTCTACTCGCGCTAGACTCAGCTGTCGCACACACCGCGACATCTCATCGAATCAGAACGTTTCGGGGCAGTCACATACGCCATGTGGCTGCCCTTCGTTTTTCCGTACCCTGCCGACCGCAGCACGGAGACACGGCAACGGCCCTCCCCCCGATGCGGCGACCGGTCTCGGGAAAGATCCGATGCTGAGTCAAGCGGATAGAGGAGCGGTCCGAGCCCCGCTTGCTCTCGTTGCCCGGCCGCGCCCGAACACCGGCTGGTTGCTCAAGACGCCCCGATACACCTTCCCTTGACATTCGTTAAATTGCATATTACTGACGATTCAGTAGTCTGATGTTTGGCTCTGCGGAATATCCCTGACTGCTTCGGCGCACCACGTATTGCCGAATTGAAGTCGCATCGGCGCGCCGTCTAGTTGGAGTTGCGCTTTCACGATGCTCGATCGAATTCGATGCTCTGCGCCAGGAGAGCGTAAGGGGACCGGCCTATGTCAGTTGCAATTTGTCGTCTATATTTCTTCGTCGATCACGTTTCGTCGTTATCCTAATATCGGAAGAGCATAAAATCTAGTATATCAGTGCTGTTCTTGCAGTCGTGTCGATTGTTAGCGGGAGAACTTGTAATAAAGCTCGCTGGAGAGGCAGATGGCAGCTATTCTCATCATCGACGACGACGTAAGCGTGCGCGATGCACTTGTGGTGATCCTGAGCTCGAATCGGTACGACGCACTCGTCGCAAGCGATGGTCCGACCGGGCTGAGACTGTTCAGGCAGGTGAGGTTCGACGCGGTCGTCGTCGATATCTTCATGCCGGAGATGGATGGGCTGGCAACCATCCGAGCGATGCGGCTACAGTCACCGCAAATTCCGATCATTGCGATGTCGGGCCATTCCGTCACCAATGGAAGCCATCCCGACTTCCTGAAAATGGCCGTCAAGCTCGGAGCAACCCAAGCGCTGCAAAAGCCATTCACTGCCGATGAACTGTTCGCAGCGTTGGCGCTGTGCCTCGATGGCGGCGACCATTGTTTGCCCGGCAAGGATTTGACGCGGCCGGAATTTGCTGTTGAGGCGGACCTGCTGCGACGGGCCGTATAGTCGGCAGCACCACGGGCGCCTTGACTGCGAGCCCATACGACAAGGCCGCCTCATCAACGGGCGGCCTTGCTTGTTCCAGGACGGGATATGCGCAGGACGGGAATTGTCAATGGCCTCGGTCGTGCGGCCGCCCAAGATCAGGGACGGCCGCCGCCGCTCTCGCACGTCATGCCGCGCTCATTCGCACTGCAGAGGGCGACGCGAGCCGCCGCGACACCGCCTTCAGGAAGCGCTCGACTTCCAGGGCATCAAGGTGATCGCGATCGAATACCAGGCGGACGATCGGGTCCGCAAGGATCTCGTCAAGAGTAGGCTCGCACATCGGATCTTGCCAATTACGCTCGAATTCGGCGCATGATACACGGCTGAACCGTGGGTTCGACTGACTTGCGGGCTCCTGGGTCATGGCAGGCTCTCCTCTTGCCATCGCGTAGACGGACCCTTTCGCGGCGCTTCAACCTCCATCCAAGGCTGCGCAGGTCCGTCGTCGTCTTCGATCGCGCAAGATCGCGCGGTCGGCCGTCGTATCAGGATTGATGTCCCCTCTGGCGAGACCCGAACTCAACCGCCCGGCAAACTCTCGAGATCACACGCCATCCTGCGATTTGTCTGACCAATTCTTATCGTTGAACAGGTCGCTTTTGATGAATGTAAGATAGGTGAAGACTGATGTCGAGGGCATGACGATATTAAAGCTGAAATATGGCAGTTTCTGCTGTACCATTGCTCCACCGCTCAAGACAATTGCTCAAGGCCAAGGTAATAAGTCGGAACACCGCAGTTATTATTGTGCGGTGCGCTTGGGCATTGTTCTACAATTCGACCGGCCCTGAAAATTCCCTCCTCTCCAGCAACCATGCCGGTTGCCGCAATCTTTGCGGTGCGCAACGACGGTTGAGCCGGATTCCGCCGCATGAAACGCCGCAGGCAGCCGATCTGGACGCTTGATCACGGCTCCATCAGCGACCTGGACCCCGAATTCAACTGTCGTACGGTTCCAGGCGACTTGATCGCGCTCCAGTGCGATGCGATATCGGCCGCCCTCCTCGCAAAACTCCACCCAGCGGCTTGCCCTTCCGGCGCGAATGGCCGAAATGCTGCCGCGGTCCGCAGGTAGAGCACGTTCGAGTCAGATGGCCCACGCCGTAGCTGAATCAACGGCCTAGGCGCCGCTTCAGCAAGAGTTGAAAGGATTTCAATCGATGTCAGACCGCCGCCGGCCCGGATTGCGCACGATTTCCTCTCTGGCATGCGGCGCAATGGCGCTTGCCGCCCTGCCGGCCGCGGCCGGCGACCCGTCGCGCGATCTCGTCGGCAAGGCCTATCTGGTCGAGACGGCGCCGACCGGTGCGGTCAATGTCGCCATCTCCTACGACCGCGTCGGCTACGGCGTGATCTCGCCCGGCCGGGTGCTGCCCGGCGCCGGCGGGCTGCCGACCTACCGGCTGGAGACCTTGAGCGATCAGAGCGGGGTGTCGATCGCTGTCGTTGCCCGGCTGGTCGGCCACGTCAGCGCGACGATCGATCAATGGCAGATCACCGCTGCGCTTCCCGTCCAGACCATTTCCTCCGACAGCAACGTGTCGTTCGCCTGCCCCGGCAATGCCGATGCGAGCCCGGCCGTGAACTTCGTCTATTACGACAACGAGCGCAAAGGCCGGCCGATTCGCAAGGTCGCCGCCGGCTTCAGCCTCGACCGCCGCGACGGACGCCTTGCCGTCCAGTCCGGCAAGCCGGTCTCCGGCTGCAAGGCGACCGAGGACCCGCTCTGACAGCCGCACCAGTTGCTCTTTTCCCCTCCAGCGGCGCGCCCATATTCAAACCTGTCGCACGGCGGTATAACGCCAGCGATTGAGGAGATGACGGATGGCGCGCACGCGGTCCAATACCGATCAGTTCGTGCTGGCCCAGTTGGAGGGCTCGCCGACGCCGATGACGGCCTATGAGCTTCTGGGCGCCTTGCGCGACGAAGGCATCCAGTCGCCGCCGGTGGTCTATCGTGCGCTCGATCGGCTGGAGAAGGCCGGCCGGATCCACCGGCTCGAAGGGCTGAATGCCTATTTCGCCTGCCACGGTCATCACAATGGTGCGACCAAGCCGATCTTCGCCGTCTGCACCGAGTGTCGGCGGGTGGAGGAATGGTCGGGCGAGGCCGCCGACACGGCGTTCCGGGAGATGGCCAAGACGATGGGCTTCACCATCGAGGGCCGCACCATCGAGGTGCGCGGAAAATGCAGCCGCTGCGCCGGTCTGAGCGCCCCGGACGGCGGGGCTGCCTGCTGCGGCCACGCGGTGCGGCTGGCCGGTCACGGCGCAGCCTGAGCCTGGCGCGCGATTTCCGCTGCGAACCTGCGCTGCACCGTCAGGCACGCCACTTGGCGAACCGCACGACAGGCGCATGCTGTCGCGACGTTGCAGGAGTGTCGACGGACGATCGAGATGCTGACCAAAAAGGGCAAATACGGCCTCAAGGCCATGATCCATCTGGCGCGGATCGAACCGGGCACCGTTGCCATGGTCGCCGACATCGCCGCCAAGAACAACATCTCGAAGAAATTTCTCGATGCGATCCTGCTCGACCTGCGCAATGCCGGCTTCCTGAAGTCGAAGAAGGGCCCCGGCGGCGGCTATAGCTTGGCCAGACCGGCCAACGACATCCTGATCGGATCGATCATCCGCGTCCTCGACGGTCCGCTGGCACCGATCGCCTGCGCCAGCCGCACCGCCTTCCAGCCCTGCGACGATTGCCCCGACCTCAACGGCTGCGGCGTCCGGCTGATCATGGCCGACGTCCGCGACGCCATGGCGGCCATCCTCGACCACACCACCCTGGCAAGCCTCGTTGCCCGCAACGACGGCGCCGGGCTGGCAGAACTCGCCCTCGGCTGACCCAGTCGTACGCGCCGCAGTACGCAGGCGCCGGCTACAATCCGGCACCGCGCGCCGGCGTCGCCTCGGCAGGCAACGCCCGCCCCGGCCCGCTGGCAATGAGGAACGGCCGCATCGCCGAACCGGCGCCGGCCGGACCCGATGCTACCCGTCAGTCGCCGACCCAGCTCCAGGTCAGCCGGCTCTCCTGAAAATCGCTTGCCCGCTTCATCGCCTTTCGGTCGATCGTCTCGATCGACCGGCCCTTGGCGTCGACGATGCGAACGTCGGCCTTGATGATCAACCGGCGCGAACCGAACGCGCATTCGTACGGCGCGACCCGGGCGCCGCCGAGTTCAACCCAGGATCCGGGGAATCGCTGGCCGGTACACGGGATGTCGTCCACCGTCTTGCCGAGCTTGCCGGCCTCGGACTCGAACAGCGCCTTCAGCCCGGGCGATTTGGCGAGAAGAGCGGCGACGTCCTCCGACGCCAGGCTGCCTTCCTGGCCGAGCTTGGTCGTGTCGAAGCCAAACGCCGGCGCCGCGAGCGCCAGCACACCTGCAAACCCGACTGCCATGCGCCGCATGATCGGCCCTCCCCTCGCCGCTCAGCCAGTGTCCGGCCTACTGTCCCACCTTGACCGGTGGCAGGCAGGTCGCCGCCAAAGGCTTGTCATTGACCGAGGCAAGCACGCAGGCCGCCAACGGCCCGACCGGGCACGAGCTCTGGTTGGCGAGAACCACGACCCCGGATTTCGACGCGGCGTCGCCCTCCGGATCGACGAAGCCGATCCAGGAGGAGAACCCCTTGGTCATGCCGTTCTTCCAGATGGTCAACAGGCCCGGCACCTTTGATCGCTGTCGGCTCCAGGCAAGCCCGGTATCGATCGAAGCGCACCCCTGCCCGCCTTCGAGCTGCGTGGCGCAGGGCACCGATTGCCAAGCCTGCAGCCGGTTGATGACGCCGGTGATCGGCCCATCCTTCGGCGCGCGGTTCATGTTGGCGGCGAGAAACCGCATCATGTCGCTCAAGGTGGAGACGAGCCCGCCCGCGCCCTCGTAGGCCGGCCAGGTGCTCAGCACCGGATCGGCGGGCCGGTCGGCCCGGTCGATGCCGGTCGGCAGCTTCGGATCATTGTCGGAATAGAACCGCGTATGGGCGAGCCCCATCGGCTTGGCGATGCGGTTCTCAACCAGTTCGGCGATCGACTGGCCGCTCACGTGTTCGAGCGCCTTGGCCAGCAGCGCCGTCCCGAGGTTGGAATAGACGTATTTGGTGCCGGGACGGGTGCGCACCGTCACCCGATCGAGCGACGACAGCATGCGGTCGTCGGAATAGGGATAGACCGCCTGCGCCTGCTGGCGCGGCAGGCCGGAGGTGTGGCGAGCCAGCTGATCGATGGTGATCTCGACCGTCTGGCCGCTGCCCGGATCGCGATAGGACGGCACCACCGTACCGGCCGGCAGGTAGGACTTCACCGGCACATCGGCGGCAACAAGGCCCTCCGCCAGCATCTGCGCATAGATGGTTGCGGTGAAGGTCTTGGCGATCGAGCCGATCTGGAAGGCGGTATCGGGTCCGGCGAATTCGGCGTGGCCGTCGGGGAAGCTGACCTGCCCGCCGCCGTAGATCGATTCCGTGCCGGCGATATTGGTGCCGACCAGAATGGCGGCGCGGCCGCATCCCGGGTTCTGGCGATAGTAGTCGATGACGGCGCGGATGGTCTGTTCGCTGTTGGCCGCTGCTGCCGTTGCCGGCGCGCCGCCCGACAGGATTGCCGCCGCAGCCAACGCCGCGCCGAAAACCCGCTCCGCCGGCCCCCTAACCGTCCGGAGCCGATGATTCGCCTCAGTCACTGCCATTGCCTGATCCCATGGACGTCCGGAGAGCGAACCCGCGGCGCGGCCGCCGCCTGCACCGGGCAGTCGTCACTCATGCCGTGATGATCAAGGTGATTCAAGGGCACTGATGCTGCTCACGCACAATTTGTCCGAGCCGTTGCGTCCCCGCCCCGGTCTCTGCGCGCATGTCGTGTCCTGCCCGCCGCGACCAGCGACGGCAGTTGTCCAGCCGCCGCTGGTCGCATCCGGACTGCGCCGGTCTGCAGCCGGTCTGCAGCCGGTACCGATGACGGCCGACGCTTGGCCGGACGAGGCTTCGGCCAGCGGCCGGAGATTTGTCTTGCATTCGGCACGCCGGATGCGCAAAAGACCGCTCTGCGCCGGTTGGCGTCGGCGCTGCCCTCAGCCCCGACCCGGGCGCGGCGAGCGGATAATCTGTGCCGGTCACATCGGGCGATCGGATGGGTGGCCGAGTGGTTTAAGGCAGCGGTCTTGAAAACCGCCGTAGGTGAGAGCCTACCGTGGGTTCGAATCCCACCCCATCCGCCAGAACTCATTGATTTTATTGGTATTTTTGTGTTTTGCTTACCCTGAAGGAATAGCTCCGATGTGTCCGTGGCTTGCGCACCCGGCCATCCTGCCCCTGACCCGCGAGACCCATTTGGTGCCGGATTTGGCGGCTTGTCCGCCCGAATATCTCTCGAGGGCATTTTGGTGGTACGGTTTGGATTTGCTGCACTTTGGGCAGATGCGGACGGATTTCCTTTTGGGAGGAGCGAGTTGTCTGACGCTTCCGCCACCTGAGCTGCGTGCAGTGATGCCACAGGAACAAAAAAGGCCCCGCCTGTTTAGCGGGACGATATCGCTCAATGCTGGACTGGATCGTTCGTTCGAGGTCGTCATCTCGGTATTCCGGATTGAGAGAAGCCGAGGACTTGCCGCTGCTCGGCCTAATCTTTCGGCAGATCCGTTTTTGATAATTTCTGCGCAGAAAGCTCGATCGGCTGTCGGCCATCGAGGATCGCTGACGTGATGTCTGGGGGCAAGGAAGCCATGCCGGGCTCGAGGCGCTGGCGGGTGCCGTCGACGGCGAGGGTCGAGTCGACGACCTCGATGCAGGCGACATAGACTAGGCCTTCGGCGCGGCGAATTTTCTCCGGCGCAGAGCCGAGCGGTATTGTCCCGACGCGCGACTGGGGCTGTGTCTCCGGATCGGGCGCGGCATCCCGGGCGACGGTGACAGCCTTGCCATGCAGGAGGCCGTAACGTGTGAACGGGAAGGCCTCGATCTTGATTTCGGCCTGCTGGCCGGCGCGCACAAAGCCGGCCCAGGCCATCCCCCGGGGCGTACGTCCTGCTCTGCGCGGGCGCATGTTCAGAGGCCCAATCCGCCGATGAGCACGTATTTCAGATCGACATATTCCTCGATGCCGTGGTGCGAGCCCTCGCGGCCGATGCCCGACTGCTTCACCCCGCCAAACGGCACCAGTTCGGACGAAATGATGCCGGAATTGACGCCGACCATGCCGTATTCGAGCGCCTCTGAGACGCGGAAGATGGTGCCGACGTCGCGGGCGAACAGATAGGCGGCCAGCCCGAATTCGGTAGCGTTGGCAGCCTGGACCACCTCGGCTTCGGTGTCGAAGCGGAACACCGGCGCCACCGGGCCGAACGTCTCCTCGCGCGCGATCCGCATGTCGGCGGTCGCCCCGGCGATGACCGTCGGTTCGAAATAGCTGCCGCCGAGCACATGCCGCCGGCCGCCGGTCATCACCCTGCCGCCCTTGTCGAGCGCATCGGCGATGTGCTCCTCGACCTTCAGAATTGCGGCGGCATTGATCAGCGGCCCTTGCGTCACGCCGGGCGCAGCGCCATCGCCGACCACCAGCGTCTCGACGGCTTGCGTGAGCTTCGTCACGAAGGCGTCGTAGATGCCGGACTGGGCATAGATCCGGTTGGTACAGACGCAGGTCTGGCCCATGTTGCGGTATTTCGACGCCATGGCACCGGCGACCGCCGCGTCGAGATCGGCATCGTCGAACACGATCAACGGCGCATTGCCGCCGAGTTCCAGCCCCAGACGCTTCACCGTGCCGGAGGCCTGCGCCATCAACAGCCGGCCGATTTCGGTCGAACCGGTGAAGGAAACGGTCCGGACCGCGTCGTGGCTGGTCAACACCCCGCCGATCGCCGAGGCCTTACCGGTGATGACGTTCAAGACCCCCTTCGGCAGGCCGGCCCGGTCGGCCAGCACCGCAAGCGCCAAGGCGGTCAGTGGCGTCTCGTGTGCCGGCTTAATGACCGCCGTGCAGCCGACGGCGAGCGCCGGGCCGACCTTGCGCGTGATCATCGCTGCCGGAAAGTTCCATGGCGTGATCGCCGCCATGACGCCGACCGGCTGTCGCAGCACGAGCGCGCGGGCGTCGGCGCGATGGGCGGGCAGCGTCTCGCCGGCGACGCGCTTGGCCTCCTCTGCATAGAATTCGATGTAGGCCGCGGCATAGTCGATCTCGCCGAGCGCCTCGGCCAGCGGCTTGCCCTGCTCGGTGGTCAGGATCAGCGCCAGATCGGCGCGATTGGCGATGATCAGGTCGAACCAGCGCCTCAACAGGTTCGAGCGCTCCTTCGCCGTTCTTGCCGCCCACGGCTTGAACGCGCGCGATGCCGCTTCGACCGCCGCGACCGTCTCCGCCTCGGCGAAGCGCGGCACCGAGACGATCGTTGCTCCCGTCGCCGGATTGGTGACGGGGTCGACGGG
>JARLIU010000035.1 GCA_031291595.1 Ancalomicrobiaceae bacterium | reverse complement strand
GGGCAAAATCCGAAGTTGCGCGCACGGTGGCGGCCAATAGCCGACGCTGGTGGCGCAACAGCGGCATGCTCCTCAATACGGTCCTCACGATCGCATGGGCAGACCGGCAAGGGATGCCCAGGCTTGCACAAAGCCAACTCGCATAACCTCAATCTCTCGAACCGCCCGGTGCGGACCCGCATGCCGGGTGGTGTGGCAGGGGAGCGATCCAATCGGATCGCCCCCTATGCCGATTCGCCGTGCTCATGTAGGCTCGCCGCCGATCCGCCGATTGGGGCCGGCTGGAGCGCGATGCCGTCACACGGAACACGTGACAGCTGAAACGGCGCTCTCGGCTATGAGCAGAGCAGGGATTCAGCTAATCGACGGATTGCCATGGCGATCCATCCGAAAGCCTCCTGCTCCGGGCCCTGCCGAGAAGGCGGGCGGATCGCCGTCATATTGCGGCCGCGGCCGCCAGGGCATGTTCCGAGGAGACGGCACCCGCCGCCTCGCGGCCAACCTGCTCCGACCAAGCCACGAGCGTCTTCGAGCTGAGACGATCAGTTCCGAGAAGCGCTCGCCAGAGAGACCGGGGATATTGTCATGCGCAGATATTTGATGCTCATTCCACTTACCGTCATTCCGCTCGTCGTCTACCTCATCGTTGCTTTCCTGGCACCCGCAGGCGCCGATGGCAGTGCGCGCATCTGGGACGACATCGCGCTGAACATGACGATGTTGTCGGGCGGCAAGTTCACTTTGCTGTGGGAACACGTGCTGCTGTCGTTCTCGCTGATCTTCCTGTTCGTCGAGATTCTCAAGTCGACCCGCCAGTCGGTCGGCGAGATCTACGACCACATGCTGTCGATGATCGTCTTCATCATCTATCTGGTGTTGTTCATCACAGTGGCGCGCTGCTCGCACGCGGTGTTCTTCATCCTGATGCTGATCTCGCTGATCGATGTCGTTGCCGGCTTCCTCGTCTCCATGGTCGCGGGTCGCCGCTCGCTGCAGGTCGAGCGCGATACCGGGCTCTGACCGATCGGCCGATCGCAGCGCCCTGACGCTTCATCGCGGCACGGCCCACCCGTGCCGCCATCTTCCCGACTGCTGCGGCGAGAGGCCGCATCCTCAACTCCAGGAGTGGCCATGCGCGACCTGCAGCTGCCGGGACGTTCGCCCGTCTACGCCACCGAAGCGCTGGCGGCCACCTCGCACCCTTTGGCGACGTCGGCGGCGATCGATTGCCTGAAGCGCGGCGGCAACGCGGTCGATGCGGCCGTCACCGCCGCCTTCGTGCTGGCGGTGACCGAGCCGGCGATGACCGGCATCGGCGGCGACTGCTTTGCCATCGTCGCCACGCCCGACGGGCAGTTGCACGGGCTGAACGGCTCGGGGCGCGCCGCCAAGGCGGCTTCGACGGAGTGGTACCTGGAGCGCGGCATCACCGGCATCGCGCCCGCTTCGGCGCATGCGGTCACCGTCCCCGGTGCGATCGCCGGTTTCGACCGGTTGCTCTCCCGCTTCGGTACGCGCGGCTTTGCCGAAGTCGTGCAGCCGGCGATCCACTATGCCGAGACCGGCCATGCGGTTGCCCCACGGGTTGCCAGCGACTGGGCCGGCGCGGCGAGGCTGCTCGCCCTGGACGCCGGCGCCGCCAAGCACTTTCTGGTCGGCGGCACGGCGCCGGCAGTCGGCGACGTCGTGCGCTATCCGGCGCTCGCCCGCACATTGAAGCTGATCGGCCAGAAGGGCGCGAGCGGCTTCTACCAGGGCGAGGTGGCCGAGGACATGGTGGCGACGCTCCGGGCAAAGGGCAGCCTGCTGACGCTCGACGACTTCGCCGCGGCCCAGGCCGACGACTTGGAGCCCGTGTCGGCCGGCTACCGCGATTGGCAACTGGCCGAACTGCCGCCGAACGGGCAGGGCATCATCGCGCTGATCATCACCAATATCCTGAAGCAGTTCGACATCGCCCGGCTCGATCCCAACGGCCCGGAACGGCTGCACCTGGAGATCGAGGCGGCCCGGCTCGCCTATGCCTGCCGCGATGTCCATCTCGCCGATCCCGCGGCGATGCGCGTGCCGGTCGGGACGCTGGTCTCGGACGCGTTCGCCGCCGGGCTCGCCGCCCGCATCGATCCGGCACAACGGCTCGCCGACGTCACGCCCGGCGCTGTGCCAAATTCGGACACCGTGTATCTCACCGTCGTCGACCGCGACCGGCTGGCGGTATCGCTGATCTTTTCCATTTTCCACACCTTCGGTTCCGGCATCGCCACCGAGAACACCGGCGTGCTGTTGCAGAACCGCGGC
Organism: Ancalomicrobiaceae bacterium; assembly: GCA_031291595.1. Classification (GTDB taxonomy): domain Bacteria; phylum Pseudomonadota; class Alphaproteobacteria; order Rhizobiales; family Ancalomicrobiaceae; genus CAIYYN01. Next base: position 25,967 of record JARLIU010000035.1, on the reverse strand, counting down.
GCCTGCTTCGTGGTCGAGCGCGGCCATCCGAACACCATCGAGGGGGCCAAGCGCCCGATGCACACCATCATCCCGGCGTTCGGGCTGAAGGATGGCCGGCCGACCCTGGCGTTCGGCGTCATGGGCGGGGCCTATCAGGCCGCCGGCCACGCGCACGTGTTCTCCAATCTCGTCGACTTCGGCATGGACGTGCAGGAGGCCATCGACGCGCCGCGGCTGTTCTGGGCGGCCGACAACGCGACGCTGACTGCCGAACGCGGCCTGCCGGAAGCGACCGTCGCCGGACTTGCGGCGCGCGGGCATAGCGTCGTCGAAGCGCCGGGGCCGATCGGCGGGTCACAGGCGATCCAGATCGACTGGCAGCGCGGCGTCCTCATCGGCGGCTCGGACCCGCGCAAGGACGGCGCGGCGATGGGGTATTGAGGCCGGCCGTGAAATAGAAAGAGTGCGATCGGCTCGGTTGTCATCCCCGGCGAGATCGGCGCCAGCCGATCGAGGCAAGGGGGTCCAGTCGTCCCCCATGTTCGGCCCTCTGGATCCCTTGCCCCTCGCGCTGGTGCGCTCGGCCGGGGATGACAAACTCCAGTTAATTCGGGCTTAAGGCTAAATATCCGGCCGACGTCGTCGTCGACCGGAATTGCAATCGTCTCGTCATCGTCATTGCGAGCGAAGCGAAGCAATCCAGAAACCTTCACCGATATTGTGCCGGAGCTTCTGGATTGCTTCGCATCGCTCGCGTTGACGGAAGCATGTGGCTTTTGTACGCTTACGCGCTCTTCGAAATCAGGAAGCCAACCGGCAGGTCGTCGATGCGATCGCGGGCGAACAGATAGGCGATCGCGCCATCGTTGGCAGCGATGCGAGCGACCGGAGAAACATTGTCATTGGCAAGGTGCTGGGCCAGGAACGGCGCGTAGGCGCCTTGCGTCGGGGCATGCGGGCCGGACAGCGGGTCGGCCGCCTCGACGGCGGGGCTCGAGCCATCGCGGTAGGTCGAGCGCGTGGCGGGGGCGGGGAGGGCGCGGCGGGCGCTGGAAACGCGCGAGACCGGTGCGATACCCAACATCTGACTGACCCCTCTGACTGTCCCGAATTGGGACGACGATTAACAACTCGTCAACAGAGATGCAGTTCCGAGGCCAGTCGGCAGGCCCGCGTGCCACGGCGGAACGGGACGTCAGGGTTTCATGAATGGTTAGGGTTACTGGCCGGCGCGGCAGCGGCGGTCATCAGTCGGCCGCGCGACCGTCCTTCATCCGGACCGGTTCAATCGCCGGGCTGCGGCCCGTCGTAGCCTTCGATGATGATCAGGTCGGCCGTCGACGCCGCCTCGCGGATCGCCTTGGCCCGCTGGTATTCGGGCGATTCGTAGCAGGCGATGGCCGACTTGTAGTCCGGGAACTCGAGGACGATATGGCGGGCGGCAAACGCCCCTTCCACCACATTGCCCCTGCCGGCGCGCACGACGAAGCGGGCGCCGAATTTGCGGAAGGGCTCGGCATTGGCCGTGAGGTAGCCTTTGTAGCCCTCGTGGTCGGCGACATCGATATGGGCGATCCAATAGGCCTTGGGCATCACAATCTCGTTGGCGCTTGTCGTATCGAGGCTTGGCGCGCAGCTCGGCAAACACAAAGTCGAAGCCGTCGGATCGGCCGAGCCGCGGCGGACAGACTGCCAACTATCACACCGGCCGCATGGGCGCCAAGCTTGCGGAACTGCGCGGATTTGCTGCAGGCTCAATTCGGCGGTTCCCTGTCGTGCATTTCCTTCAGGTTGCTAGTTGTCTCGAGGCTGTATTCGCGTGAGTGTTTTCTGCTGCTCGCTAGCACCTTATTGACCTCTGGTGAAATTACGCTATACTATGGTTATTTACTGCAGAAATTGAGGTTTTCCAATGGCTATACCGATTTTGGTATTCGACTACAATACTCACCAGCAACTCGCCGATAACATTTGGCATGCTCAAATGGCGGGGCACCCGCAGGTACTGACTTACAACGGTCCGGACGTCGTGACGCGCCGACAGACCAGACGCGATGCCATGCATTACGATGATGGCCAGGATTCCGGCGAGATCCCGAGGATCCTCAGCCGCGACGAGTATCCGTTCGCCTGTACGGTCGAGGGCGGCAAGGCCTCGTGGGTCGGACACATCCCCGGCCGCGAAAACTCGTCGCAAGGCGGCCTGATCGCCGCCTTCCTGCGGCAGAACAATGTCACGGCTACGCAGAACAGCACCTTTCTGGTGAGGGTGATCAATCATCCGCGCGGCCGCGTTCGTCCCGATCCGAAGGACCCGACTGCGGGGCCGGAGTTGGCCCGGCGCGCGGCACTTGCCGCCAAGATTGCGGAGACGATCGAAGCGGTGGCCCGGCAGGTCTCCCAGGTATCAGGCGAACATGCGCTGCAGTCGCAACTGATCAACAAGCCGAGCGTCATTGGGTTCACCGGCTATTGGGTCAACCACCTATTCAACGCGGATGTCCCGCCGCTCTACATCTGGAACGAGGCGGAGGGCGAGATCGCACATGCGCGGCGGTTGCTGCGGGAGGGGAATCTTGCGGCGGCGGCGGGCTCGGCCAAGCGGGCCGAGGGCTCGATGGTCAAAGCGACGATCGCCTATCGCCGCTGGAAGGATGGCATCGAAGCGGCCGGCAAGGCTGCCCAAATCGCCATCGGCGTGGTGGCGGCAACCTTGATCCTGGCAGCGGTCGCGGCCTTCGTTGCGGCTCCGGCGGCAGCCGGCGCCGGCGCCGAAGCCACGACGGCGGCCGGTTCGGTCGACAAGCTGGCGCTGCTGGTCAGCCGGGCCAATGCGCTGGCCGTCCGGGTGGCGGTCGCTGAAGGTGCGGAGGCCGCGCCGACGCTTAGGCTCTACGAGGCGGCACAGGAAGAGGTGGTCGAATTCATCGAAGAGGTGGTGGAGACGGCGGCGCGATAGATCGAGTTCAATCCACAGGGCCGCTCGCCTGGCGTTTGCTCAATCCCCGCCGACCAAGATCTCTCTCTTCCCCTGCTGGTTGGGCGCGGAGAGGATGCCTTCCTTCTCCATGCGCTCGATCAGCGAGGCGGCGCGGTTGTAGCCGATCTGCAGCCGGCGCTGCACGTAGGAGGTCGAGGGCTTCTTGTCCCTGAGCACCACCGCGACGGCCTTGTCGTAGAGATCGGCGGAGTCTTCCAGGCCGCCGGCATCGCCCTCGCTGGCCTCTTCCTCGTCGCCGGCGGTGATGGCGTCGAGATATTGCGGCGCGCCCTGCTTCTTCAGGTGGCCGACGATCTTCTCGACCTCGGTGTCGGAGACGAACGGGCCGTGCACGCGCTGGATGCGGCCGCCGCCGGCCATGTACAGCATGTCGCCCTGGCCGAGCAGTTGTTCGGCGCCCTGTTCGGCCAGAATGGTGCGGCTGTCGATCTTGGAGGTGACCTGGAAGGAGATGCGGGTGGGGAAGTTGGCCTTGATCGTGCCGGTGATGACGTCGACCGACGGCCGCTGCGTCGCCATGACGATGTGGATGCCGGCGGCGCGTGCCATCTGCGCCAGCCGCTGGATGGCGCCTTCGATCTCCTTGCCGGCGACCATCATCAGGTCGGCCATCTCGTCGACGAGGACGACGATGTAGGGGATCGGTTCGAGCGCCAGTTCCTCCTGCTCGAAGATCGGTTCGCCGGTCATCCGGTGGAAGCCGGTCTGCACCTCGCGGGTCAGCACCTCGCCGCGGGCGTTTGCCTCCATCACGCGGGCATTGAAGCCGTCGATGTTCCTGACGCCGAGCTTCGACATCTTCTTGTAGCGGTCCTCCATCTCCCGGACCGTCCACTTCAGCGCGACGACCGCCTTCTTCGGGTCGGTGACGACGGGGCACAAGAGGTGCGGGATGCCGTCGTAGACGGAGAGTTCCAGCATCTTCGGATCGATCATGATCAGTTTGCACTGCTGCGGCGTCAGCCGGTACAATAGCGACAGGATCATGGTGTTGATCGCGACCGACTTGCCCGAACCGGTGGTGCCGGCGACGAGCAGATGCGGCATGCGGGCAAGGTCGACGATCACCGACTCGCCGCCGATGGTCTTGCCGAGGCAGAAGGCGAGCTTGTGCTTGGTCGTGCCGAAGTCCTGGCTGGCCAGAAGTTCGCGCAAATAGACGGTCTCGCGGCGCTGGTTCGGCAGTTCGATGCCAATGACGTTGCGGCCGGGGATGACGGCGACGCGGGCGGAGACTGCGCTCATCGAGCGGGCGATGTCGTCGGCGAGCCCGATGACGCGGGAGGATTTGACGCCGGCGGCGGGCTCCAGTTCGTACAGGGTGACGACCGGCCCGGGGCGGACATGCACGATCTCGCCCTTGATGCCGAAGTCTTCCAGCACGCCTTCGAGGATGCCGGCATTGCCCTCGAGCACTTCCTCCGACAGCTCCTGGTTCGGGCCGAGCCGCGGCGGCTCGGCGAGATAGGAGAGTGAGGGCAGCTGGTAGCCGTGCTTTTCCGGCCCGTGCGCCTCCATGCGGCCACCGGGACGCTTCTCCTGCTGGATCGGCTTGGGTGCGGCGCCGACCGGGACGCGACGATCGCCTGCGGTCGGGGCGGTCGGCTGCGGATCGGCGCGCAGGCGTTCGGCCGGCGGCGCCGGCTCGTCGACCTCGTCGAACACCTCCTCCGGCTCGTAGGCGGCGTGGCGTTCCTTGCTGCGCTGCAGCCGCAGCTCTTCATGCAGACGGGAGGTCTGGCGCGGCGCATAGGACGACGGGATCTCGCCATCGAGCGTCTCGTCGTAATCGTCGTCTTCCTCTTGCGTCCGGCTGGGCGGGGCGGCGACGCGCACGCGCTGGTTGGCGTCCGCGAACGACGGCTCCTGACGGCCGCGCATGACGACGCGGCGCGGGCTGGAGTCGTAGTCCATCTCGTCGTCGTAGCGGCCGGCCGGAGCGCGACGGCCGGGGCCGGGACGGCCATAGCCGCGGGCGTCGAGGGTCGCGGCGCGACGGGAGACGAGCCGCATGACGTTGGCGCGGGCGATCAACACCCAGTGGTGCAGGTGTGCCATCACCATGTCGAGGGGACGGGTGCGCTCGCCCTCGTCCTCGCCGTAGTCGTCGACGGTGTGGCGCTGGTCGGCCACAGGGGCTTGTGTGGTGGTCCGGGGGCTCGGCCCGCGCAAGGCGATCAGGAAGGCACAGAGGCCGAAGACGCCGAACACCAGCCCGCCGACAAGCCGGCCGTTGTCCTGGCTGCCGAACGCGGCGATGGGGAGTTTCAGGATCATGTCGCCGATGACGCCGCCGAGGCCGACGGGGACCGGCCAGCCGACGGGGACGCTGAGGCTCGACAGTGCGGTCGCCGCGCCGAAGATGCCGGCGGCCCAGGCGATGATGCGGTTGCGGGTCAGCCCATGCGTGCCGCTGGCGATCATGCGCCAGCCGGTGGCAATGGCGGGCAGCAACGCCAACGCCGAGGCGAGCCCGATCAGCTGCATGGCGAGGTCGGCAACGACGGCGCCGGCGTAGCCGAGCCGATTGTGCACGGCAGCGGCGGTGGCGTGGCTGAGGCTCGGGTCGGCAGCCGACCAGGTGGCGAGTGCGACGGCGAGCATCGCCGTGACGCCGATGACGGCAAAGCCGATCAGGCCGGCGAGGTTCCTTGCGATCACCCGCCGCATGTCCGGTTCGTCGCCGTAATGGGGGGCGGCGGCCAATCGCGACTGACGCATCTGTCTTCGTTCCCCTTCTGTCAATCAACTCAAGCCAATATCTCGACCAGCCGGGCGAAGGCCTCCGCCGTCGCCTCGATGCCGTCGACCAGCGCCAGACGGATATAGGCTTCGCCCGGATTGTGGCCGGTCGCGTCGGAGGCGGCGAGATAGCCGCCGGGCACGACGCGCACGCCCGCCTCGCGCCACAGCCGCAACGTCACGGCCTCGCCGCCGCCGAAGCGGGCGACATCGAGCCACAGGAAGAAGCCACCCGGCGGCGTGACATTGCCGAACAGCGGCGACAGCATCCGTTCCGCCGCCTCGAATTTGGCGTTGTAGAGCCTGCGGTTGTCCTCGACGTGCGCCTCGTCGGCGAGAACCGCGGCGGCAACCGCCTGTAAGGGCAGCGGCACCTGCGGCGCCGCCATGTTGCGAAAGCTCGTCCAGTGTTGGATGAACGCCTGATCGCCGGCAACGAAGCCGCATCTGAGCCCAGGCAGGTTCGAGCGCTTGGAGAGCGAATTGAACGCGAGCACATGATCGAACCCGCCGAGCGACTTGGCCGCTTCGAGCACGCCGGTCGGCGGTGCCAAGCGATAGATCTCGGAATAGCACTCGTCGGCGAACAGGAAGAAATCGTGGCGGCGGGCCAGCCGGATCAGCGTCTGCCAGACCTGCAATGAGGCGACCGCGCCTTGCGGATTGGAGGGCGAGGCGAAATAGCAGGCAACGGCCCGGTCGAGGATGTCGGGGGCGACCGCTTCGAGATCCGGCAGGAAGCCGGTGGCGCTGTCTGCCGGCAGCATCACCGGCGTGCAGCCAGCGGCGATGCAGCCGGCGGCATAGGCCTGGTAGAACGGGTTAGGCAGCAGCACGACGGGGTCGGCAATGGTGTTGCCGCCGGTCAGCCGCGCTTCGATCGCCGCATAGAACAAGCCTTCGCGCGAACCGTTCAGCGGCAGGACCATGGTGGCCGGATCGATGCTGCCGCCGAGATGGAAGCGGCGGTCGAGCCAGCCCGCGACGGCCGTGCGGAAGGCATCGGTGCCCTTGATCGGCGGGTATTTGCCGAAATCGGCGATTGCGCCGGCCAGAACCGGGGCGACGATCGCCGGAACGGCATGGCGCGGCTCGCCCACCGTCATGTTGATGGCGGAGGCGCCCGGCGGCAGACGATCGAGCAGATCGTTCAGCCGGGCGAAGGGCGAAACGAAGGCCGGAACGGAGGCGGATGATCGAGAGGTCAAGACGGATGTCCGTTTTTCGATGTCACATGCGACCCTAAGGCCGACGGGTTAAGGGGCTGCTAACCACGCCGAGCTCTTAGGACATAGCGCCGATTTGCAAGCCGCAGCACGACGTTCGCACCAGTGTCGCGTAAGCGCTTCAGAAGACAAAGAAAGAGGCAGCGCTTTCAGCGATCGGCGGTTGCCACCTCATCTAGGTTAGCTATGATCGCCGAAGCTGCGGCGCATCGACGCCACTGGATTGCCGGAGAGCGAAGCCATGACCGACCTCATCGAAACGCCGGACGCTGCCACGACCGATGCCGCCGCCGGGGGCTCGACCCCGTCGATCGATCCGGTCGCCGCATTCCGCTCGCTCATCCTCGACAAGCTGAAGTTCGAGGTGGCCAAGACGGTGCATACGGCGAGCGATCGCGACTGGTTCATTGCCACGGCTCTGGCCACGCGCGACCGCGTCGTCGACCGCTGGATGGCGTCGACCGGCGACACCTATGCCCGCGATCGCAAGCGCGTGTACTACCTCAGCCTGGAATTCCTGATCGGGCGTCTCCTCCTCGACACGCTCAACAATCTCGAGATTGTCGAAGTGGCACGCGAGGCGCTGTCGAGCTTCGGCGTCGACCTCGATCGGCTGCGCCAGGTCGAGCCGGACGCCGCGCTTGGCAACGGCGGTCTCGGAAGGCTCGCGGCCTGCTTCATGGAATCGATGGCGACCCTGTCGATCGCCGCGCACGGCTACGGCATCCGCTACGACCACGGCCTGTTCCGCCAGCGCATCAAGGACGGCTGGCAGCTCGAATACCCGGAGGACTGGCTGGCGTTCGGCACGCCGTGGGAGTTCGCCCGTCCGGAGGTCGACTACAGCGTCGGTTTCGGCGGCCATGTCGATGCGATCCAGAAGTCGGACGGCACGGTCGAGCACGTGTGGCGCCCCGCCGAGACGGTGGAGGCCGTCGCCTACGACACGCCGATCACCGGCTGGCACGGCAAGCATGTCAACACGCTCCGGCTGTGGTCGGCACGCGCCGCCGATCCGATCCGGCTCGATGCCTTCAACCAGGGCGACCACGTCGGCGCGCTGGCGGCCCGGGTCAAGGCGGAGGCGATCTCCAAGGTGCTGTATCCGAGCGACGCCACGCCGGCGGGCGAGGAGTTGCGGCTGCGGCAGGAATATTTCTTCGTCTCGGCCTCGCTGCAGGACCTGATCCGGCGTCACCTGCAGGGCCATGACGATATCCGCAGTCTGGCGGACAAGGTGGCGATCCAGCTGAACGACACCCATCCGGCCATCGCGGTCGTCGAGATGATGCGCCAGTTCGTCGACCTGCACGAGGTCGAGTGGGCGGAAGCCTGGGAGTTGACCAATCGGATCTTCTCCTACACCAACCATACGCTCTTACCCGAGGCGCTCGAAACCTGGCCGGTGCCGCTGATGGAGCGGCTGTTGCCGCGCCACATGCAGATCATCTACCTGATCAATGCCTTGAACCTCGACGCGGTGCGCAAGGCCGGCATCACCGACGGGCCGGCGCTGTCGGGCCTGTCGCTGATCGACGAGGGCCAGGGTCGGCGGGTGCGCATGGGCCATCTCGCCTTCATCGGCTCGCACAAGGTCAACGGCGTCTCGGCGCTGCATTCCGATCTGTTGAAGGTCACCGTGTTCCGCGACCTGCACAATCTGCATCCCGATCGGATCTGCAACAAGACCAACGGCATCACCTTCCGCCGCTGGCTGCAGCAGGCCAACCCCGGCCTGACGCGGGCGATCGTCGACACGATCGGGCCGCGGGTGCTCGACGACGAGCGCGAACTCGTCAAGCTCGCCGCGCATGCCGGCGATGCGTCGCTGCAGGGCCGCTTCGCCGAGGTCCGCCGGTCGAAGAAGGCGGCACTCAGCCAATTGGTGCTGGAACGCCTGGGGGTGAAGATCGATCCCGAGGCGCTGTTCGACGTGCACGTCAAGCGCATCCACGAGTACAAGCGGCAACTGCTCAACATCATGGAGACGATTGCCGTCTACGAGGAGATCCGCTCGCAACCGACGCGCGACTGGTTGCCGCGGGTGAAGATATTTGCTGGCAAGGCGGCGGCGAGCTACCATCAGGCGAAGCTGATCATCAAGTTGATCAACGATGTCGCCAAGGTGGTCAATTCCGATCCGACGGTGCGCGGGCTCTTGAAGGTCGTGTTCCTGCCGAACTATAACGTCAGTCTCGCAGAATCGATCATTCCTGCCGCCGATCTGTCGGAACAGATCTCGACAGCGGGCATGGAAGCCTCCGGCACCGGCAACATGAAGTTCGCGTTGAACGGCGCGTTGACCATGGGCACGCTCGACGGCGCCAATGTCGAGATCCGCGAGCACGTGGGGGCCGAAAACATCTTCATCTTCGGCCTGACCGCCGACGAGGTGGAAGCGCGGCGGCGTCAGGGCATCGATGCGCGCGCCAACATCGCGGCGTCGTCGCGGTTGAAGGAAGTGGTCGACGCCATTGCTTCGGGCGTGTTCGCCCCCGGCGAGCCGGATCGCTTCAAGGGTTTGACCGATGCGCTTACCTACCACGACTACTTCATGGTGACGTCGGACTTCGATGCCTACTATGCCGCCCAACGGTCGGTGTATCGGCTGTGGCGCAACAAGACCGCGTGGTGGAAAGCTGGTATCCTGAACACCGCGAACATGGGCTGGTTTTCCTCTGACCGTACTATTTCGGAGTACGCAGAGGAGATCTGGAACGTGCCCGTGGCAAGGCTATGATGCCGAATAGGGTACCGGGCACCGAATCCGGGCGGAAAGGGAGGAATTATGGCGCAAGAGGTCGTCACGACCCTGGCGGATGTCGCACTGATTGTGGCCGCTCGCCATAAAGATCCCTTCTCTTTGCTGGGGCCGCACGAAGTCGACGGCGGCCTGGTGGTCCGCGCCTTCGTGCCCGGCGCCGAGGAGGTCGATGTCGTCCCGGACGGCGCGGCGCTCAGCTTCAGTTTGAAGCGCATCGACGCGGCGGGATTCTTCGAAGGGCTGCTCGCCGGCGCTTCGCTGCCGTTCAGCTATCGCCTGCGCGCCAGCAATTCCGACAGCACGTGGGATCTCCGCGATGCCTATGCCTTTGGGGCGGTGCTCGGGGAGGTGGATGACTATCTGCTCATCGAAGGCACGCACCGCCAGTTGTACGAACGGCTCGGCGCGCATCCAATGCGGCACGAGGGTATCGATGGTGTCGCCTTCGCCGTGTGGGCGCCGAACGCGACGCGCGTCTCGGTCGTCGGCGACTTCAACGCCTGGGACGGCCGGCGGCACCAGATGCGGAAGCGCGTCGATTCGGGACTGTGGGAAATCTTCGTCCCCGATGTCGGCGAGGGCACGGTCTACAAATACGAGATCGTCAGCCGCGACGGCACGCTGCAGCCGCTGAAAGCCGATCCGTTCGGCTTCGGCGCCGAACTCAGACCCTCGACCGCCTCGATCGTCACCCGCGTCGACAATTTCGGCTGGCATGACGAGGCGCATCGGGCGCATTGGCGCTCGCAAGATCCGCGCCGGGTGCCGGTGTCGGCCTACGAGGTGCATCTCGGCTCGTGGATGCGCGGCGACGGGCCGGACGGCGGGTGCTTCCTGACCTGGGACGAACTCGCCGACAAGCTCGTCGGCTATGCCACCTACATGGGCTTCACCCACCTCGAACTGATGCCCATCTCGGAGCATCCGCTCGATGCCTCGTGGGGCTACCAGCCGATCGGGCTGTTTGCCCCGACGCGGCGGTTCGGCGATCCGGCAGGCTTCGCGCGTTTCGTCGATGCCGCGCATTGTGCCGGCCTCGGCGTCATCCTCGACTGGGTGCCGGCGCATTTCCCCACCGACATCCATGGGTTGGCGCATTTCGACGGCGAAGCGCTCTACGAGCATCCCGATCCGAAGAAGGGCTTCCACCCCGACTGGAACACCGCGATCTTCGACTATGGCCGCCGCGAAGTGGCCAACGTGCTTGCCGCCAACGCGCTGTTCTGGCTCGATCGCTACCATATCGACGGCTTGCGCGTCGATGCGGTGGCCTCGATGCTCTATCTCGACTACTCCCGCCAGCCGGGCGAATGGCTGCCCAACTGGGACGGCTCGAACGACAACCGCGATGCGGCGGCGTTCCTCAAACGTTTCAACGAACTGGTCTATGCCGAACACCCCGGCACGATGACGATCGCGGAGGAATCGACCGCCTGGGCCGGCGTCTCCAGGCCGACGGATGCCGGCGGGCTCGGCTTCGGCTTCAAGTGGAACATGGGCTGGATGCACGATACGCTCGAGTACATGTCGCACGAACCGGTGCATCGGAGCTGGCATCATAATCAGATGACCTTCGGCATGATCTACGCCTACAGCGAAAACTTCGTGCTGCCGCTCAGTCACGACGAAGTGGTGCACGGCAAACGCTCGCTGCTCGACCGCATGTCCGGCGACGCCTGGCAGAAGTTCGCCAACCTCAGGGCCTACTACGCTTTCATGTGGGGCTATCCGGGCAAGAAGCTGCTGTTCATGGGGCAGGAGTTCGCCCAAGGGGCGGAATGGGACTTCAACCACAGCCTCGACTGGCACCTGCTCGGCTACGACAATCATCGCGGCGTGCAGACCCTGGTGAAGGACCTCAACGCGGTCTATCGCAGCGAACGGGCACTGCACGTGCGCGACTGCGAGCCGGAGGGCTTCCGCTGGATCACCGCCGACGACGCCGACCAGTCGGTCTACGCCTGGCTGCGCTTCGGCGCGGATGACGACAAGCCGGTCGCGGTCATCTGCAACTTCACGCCGGTGCCGCGCGTCGGCTATCGTGTCGGTCTGCCGAATGCCGGCACTTGGCTCGAGATCCTCAACACCGACGCTCCCGTCTACGGCGGTTCGGGCATGGGCAATCTGGGTCAGGTCCACACCGACGACGAGTCTTGCCATGGTCTGCCGGTCTCGGCGGTCGTGACCGTGCCGCCGCTTGCCACGATCTATCTGCGTCTCGACTAAGGCCTGAGGAGGAGCGCCAACCTGCACCGAACCGAGCCCGCCATGTCGCCTTAGCCGCCTGTCCGCGCCCAACCGGGCGCACGCCGGGCGGGCGGTCAAGGCCCCCGATGTGCCGTTTTGCCCGCCGACGGACAACCCGATCGCTGCCGAGCGACCGTTCAAGTCAAAAGACAGATCCGGGTCAACGCCTGCGAGAAGCGCCAGGATCCCGGAACAAGGAGCAGGAGACAGCCAATGCCGAAGGACCCCACCGCCTCCAGCCCGCTCGCCCGCTATGCGATGGCCTATGTCTTAGCCGGCGGGCGCGGCTCGCGGCTGATGGAACTGACCGATCGCCGGGCCAAGCCGGCAGTCTACTTCGGCGGCAAGTCGCGCATCATCGACTTCGCCCTCTCCAACGCCTTGAATTCCGGCATCCGCCGCATCGGCGTCGCCACGCAGTACAAGGCGCACAGCCTCATCCGTCACCTGCAGCGCGGCTGGAACTTCTTCCGCCCGGAGCGCAACGAGAGCTTCGATATTCTGCCCGCCAGCCAGCGCGTTTCGGAAGAGATGTGGTACGAGGGTACCGCGGACGCCGTCTATCAGAACATCGACATCATCAACGAGCACGAGATCAAGTACATCGTGGTGCTGGCCGGCGACCACATCTACAAGATGGACTACGAATTGATGCTGCAGCAGCACGTTGACCAGGGTGCCGACGTCACCGTCGGTTGCCTGGAAGTGCCGCGCGAGGAAGCCAAGGGCTTCGGCGTGATGCATGTCGACATCGCCGACCGCATCATCGACTTCGTGGAAAAGCCGGCCGATCCGCCGCCGATGCCCGGCAAGCCGGACAAGGCGCTCGCCTCGATGGGCATCTACGTGTTCGACACCAGGTTCCTGTTCGACGTGCTGGAGCGCGACGCGCGTACGCCTGGATCGAGCCGCGACTTCGGCAAGGACATCATTCCCTACATCGTCAAGAACGGCAAAGCTGTCGCGCATCATTTCTCCCGCTCCTGCGTGCGCTCGACCAAGGAGACCGGCCCCTATTGGCGCGATGTCGGCACGGTCGATGCCTATTGGGAGGCCAACATCGACTTGACCGACGTGGTGCCGGATCTCGACCTGTTCGATCGCGACTGGCCGATCTGGACCTATGGCGAGATCACGCCGCCGGCGAAATTCGTGCACGATCTCGAGGGCCGGCGCGGCCAGGCCATTTCCTCGCTGGTCTCCGGCGGCTGCATCGTCTCGGGGGCGCTGCTGAAACGGTCGCTGCTGTTCACCGGCGTAAGGGTCAACTCATATTCTATTGTGGAGAACGCGGTCGTTCTTCCTTATGTCAACGTCGGGAGAGGCGCGCGGCTTATGAACGTGGTCGTCGACCGCGGCGTCACGATTCCGGAGGGGCTCGTCGTCGGCGAGGATCCGGAGCTCGATGCCAAGCGCTTCCGACGTTCGCCGAAAGGCATCACGCTGATCACCCAGCCAATGATCGACAGACTGCAAGGCTGATCCGGGCGCCAGAGCGTTTCGGCGTTGCTGAGGAAGCGCTCTGGCTCGTAGTCGTCGCGCAATTCCGCATGGAAGGCGGCTTGACCGTCTTTCCCGGAATTGGTCTGACCGGAGGGCGCAATGAAAGTCCTGTCTGTCGTCTCGGAAGTGTATCCGCTGATCAAGACCGGTGGTCTGGCCGACGTGGCGGGCGCCCTTCCCGCGGCGCTCTCGGCGGAAGGCGTCGAGGTCGCCACGCTTGTCCCGGGTTATCCGGCGGTGATGAACGCCATCGAGAACGTCGCGCCGATCTACTGGATGGACGAACTGTTCGGCGGTCCGGCGACCGTGCTGTCGGCCGAGGCTGCCGGGCTGCAGCTGTTCGTCATCGAGGCCAAGCACCTCTACGACCGGCCGGGCGGCCCCTATGTGTCGCCCGCGGGCGTGGATTGGGCAGACAATGCCTTCCGCTATGCCGCGCTTGCCCGCGTGGCGGCGCAGATCGCCTATGGCGAAGTCGCCGGCTTCGTGCCCGATGTCGTGCACGCCCATGATTGGCAGGCCGGCCTGGTGCCGGCCTTTTTGCGTTATGACGGCCGGCGCCACGCCCCGAGCGTCATCACCGTGCACAATCTCGCCTTCCAGGGGCAGTTCCCGGCCAGCATCCGTCCGGCGCTCGGCCTGCCGGCGCATGCGTTCTCGCTCGACGGCGTCGAGTACTACGGCATGATCGGCTATCTGAAGGCCGGGCTCGCCATCGCCGACCGCATCACCACGGTGTCGCCGACCTATGCCAGCGAAATCCGCTCGGTCGAGGGAGGCATGGGCCTGTCGGGGCTCCTCACCGCTCGCGGCTCCGATCTCGTCGGCATCCTGAACGGCATCGACGACGAGGTGTGGAACCCGCAGACCGACCCGAGCCTGCCGCAGCGCTTCGCGCTCAACTCCAGGGTGAAGCGAACGGCCAACAAGGCGGAGTTGCAACGCCGGCTCGGGCTTGAGGAAGCGCCGGACCGGCTGCTCTACGGCGTCGTCAGCCGGCTGTCCTGGCAGAAGGGGATCGATCTGCTGGCACAGGCGCTGCCGCACCTGATTGCTTCCGGCGCGCAACTGGCGCTCGTCGGCTCCGGCGACGATGCCATCCAGCAAGCGTTCACGCTCGCAGCCAGCGCGCATCCGGGCAGCGTCGGCACGTTCTACGGCTACGACGAGAACCTGGCGCATCTGGTGCAGGCCGGGGTCGATTCGCTGATCGTCCCGTCGCGCTTCGAGCCCTGCGGCCTCACCCAATTGTGCGCGCTGCGCTACGGCGCGCTGCCGCTCGTCGCCCGCGTCGGTGGCCTCGCCGATACGATCATCGATGCCAACGAGATGGCGCGGCAGGCCGGCATCGGCACCGGCGTGCAGTTTGCGCCGGTCACCCAGCGGGCACTGGAGACCGGGCTCGACCGCATGGCCGAGATCTGGCGCGACCAGACGACCTGGAACCAGCTGCAAAAGAATGCCATGAAGACGGACGTATCCTGGCGCGGTCCGGCCAAGCACTACGCGGCGCTTTACCGCGAGATCGCTGGCTTGCGCGCGGGGGGATGAGGCTGCGGCATTTGGCTTGCCAAAAGCAGCCGTTGCGTCAATAGTTTATGGTTGTGCCTCTGACCAGGAGTCGCGCCCGGGAACCGCACCATGACCCGTCTTGTCGGCCCAGGCTCGCCAGAGCCGCTCGGTGTCGTGCCCGTCGATCGCATCAGTGTGGCGGCGAAGGCCGCAGTCGACGGCGGCGGAGTCAATGTTGCCGTCTACGCGCCCAACGCTGAGGCGATCGATTTCTGCCTGTTCGATCAGTATAGCGAGGACGAGATCGAGTCGGTGCGCCTGCCGGGACGCACCGGCGGCGTGCACCACGGCGCCATCGGCAGGGTTCGGGTCGGCGACCGCTACGGCTTGCGCGCGCACGGACCGTTCCGACCCGCCGACGGGCATCGCTTCAATCCGGCGAAACTGCTGATCGACCCGTTTGCCACGCGCTTCGACCGGCCGTTCCGGCTCGATCCCCTGATGTTCGACAGGCGCGCCTCCGGCCAGGCGGAGGACGCGGCCGACAGCGCGGCCATCGTGCCGAAGGCGATCGTCGAGGCGCCGGCATCGGCGCTGCCGCGCCGGGCGCTGCATCCCTGGCGCGACCTCGTCATCTACGAGATGCACGTCAAGGGCTTCACCCAGCGCCTGCTGGACGTGCCGCCGGATATCCGCGGCACCTTCGCCGGGCTCGCCCATCCGGCGGCGATCCGGCACCTGAGCGAACTCGGCGTGACGGCGGTCGAACTCCTGCCGGTGGCGGCCGGCCTCGACGAACGGCATCTGGCGACACTCGGTCTCACCAACTACTGGAACTACAATCCGATCGCGCCGCTCAGCCCCGATCTGGGCTTGGCGCCGGGCGGTTTCGACGAGATCGCCGCGGCCGTCGACGCGCTGCATGCCGCCGGGATCGCCGTCATCCTCGACGTGGTGTTGAACCATAGCGGCGAATGCGATCATCTTGGCCCGACGGTGTCATTCCGCGGGCTCGACAATGCGGCGTGGTACCGGCTGAACCCGGACGACAAGACGCGCATCATCGACGATGCCGGCTGCGGCAATACGCTCAGGGCCGAGAAGCCGCACGTCGTCCGACTGATGCTCGATGCGCTCAGGACCTGGGCGATCAGGGCGCGGCTCGACGGTTTCCGCTTCGATCTGGCGACGACGCTTGCCCGCGGGCCGAACGGCTTCGATCCCGACCATCCGTTCCTGGCCGCCGTCAGTCAGGATCCGGTGCTGCGCGACCTCATTCTCATCGCCGAACCCTGGGATATCGGCTGGGGCGGCTACCAACTCGGCCAGTTCCCCTCCGGTTGGGGAGAGTGGAACGATCGCTTCCGCGATGTCGCCAGGCGCTTCTGGCGCGGCGAGGACGGGCTGATCGGCGCGTTCACCACCAATTTCGCCGGCTCTGCCGACTTTCTGGCGCCGAAGCGGCGGCCGGTGTCGCGCAGCGTCAATTTCGTCACTGCGCACGACGGCTTCACGCTGGCCGATCTCGTGGCGTTCGAGACCAAGCACAACGAGGCGAACGGCGAGGAGAACCGCGACGGCACCAACGCCAATCATTCCTGGAACCATGGTGTCGAGGGACCGACCAGCGATGCGGCGGTCATCGAAAAGCGCCGGCGCGACCAGCGCGGGCTGTTGGCAACGCTGATCCTGGCCCGCGGTACGCCGATGCTGTCGATGGGCGACGAGATCGGCCGCACCCAGCGCGGCAACAACAATGCCTATGCGCAGGACAACGACATCTCCTGGATGGACTGGGCGCGAGCCGATCGCGACCTGATGACGCTCGCCGCCAAGCTGATCCGACTGAGGCGCAGCTTGCCGGCGCTCAACGCCGAAGCGGTGCTGACCGGCGCACCGGCGGCACCCGGCCTGTTGCCCGACGTCAGCTGGCTCAATGCCTCCGGGCAGCCGATGCAGACCGCCGACTGGATCAACGCGCAGAACCGGCTGCTCATCGCCCGTTTCGGCGCCGGGGAGGCCGACGGCGCCGACGTGCTGGTGGCGATCAATGCCGGTTCGGCCGATGTCAACCTGGTGCTGCCCGAGCCCGGCGAGGGGCGGGCCTGGTGGCTCGATGTCGATACCGCCGATCCGACCGGGGAGGGCGCGGTGCTGTCGAGCGCCCGCTACCTGCTGCCGGCGCGCTCGGTCGCGGTGGGGCACGAAGTTGCCTCGGCGGTGAAAGTGCCGCGGTTGGCGGGCGACGATGCCGCCGCGCTCGGCCAGTTGGCGGGAAGCGCCGGCATTTCGCCCGACTGGTGGGACGTCTCGGGCAAGCGCACCGAGGTCAAGCCGGACACCAAACGGGCAATCCTGACGGCGATGGGGTTATCGACCGGATCCACGGCCGAGATCCGCGACAGTCTCGCCCGGCTGTCGGCCCGGCATGAGCGGGTGTTGCCGCAGACGCTGGTGGCGCGTGCCGGCGGCGCCATCATCGTGCCGCTTGGCGGCGAACTGGCCCGTTCGGCGCGGGCGGTGGAACTGATCGTTCGGCGCGAGGATGGCGTCATCGAGGAATTCTCCATTCCGGCGCGGGCCGGCGAGGAGGTCAGGGTGATCGCCGCCGACGGCGCGGCGCGGAGCATGCGCAACGTCGGACTGCCGGCGCAGCCGATGGGCCGGCATCGGCTCATTCTCGCCGAGCGGCCGGAGCTGGCGACCGATCTCGTCGTGGTGCCGCAGAAGTGCTATCTGCCGGCCGTGCTCGATGCCGGTGGCCGGCGCTTCGGCCTGGCGACGCATCTCTATTCGCTGCGGCGCAACGGCGATCAGGGGATCGGCGACTTCACCACCCTGGCGCAGCTGGCCGAATGGGCCGGCGGCAACGGCGCGGTAACGATCGGGCTCAACCCGTTGCACGCGATGTTCCCGACCGACCGCGAGCGCGCCAGCCCGTACAATCCGTCCGACCGGCGCTTCCTCGATCCGATCTATATCGACGTCACCAACCTGCCGGCGGTCTTGCGCGGTGACCAGGTGCGCACAGCGCTGTGGTCGGAAGCGCGCGTCGATACGGCGCTGTCGCAACTGCCGTCGGTCGACTATGTCCGCGTCTGGCAGTCGAAGAAGCGGGTGCTCGATCTGGCGTTTGCGGCGTTCGAGCGCACGCTCGCCGGCGCGGGAGCGACGGCGCTCGCCCAGGAATTCGATGCCTTCGTCGATCGTGGCGGGCCGGCCTTGCAGCGCTTCGCCGAGTTCCACACCTTGGCCGACGAGATCGGTCACACCGATTGGCGCGAATGGCCGGCGGACGGAATTGCGGCGCTCAGGCCCGACAAGCGCGAACAGGCGATCCGCTATCACTCGTTCCTGCAGTGGCTGGCGGACAAGCAGTTCGGCGAGGCGGCCGCGGCCGGCCGGGCCAAGGGCCTCACCCTCGGCTTCTACCGCGATCTCGCCGTCGGCTGCGCGCCGGACGGGGCGGAGAGCTGGTCGGAGCGCGAGCGGCTGATGCAGGGGCTGTCGATCGGCGCGCCGCCGGATCCGTTCTCGACGGGCGGCCAGGTGTGGAGCCTGCCGCCGCCGAACCCGCTCAGAATGGCCGAAGACGGCTATGCCGCGTTCTCGGCGCTGATTGCCGCCAATATGGTGCATGCCGGGGCGCTCAGGATCGACCATGCCATGGGGCTGCGGCGGCTGTTCGTCGTGCCGGACGGGGCGAGCGGCAAGGACGGCGCCTATGTCGACATGCCGTTCGGCGACCTGTTGGGGCTCACCGCGCTCGAAAGCCAGAGGGCCAAGTGCATCGTCGTCGGCGAAGACCTCGGCACCGTGCCGGACGGGTTCCGCGAGCGGCTGGCCGAGGCGGACGTGCTCTCCTACAAGGTGTTGTGGTTCGAGCGGCAGGGCGCGAATTTCCGGGACTTCACGCCGCCGAAATTCTGGCCGGCGCGTTCGGCGGCCTGCGTCTCCACCCACGATCTGGCGACGCTCGCCGGCTGGTGGCAAGGCGCCGACATCGCCGAGAAGTTCGGGCTCGATTTCCTGTCCGCAGAGGCGGTCGCCGGGGCCCGAGCCATCCGGGAAGAGGAGAAGGCGGCGCTTGGCGGCCTGCTTGTCGCCGAAAAGCTGTTGCCGATCGTGCCCGATCCGCTGAAGCCGCTGACCGACGAGGCGATCGCGGCGGTGCATGCGCTGGTGTTCGCGGCGCCATCGGTCATCGCGCTGGCCCAGCTCGACGATCTGGTTGGCGAGACGCGGGCGGTCAATCTGCCGGGCACCGATCGCGAGCGGCCGAACTGGCGGCGCAAACTCTCACCCGACTGGTCGGCGCTGATCGCCGACCGCAAGGTCATCGAGATCGTCCGGCAGGCGCGGCGCGAACGCGGCGGGTGAGGGGACTGTTGCTGAAAAAATGCGTGTCGGCGTTGAGCCACAGTTATAGTGGTTGGACAGACTACGCTAATCTGACAACGTCATTGCGAGCGGAGCGAAGCAATCCAGATTTTGAAGGCAGAATGTCATCCCAATAGTCTGGATTGCTTCGCTTCGCTCGCAAGGACGAGTGTAATATCCAACCGTTTGTCTTGCCAAAACAGATCTACATGACGTCGTCTTACCCAGCCCGCATCAGTTCGGCGCAAGCTTCGGCGAAGTCGGTCGGTTCCGGCAGACCGCGCCGGCGGGTGGCGGCGGTCAGCGTATTGGCCAGGAGCGAGGCGATGGTCATCGGTCCGACGCCGCCGGGGACCGGGGTGATATGGCCGGCCACGTCTTTCGCCTCGGCGAAATCCACGTCGCCGACCAGGCGCGTCTTGCCCTCGCCCCGCTCCGGCGCGGGGATGCGGTTGATGCCGACATCTATGACGGTGGCGCCGGGCTTTACCCACTCGCCGCGGATCATGTGTGGGCGGCCGACGGCGGCAACCAGAATGTCGGCGCGACGGCAGACCGACGCGAGGTCGCGGGTGCGCGAATGGGCGATGGTGACGGTGCAATCGGCGGCCAGCAGCAGTTGCGCCAACGGCCGGCCGACCAGGTTGGAACGGCCGACGACGACGGCTTCGAGCCCGGTCATCTTGCCGAGCGTCGCCTTCAGCAACAGCATCGAGCCCCACGGCGTGCAGGGCACCAGGCTCGGCTGGCCGGTTGCCAATCTGCCGGCATTGACGACGTGCAGGCCATCGACGTCCTTGTCCGGCGAGATGGCGGCAAGGACCCTGTTGGTATCGATGTGCTTCGGCAGCGGCAGTTGCACCAGGATGCCGTCGACGGCCTCGTCGGCATTCAGCCCGGCGACGAGGGCGAGAAGCTCGGCTTCGCTCGTTTCCGCCGGCAGTTTGTGCTCGAACGAATTCATGCCGGCAGCGATGGTCTCGCGGCCTTTGGAGGCGACATAGACCTGGCTCGCCGGATCCTCGCCGACGAGCACGACCGCAAGGCCGGGGGTGAAGCCGTGGCTGGCCTTCACCTCGGCGACGGACTGGGCAACCGCCTTGCACAGCGCGCTCGCAAAGGCCTTGCCGTCGATGATGGTGGCAGTCATGAGGGGTCTCCTCGTAAGAATGGGCTTCGAACCAAACAGTCAGGGCGTTCTGGCGGCATGTCCCGGCGCGAGGACGCAGTGCGAGTTCGGGCCGAGCGGCGTTGGTGCCCGGTCGGAACAGGTCCAGAGGACGCCCCGGTCAACCACTCATGGCTTTTCCGGCGGTCCGGCGAGGTCTGCAAGCCGACGGGCGACGGTCTCGGCGTCTCCCTCGATTGCCACAGTCTTGATGCGCGACGTCGATCCGGAAACGACGGAGACGCGCGTGCGGGCGACACCGAGCGTCTTGGCGACCAGCGTCTCCAGCGCCGCGTTGGCCGCGCCTTTCTCCGGCACCGCACGGACACGGGCGGCAAATACCGATGTGCCGTCGGAGAGCACCTCCACCCCGTCCAATTCGTCGCGCGCGGATCTCGGCGTCAGCCGCACGCGGATGCGATTGGTCGTGGCGCTGGTCTCCACTCTCGCGGTCGGGCGCGGGCCGGCGCCGGACGCTGTTGCCGGCGAGCGCCTGTCGGCGCCAGCTGGCGTCGCAGGGGAGCGCCTGTCGGCGCTGGTCTTGCCTCCGGGGGAGCGCCTGTCGGCGCTCACGGCACGAAGGGCAGCACGTAGCCGGTCAGATAGCGCTGCAGCAGGTAGACGACGAGGAGCAGGATGAACGGCGAGAAGTCGATGCCGCCGAGCGGCGGAATCACGCGGCGGATGACGCGATAGGCGGGTTCGGTCAGGTCGTAAGAGATGCGCCAGATGGCCCGGACCACTTCGTTGCGGGAGTTGATGACATTGAAGTTGATGAGCCAGGACAGGACCACGCTGACCATGATCACGAACCAGTAGAAATCGAGGATGATCAGCAGGACTTCGATTATCGGCTTCATGTTTCGGTACCTGAGTGATGGCCGGGCGAGTGAGAGGCAGTGTCGCTTCGCTCTATCGACCCCGGCGCCGCTTGCCAAGGGGCATGACGCCAGATCTGAGCACAAAGCCGTCAGCCGCCGGCCTGGAGGCCGCCGGTCCGGGCGCGTCGACGACGAGTGGTTAAGACTTCGTTACGCCGCATACAGCCGCTGGGAGCCGGCAATTCTGTTCGCCAAATGGCGGCAGCGCGATATCGCTCCCGTCCGACGACACCGCGACGTTCGGCGGCCGAGCCGATCTAGACCGATGAGCAGCCGTCTGCGGAGCGAACAGGTCCGCCCGCAGCGGCGAGGGAAAGAGCCGGCGGAGTCCGGACGGTATGCGGATATCTTGGCGCCAAGTCTCAGTTGCAATAGCGGATGTAGCAGCGCGACCAGCGCGGCGTACGGATGGCGCACTCGGCGAGCGCACGGTTGCGGGCATAACGCAGGCTGCCCCAGCCTTCGCCCCAGGCTTGCGGGCTGGTGGCGCGGCAATACCACGCCTGGGCGGGCGCGGCGGCCCACATCGAGACGCCGAGGGCAATGAGGGCGGTTGCGATGATCTTGTGCATGACAGCCTCCGCTGGGCTCAACAGAGCGACGATTAAAGGAGAGTGAATAAACGCAGAATCCGGCATTGATTAAAAAACAGCGGTTCGATGGCCGAATCCCGGCACGAAACGCACAGGTAGTGCAAATTGCGCAATTCTTGCACTACAAGTTGTTCGATGTCGTCATGCTAACATGGACTTTGCCCGCCGGGAACACAGGCAATTTGAAATCGGGGTACTCTATCTGAGATTGCGTTTCTGCGGTGACTGTTCGGCAGGGGTGCGAGCCGACCGTTTAATTCTCGCCGGCGAGGTCGCGGCGGGTGCGGTCCAGCTCTTCGGCATAACGGCGCAGCAGGTGCTGTTCGGTCAACAGCCCGACGACGTTGCGGTTCCAGGGATTTTCGACGACCGCCAACTCCTCGCTCTTGGCCAGCCGGAACAGATGCGCCGCCTCTTCCGCCGTCATCGCCGGGGTCAGGACGACATTGCGATGGACAAGCAGGTCGGTGACCCGTGCGTCATCGCCCGCGGCCTTGTCCCGTGCATGCGCGTCGACGACGATGACGATGCCGGCATAGCGGCCCTCGGCATCGAGCGCCACCACGCGCTGGGCTGCGCCGAGCGGGAATTCGGCGCGGAATTGCGCGATCGTCGTGTCGGCCGCCACGGTCCTGACGTCGCTCCTCATCATTGCGCCGACCGTCAGGCTGCGGATGCGGCCGACGTCGTGGGCCGAGCGGATGGTCTCGCCGCGCAAGTGCATGCGCCAAGTGGAGAACGAATAGCCGAAGGTCTCGCGCACCACGATTGCCGACGTGATCACCGCGCCCAGCACCACGCCGAGAATCGACCAATTGTTGCTGGTCTCGCAGGCGAGGAACGTCATGGTCAGCGGGCCGCCGACGGCGCCGACCGCCATGGCCGCCATGCCGACGATCGCCGCCAGCATCGACGGCACATGCATCGACAAGCCGAGCATGGGCAGCACCGCGACATAGAGCTTGCCGAGCAGCGAGCCGAGGAACAGCGAGGAGAAGAACAGGCCGCCGCGGAAGCCGGAGCCGAGCGACAGGGCGGCGGCGATGGTCTTCAAGGCGAACACCAGCGCGAGCGCGCCGACGGACAGTTGCAGCGCCAGTTCCAGGTGCAAGGCGCCGTGGCCGGAGGCCAGCACCTGCGGGCTCCAATAGCCGAGAGCCCCGACGGCAAGCCCGCCGAGCACGGGCCGCAAGGGCTGCGGGCAGGAACAGGCGCGAAAGGCGCGTTCGGACCAGGTGACCAGCAGCATGGTGGCGACGGCGGCGAGCCCGCCGAGCACGCCCAGCGGCAGGAAGATCGGCAGCTCGGCAATGCTGATGGCGACGTCCGTGCCGAGGTCGATCGGGATGGGATCGGCGCCGAGCCAGGAGGCGGTCAGGCGCGCCGCCAGCGCCGCGGCGAACACGGGAGAGACGATGGCAACGGAATAGCTGCCGATGATCAGTTCGAAGGCGTAGAAGGCGCCGGCAAACGGCGCGCCGAAGGCCGCCGAGATGGCACCTGCCGCGCCGCAGCCGACGAGGGTGCGCACGTCAGCCCGCTTCAGCCGGAACAGGCCGGCGAGGCGTGAGGCGAGGCTCGATGACGCCTGGGTGTAGCCGGCCTCCAGTCCAACCGAAGCGCCGAAGCCCGACGAGATCACCGTCTGGACCGCCACGGTGAGGCTGTCGCGGATCGACATGCGGCCGCCGGTCAGGGCATTGGCCTCGATCGGGTCGACCGGTCGGCGCGCGCCTCGCGCCCGCGCCCACCACAGGCTCAAGCCGATCAGAATGCCGCCGAGCGCCGGCACCAGCACCATGCTGACATGCGCCAGCTTCAACTGCGCGCTCAGCCGGTCCGATATCTCGATGCCGAACAGGATGGCATGCAGACCATGTGTCAGGTAGCCCATCGCCGCGACGACGGCGCCGGCCGCGACGCCGACGACAGCGCCGAGCCCGACGAGGCCGATCTCGCGCAGACGGCCGGCAGCATTGGCAAGTTTCGAGAGATCGGTCGGTGGCGCGAACAACATGCGGCGCTTCTGTCGGCAGGGCAGGGTGAGGCTAGCATATACGCCGGCCTGAATGACAGCCGTGCGGCGTCGATCAGTTGAGCCCGGCGAGCGCCAGCAGTTCTGGTACAAGCGAGCGGATTTCCTTGGCGACCGCCGGCGTCAATGCCCTCAGCCAGCGGTGCGGGATGGCGTCGAGCCCATAGGTGGCGCCGGCCAACATGCCGACGATGGCGCCGGTGGTATCGGCATCGCCGCCCTGATTGACCGCGCGGATCAGGCACTCCTCGAAGCTTTTCGTCGAAAACAGCGCCCAGAACACCGTCTGCACCGTGTCGACCACATAGGCGGACGACAGGCCGCGATAGGGCTCGAAGCCGAAATTCGGATGCGCGGCGACGAGGGCGCGGGCGTGCCGCTCTATGCCCTGGCGCCGCAGGATCAGGTCGCCGGCCATGGCGGTCAGCGTAACGCAGGCCGCATCCGACAGCGGGTGATGGTGCGTGGTATGCGCCTGCGCGATCGCCCACTTGGCGGCACGGCGCTCGTCGCCGAGCGTGGCGAGCGCGATCGGCAGCACGCGCATCGCCGCGCCGTTGCCGGCATCGCCCTCGGCGAAGCTGCTGGCAACCGTGCCGTCCATCAGGTAGCGACGGATGCCGCGCCGGCAGGTGTTGCCGACGTCGCGCGGGCCCGACTTCAGCCAATGCGCGAATTCCTGGCAGACGTCCTCCAGATCGAGCGTGCCGCGGCGGGCGAGCGAGCGGGCGAGCGCCAGCGACATGTCGGTGTCGTCGGTCACCTCGCCCGGCTTCAGGCGCAGCCAGCCGCCGCCGATGATGTCGCGATGGGTGCCGAATTCGGTGGCGATTTCGGCGTGCGTCATGAACTCGACGGTGGCACCGAGCGCATCGCCGATGGCGAGGCCGAAAAAGGCAGCGAGCGCGCGGTCTTCGGTTTCGGGCATGGATCACTCCTCATCGCATCGTGTGCACCAAGAAGTTCCCCCCGATGACCAGATATTCGCCCTCGCCCTTCAGCGGGTGAGTTGCCATGAGCGTGTTGAAGAACAGGATCTTGACGACCGGCACGGCGACCTCGAGCACGATATCGCCGAAGCAGTCCGCGATCGTGCGATCTTTGGTGAATGAACTCAAGTTGTTGAGCCGCATGACTACCGTGCGTTTGTCGATGCGGCGCTCGATCGGGTGTTCGTCGAAGTCGTTGATGCCGCGATAGAGCGTCAGATGCGTCTGACCAGGGGCGGCGAAGCGGGCGAGCGCCAGCTGGCAGAACTCGTAGAGAAGATCGAGCTGCGTCATGATCGAGTTGTTGTGGAAGCGGCTCGACATCTTTTCTTCGACGTAGGTCGTCCACACGCCGGTCGAGATGCGCTCGATCCGGCCCTTGTGGTAGGTCGGGAACAGGCCGAAGCGGCTCTCCACCCAGCCCTTCAGCACCGCGCCTTCCGGCGAATTGGAATCGTAGCCCCAGCCTTTCACCAGCCTGAGCCAGCTCGAGCGATAGCGCCGCCGCCCGTCCGGACCGGTTGCCGGCTCGCGCTGCTCCTGGTCGATGCCGAACATGGCGAGCATGTAGTTGGAAAAGGCGTCGCCGGCCTCGCCAAGATCGGCGGCCAGATCCAGCATCTCGAACAGCGGACCGTTCATTTCCCTGACGCCGGAAATGTGCAGCGGCATGGGAGAATCGTTGAATTCGGCGTCGGCCAGATAGGCCGTCGAATGGCTGACGAGATTGGTGGAATGTCCGATCAACTGCGAATTCCGGGTCAGGTGGCCGCGCGAAACTGAACCATGGCCGCGGTTGGCTGACCAGCGGCCAATTGGGTCTAGTGGTCCGACTCCGACATTTGCATCCCACTTGCCGCACGCGCTTGAGCAAATGTCGGAGTCAAAGGACCACTAGCAACTTATTGGGTCTAGTGGAGCTTTGAATTCGACATTTGAGCTCG
>JARLIU010000244.1 GCA_031291595.1 Ancalomicrobiaceae bacterium | reverse complement strand
GGTTCAAAACAGCTCGATTGCCAGTCCCGCGTCGATCGTGCGGCGTGGCGGCGAGGGGCCGACCTCGGCGACTGCCTCGGCGAAGCCGACGAGATCGGGAAGCGCCGGCCGGCTCGTATCCAGGAGCGCGGCCTCGATGCCGCCCAGATGGCGCCGCGCGGCCGCGAAGATCTTCTCCAGATGCTTCAGGCGCTGCCGGATAACGTCCTGAAACTGGATCGAGCCAACCAATTCGATGATGTGCGTGGCGATCACATTGCTTTCAGACTGTACCTTGGTCAGCGTCTCCTTCTGATGCGACAGCAAGGCTTCCATATCCTCGGTGCGTTGTCGGACGGCAATGGCAATGGCCTCCAGTTCGGTGCGATCCTCATCGACGCGGCGGTGTTCCTCCAACTCGTTCATGCTGTGGCGAACAGTGTCACGCAGCGCTGCGAGTTCGCCGCCGACCTTGGCGGCGGTTTCGTCGGAGATGTGGGCGAGGCGCCGTACCTCGGAGGCGACGACGGCAAAGCCGGCGCCGAGGGCGCCGGCATGGCTGGCCTCGATGCTGGCATTCAACGCCAGCAGGCGCGACTGTCGAGCGATCTCGCGCACCCCCTGCACCGAGGCGCAGAGCTTTTCGGTGACCCGTTCGATTGCGGCGAAGCGTTCGATCGTCGACACGATTTCCAGATCGCGGCGCAGGATGAACTCGGTGACGCGATTGCGCTGCGGCAGGCCGTCGACGACCGCCGGCCGTTGCACTGGACCGCTTGGTTCCCTGACGATCGGCGACGCGAAACTGTCGAGGACGCCGCAGAGACCGTCGTCGACCTCACGCAGACTCGACATGATGGTGAAGGCTGCCGCCTCGGATTCGGCCGACACCGAGTCGGTGTCTCCGGTGGCCCGGTCGAACAGTCTTTCGAACACCTGCAGGTGACCGGTCAGGGCGAGCAGGGTCGAGGCGCGTTCGGCCGAGCAGGCTGCGCACATCGGATTGTCCAGCGCCGCCGCTGCGGCTACGCCGTCCGACCGCTCCGCCGTCGCGGTGTCGACGGCGCGGCGGCGCCGACGCAACCAAGCGACCGCCAGGGCGACGGCGCAGGTTGACCCCGCCGTCAGCAGCACCGCCAGCGGCGCCCCTTGCGACGCAATTCCGGCAGCGGCTACCGGCAGCATGACGAGGAGTGCCGCCATCGGCAGGCTGCGCAGTTCAGAAATCGGCGACGCCATCCGTCATTTCCCCGGGACCAGTTGACCGATGACTTTCAGCAGAGTCGCACCATCGACCGGCTTGACGATCCAGCCGGTGGCGCCGGCCGACCGGGCGTCGTTGCGCTTGTCCTGTTGCGATTCCGTCGTCAGCATCAGGATCGGCATGAACTGCATCCCGGCGACCTTGCGTGTATTGCGAATGAGCTCGATGCCGTTCATGGCACCCATGTTCAGGTCCGTGATCATGAGGTTCGGCTTGCTGCCGGACTTCAGCTTGGCGAGGGCCTCCTCGCCGCTCGCCGCCTTGACGACAGTGAGCCCGGCCTTCGACAGGACGCCCTCGATGCTCATTAGCATCGTCGCCGAATCGTCGACGATGAGGATCGTTGCAGCCATGTCATGCTCCTTTCGTGGAATTGAGCGCGCGCGGGGTTTGGCAAGGGCGCAGCGGCCAGAGGCGGTCGAGTTCGTCGGCGAGCCGGCCATAGTCTTCCGCGCCGCGACTGCGCGGCGAGACGTTGCGGACAGGACTGCCGACGGCGAACGCTTCGGCCAGACGGATATCGGCGCGGATGCCATCGAACAGGCGGCCGGCACCGAATTCGGTTTCGACCTGCTGCAGCATCGATTGCTGGTGCAGCACGCGTGCGTTGACCATGACCGGCAGGATGCCGAGCAGCTTCAAGGCCGGCTGCACCGTCGTCGCCATCCGAAAGAACAGCCGGGTAAATTGGCGAATGCTGGCCGCCGACAGGGCGTGCGGGATCATCGGCACCAGCGCGGCGTCGGCAGCGGCCAGCGCGTTGATCAACAGCATGTCGAGCGAAGGCGGCGTATCGAGGATGACGATATCGAAGCGGGCTTCGATGGCCGGTGTCCGCAGATGCCGCCGCAACGTCTTGACGCCGCGCTCGCTGCCGGATCCGTCGAAGCTGACGTCGGCGGCGACGACGGCCACGTTGTCGCAAGCGGTCGGACGGATCGCCGCGGCAAGGTCGAAATCGCCGCGGGTGAACATCATATGCGCGACGGCGTCGCGCCGCCCAGCCACAATTCCGAAGCCGAGGCCGGCATGGCCCTGGCTGTCGAGATCGACCAGCAGGGTGCGGATGCCGCGCGCGCCCCACTCGGCCGCAAGGTTCACGGCCGTGGTGGTCTTGCCGCTGCCTCCCTTGCGGTTGGAGATCGCCAGAACCTTCATGTCGGTTCCATACCCATCAGACCGCCGAGGAGGCGGGCGAGCCCAGGGTCGGCCGGCCAGGATCCGATCCGCGGACGGATGGCGGCCAACACCTGGATCAGCGCGGTATGCATGCCGGTACAGTGCGCGAGGCGGACCTGCGGGTCCGCCTCGGCCTCGAGAAACGCCAACAGCGGCATGGCATCCTCGACCACGCAGTGATCGTCGAAATGAACTTCGCCTTCGCCGAACCGCAGCGCCATCACAGTAACTCCTTCAGATCGAGGATCAGCAGGACGCGCCCGTCGCCAAGCAGCGCCGTTCCGGCGAAACCCTTGATGCCGGCGACGATGCCTTCCAGCGGCTTCAACAGGATGTCCATTCCCTCGCGGAAGTCGTCGATCACCAGCCCGACGTTGCGTCCGTCAACCCGGCAGACGAGCACGGCCTCTTCACTGCCGTCGCCTCGCCGCCGAGCCGGCTGTGCCATCAAGGTCGACATGCGAACGAGCGGGATGAGCGTGTCGCGCAGTATGAAGGCTTCGGCCTGCTTGATCGTATGGATCGCTTCGAGAGGAACCCGAACGGTTTCGACGATGAGGTCCATCGGCACGCCGTACAGACTGCCGGCGGCCTCCACCATCATCACGTGGGTGACGGACATGGTCAGCGGCAGCGACAGCCGCGTTCGCGTTCCCTCGCCGACGCGCGAGGTGACGGAGACGCGTCCGGCGAGCTTCTCGATCGTGGTCCGCACCACGTCCATGCCGACGCCGCGCCCGGACAGATCCGAAACCACCGCGGCGGTCGAGAAGCCGGGATGATAGATCAGATTGATCGCCTCCTGATCCGACAGGGCGTCGGCGCGCGCTTGATCCAGGACGCCCTTGGCGACGGCGGCCGCACGGATCGCGGCGGGATCGATGCCGCGGCCGTCGTCGCGGATCTCGATCACCACATTGTCAGCCTCTTGATAGGCCTTCAGCAGCAAGGTCGCGGTTGCCGGCTTGCCGGCGGCCAGGCGGTCCGACGGTTGCTCGATGCCGTGGTCGAGCGAATTGCGCACGATGTGCAGGATCGGATCGCCCAAGGCCTCGATGATGATCTTGTCGGCGGCGGTGTCCTCGCCCTCGATGACAAGGTCGATTTCCTTCGTCAGCTTGCGTGCCATGTCGCGCACGAGGCGCGGGAAGCGACCGAAGATGTCGCTGACAGGCAGCATTCGCACGTGCATGATGGCCGACTGCATCTCCTGCGCCAGACGATTGATGACAGCGTACTGTTCCTTGATCTCGCGGGACATTTCGCGCGAGCCATGCACCTCCTCGGCCCGCTTGGCGAGGAACGGCAGACTGTTCTTGGAGACCACGAGTTCGCCGATGAGGTTCATCAACAGGTCGATCTTGGCCTGGTCGACCTTCAGCATGTGGGTGAGCGGACGGGCGTCGTCGTCGCGCACCTCCTCGTGGTTGGAGACAGCCGGTCTATCGTCCCGATGCCAGGGCGCCGGTTCCGCCGGCACCGGCGCCGAAGCGCTTGTCGGTACGGCCGTTGCGCCGCATCCTTCGGCCAGCTCAGCATCGAGCCGGTCGACGAGCCGCAGGAACGGCGCGGCGGAGCCCGTATCGCGGGCGGACTGCAACGCGTTTGCTATCGCATCTGTGACGTCTCCGGCGCCGAGGCTGGCCATCAGATTGCCGACGACACGCCCTGGCGCGACCAGTCGCGCCGCATCGAAGCCGATCCCCTCGCAGCACCCCAGTTGAGCGGCCAGAATGCTGCGCGCGAACGCGCGTGCGTGCGGGTCGACGACGGCATGGGGACGGGGAGCGGAACCGATCGTTGCCGATGGCACAGCTGCCGATGGTTGAGCCACGGGCGCGATTTGCCTGGGCATCGCGACGAAGCGGCCGGTCACGGTGGCCTCAATCAACGCGGCGATTGCCGCGCGATCCTGGGTCGGTGCGGCCAGCAACGTCGCCAGCCAGCGCAACGCCGCTACGGCGGCCAGATCGGGTCCCATCAGATCGTTCAGCGTCGCGGCGCGTGCGGCCAGCCCGACAAGATCGCCGGCTGCGAGCAGTTCGCCGGCTTCCTCGCGGAAGTCCTCCCAGACCGGCGCATCCGTCGGCAGTCCCGCGACCGAGATCAGATCGTTGGGCGCAACCAGCCGGATCTCCACACGCTCCAATTCGTAGCGCATGTGCATCTCGACGTCGGTCCGGTCAGCCGTCGTCAGAAGCGTGAAGCCCAGATTGCAGCGATAGGGATCGAGGTCGGGCGGCAGGGCAAAGGCAGCGACCGGATGGGCAACGGCGACGAGCAGCTCCGGCGTGGCAAGCACCAACCCGAGCGGATCGGTACCGCTGTAGAAACATGCTTCGTCCGGGACATAGCGCACGGCGAGCACCGTCGCGCCCGCGGTCAGACGGTGAAACGCCTCGCGCCGCTCCGCCTCGCTGAAGCCGTCGAGCCAATCGGGGTCGAGATCGGCCGCTTGGCCCGAAAGCAGCGGTGGAGCGGCATCGGTCGGCTGCGCAGAGCCTGGGAGTGCCGCGAGGCTGCGCAGTTCGCGCGCCATGGTGTTGGAAATGCCGTCGGCGTCACGCGGCAGGCAATTGTCCCGCTCCAGGTGGTCGATCCAGCAACCGACCTGATCGAGGCTGGCGAGCAGCATGTCGATGAGGGTCGAGTCGAGGATGAGTTCGTCGGCGCGGATCGAGCTTAGGAGGTCCTCGGCCGCATGCACGAGATGGGTCAGTGCCACGGCGTCAAACAGGCCGGAGGAGCCTTTCAGCGTGTGAACGGCGCGGAACACTTCGTTGACCGCCGCATCGTCCTTCGGATTTTTCTCAAGCCTCAACAGCCCGGACGCCGACGTCTCGATCAGGTCCCGGGCCTCCGGGATGAAGCGCTGCAGCAGCTGATCGGTCATAGCCGCTCTCCGGTGAGCAGGCGCGCCACCAGCGCCAGGTCGCCGGGCGGAGCCGGCTTGACGAGGTAGTAGTTGGCCCCCGCGGCGTAGGCGCGCGCCATGTCGCTCTCGCCGGCTTCGGTGCTGATGGTGGCCACCGGCAACGACGACAGATCGGGGTGCTGTCGCATGCGGCGGATCATCTCGAAGCCGTCCATCTTCGGCATGTTGACGTCGACGATCGCCAGGTCGAACGGCTGCAGCATGGCGCGCTCCAGCCCTTCGACGCCGTTTGCCGCTTCGTCGACCTGGAAGCCCGCTGCCTCGAGAACATCGCGATAGAACAGTCGCATCGTGAGGCCGTCTTCGACGACGAGGATGTGTTTCATCTTGATAATTTCCTCAGTTCGCCGTTGGGGCCTTCTGATAGACGATGGTGTCTCCGAATTTTCGTGGAACAAACAACGATGAAATCCGGCTCATGCTTTCCGAGTGTCCCAGACAGATAAATCCTCCCGGGGTGAGGCATTCATACATAAGCTCTACGGTTTCCCTGCGCGACATATCGTCAAAGTAGATCAGGAGGTTGCGACAGAAGATCACATCGATTTTCGAGTATCGAGACATGTGCGATTTGTCGACGACGTTTATTCTCGCAAAATCGATGGATTCGCGGAGTTCGCGTATGATCTGGAAGCGGTCGTCGCCGAGCGAGGTGAAGTACTTGCGCCGCAGCGTCGGCGACAGGCGTTGGATCGATCGTTCGCCGAAAATGCCGAGCTGGGCGGCCGCCAGAACTTTGGAATCGATGTCGGAGGCGAGAATCTCGATGGCGAAGTCGTCGGATCGCTTCCAGTTCTCCAGAATGTAGATCGCGATCGAGTAGGGCTCCTCGCCGGTCGAGCAGGGAGCCGACCAGATGCGAACGGTGTCGCCGATGCCGCGTTTGCCGACGAGTTCGGGCAGCATGCCCCGCACAAGAGCCTCGAACTGGTAATCTTCACGCAGAAAGTAGGTCTCGTTCACCGTCATCACGTTGACGAGTTCCTGCCATTCCGCGCCTGAGGCCTGGAACCGTAGCAAGGCGAAATAATCCCGGAAGCACTCGCTCCCCGTCTTTTCGATGCGTTCGGCGATCCGTCGGTCGACGAAATATCCCTTCTTGTCGTTGAACAGAATTCCGGTCTTGCGGTAGAAGAACTCGCAGAACTTCTGATATTCATCCGGCGTCAGCGAACTGTCCGACGCGCTCGTCTGACGCGATGGGCTGCCCATCAATGCCCCCTGATCCGTCTCGTCGCCGCGGCGACTGCAAACGCGACGAAGGGAACATCGGCAAACCGCCGGGCCAGCGCGGCCAACGGCGGGATCGCCTCAACGTCACCTGCTTCGGCCAGTCCGTCGACGGCCGCCATGCAGACATTGACATGGCTGTCCGTCGCGATGACCTCGACGAGGCATGGCACCATTCCCGGATGGCACAGTCCGTTCAGGATGTTGACGGCGAAGATCCGCACATCGCTGTCAGAATCGGTCAGAAGCAGGCGCAGGGACGGAAGGGCCTCCTCCGGCATTTCCTGCAGCGCCTCGATCACCGCATTGCGCAAGCCGACATCTTCGCTGCGCAGAAAGGCGACCAGTCCATCGACGACTTCGACAGAGCGCAGGCGAATGAGCGCACTCAGAATCGCGGCGCGGGCACTTGGCTCGGTCTCGATCGCCAGCCGGCCGACGAGATGGGGACCGGCGGCGGCAATTTCGCCAAGGTCGCGGGCGGCTCGACGCCGGACGACACATTCGCCATCGTCGAGGTCGCGGACGAGACGGTCGAAATCGATCGTCTCGGCGGGACTTTCGCAGGCGGCGCGCTGACGCGCTGTTGGTTTAACCAGCATCGCGACGTCTCCCGGTGGGCGTTTCCGCTCGTTTGAGCCAACTGTTCAGTTGATTGGCAATCTTGTCGCTCGGCAGCACGACGCTGGCACCGCCGCGCTGGATCAGTTCCTGTGGCATGCCGAAGACGATCGACGTCGCCTCGTCCTGGGCGATCGTCAAACCGCCGCGCGCGTGCAGCGTGGCCATGGCGGCAGCGCCGTCGTCGCCCATTCCCGTCAATTGCACCCCGATCAGCCGGGTCGCAGGCACCACGTCGAGGGCGCTGGTCACCAGCCGGTCGACACTCGGATGCCACAGATGATCGCGATCGCTCGGCACCGGCGTGCCGGACCAGCCGGTGCCGCGACGGGTCACCACCAGATCGGCGTCGCCGCGGGCGATATAGATCGTTCCCGATTCGATCGGCATCTGCCGTTCGAGTTCGATCACCGGCAAGGAGCAAAGCCCATCGAGCCGGCGGGCGAACACCCCCGTGAAACTCGACGGCATATGTTGCGCCACCAGCACCGCCCAGGGAAAATCGGCAGGCAGCCGTGGCAGGATGGTCTCGAGCGTGCTGGGACCACCGGTCGACACGCCGACGAGGACAAGCCCCAACTGTTCGGGAACCTTGGCACGTATCTGGCGTGACGCGCTGCTCTGGCTGAGGCGAGCCCGTCGGGCCAAGCGAGCGGGGTCGCCACCGGAGCGCGCCTCGGCTGCGTCGATGCGGCGCATCCGCACGCTGGCGGCGGCACGGATCTTCGACAGGAGTTCCTGGCGGATGCGTTCGATGGAGAGCGAAATCGTGCCGCCAGGCTTCAAGATATAGTCGACCGCGCCGAGGCTCAGCGCCTGCAGGGTCACCTCGGCGCCATTTTCGGTGAGT
Organism: Ancalomicrobiaceae bacterium; assembly: GCA_031291595.1. Classification (GTDB taxonomy): domain Bacteria; phylum Pseudomonadota; class Alphaproteobacteria; order Rhizobiales; family Ancalomicrobiaceae; genus CAIYYN01. The sequence goes on along the minus strand of JARLIU010000244.1, from coordinate 3,307 downwards.
GATGAGACCATCACGACCGGTTTGGGGTTGGTGACCATGATGTGCGACAGGCAGGTCATCCCGTCCATCTCGGGCATGTTGAGATCGAGGGTAACGACGTCAAAGGTCTCCTCGCTGAGGGCGAGGAGCGCTTCGACGCCATTGCGGACGGAGCGGGTACGAATGTCGCTCTCGGCATCGAGGAGATCGCGCAGATGTTTCCGCATCAGTGCGGAATCGTCGACGATCAGGACATTGATCATCAGAAGTGGCCTCGACGGCGGGAGTGAGCGGGCAGACCGGTAGCCAGCCGGGCGACGGCGACGGGCTTAGTGCGCGAGACTGCTGCGGCTGGCGGCTTCGATCTCGCCGACATTGAGCAGTTGCAGCACGTCGAGCAGCAGGATCATCCGTTTCTCGGTCTCAAGGTTGGCGACACGCCGGACGATGCGGGCCTGCTCGTCGGAGAGGTTCGGGGCAGGTCCGATGGCGGCCGCCGGGATGCGGCGCACCTCCGAGACGAAATCGACGATGAAGCCGGTCTGCACGCCGCGGACCGTCAGCACCATGATGCGCTGGCGATCGGTGCGCTCGGCGGCGTCGAGACGGAAGCGACGCCGTTGATCGATCACCGGCAGCACGACGCCGCGCAGGTTGATCACGCCTTCGATGAAATCCGGCGTGTTCGGAATGCGCGTCAGCTCGGCCGGAACACGCACGATTTCCTGGACGGCGTCGATCGGCACGCCGTATTCCTCTCCCATCAGGCGAAACACGACGAACTGCTCCTCGTCGCCGCTGTCGGAGGTCGCCGGAGCCGATGCGCCACTTTGCAGTTCGGCCATGCCGTCCTCGTCCGCCTGTGCCAACTTCTCGAGGTCGACCCGGTTGAACATCTTCTCCGCCGAGAGGACCGATACCAGCCGGCGGCCATCCTGCAGCCGGCAGATCGCAGTGATGTCGCTGAGCGTGCCGCCGCCATTGAGGAGATCCGGCATCGGCTCAACCAGGGAGCGGCTGACCCGCAGGACTTCCTTGACGCTGTCCATGACGACACCGACGGATTGCGTCGCGCCCGGCCCGAGCGAGACCACCACGACCTTGTTGGCTTCCGTCAGGGCGATCGCCGGCAGCGAGAACAGGCCGCGCAACGACACCAGCGGCAGCAGGCGGTTGCGCAGCGTGATGACGCCAAGGACGTGGCCGGCGACATTTGGAATGCCGGTAACCGTTTCGGGAAGTTGCACGATTTCCTGCACGCGCTCGATCGGGAAGGCGTATTCCTGGCCGGCCACCTCGAAGCTGACCAACTGGTCCTCGTCGGCCGGCACCTCGAGCTGGCGGGCGCGCTCGCCTTGGGCGGCGATGGTGCGGTCGCCGACGGCCCCAGCCTCGCGGTTGAAGATGTCCTTGAATTCGCGGCGGACGATCTGTTCGGTGTCGAGGATCATCACCATCGATCGCCCGTCGGCATCCTTGATCATGCCGGTGAGGAAATCGCTGTCGATGGTGGCGCGGATCGAGTCGGCGGATTCGATCCGCTCGGCGTCGACCGTCACCACATTCGCCATCCGGTCGACGATCAGACCGATGGGGCGACCGTGATCGAGCACGACGACGCGCGTGGCGTCGTCATGCAGGATGAGCGGAAAGCCGAAGGCCTTGCGCAGATTGATGACGGGCAGCACGTTGCCTCTGAGGTTCGCCAGACCCTCCAGCGACGGCGGGCTGAAAGGCACCTGGACGATGCCGGGAACGCGAATGATTTCCTGGACTTCCGAAAGCGAGACGGCAAACCGCTCGCCCTGGATGTGGAATATCACGAATTGGCGGGCATCCGTGGCGGCGGTCACCACCGTCGCCGGCTTCGGCTTGCGGTCGGGGGCGAATTCGGCCTCCAAGGTCTCCAGGGATTGGGCGACAGCGGACATGACTAACCTCGATCGTTGACGACGTGCAGGGCTCAGGCGGCCTGAAGTTCGTCGGCGAGCGAAGCGATTTCTTCGATAGCTGCGGACAGTTGCTCGGCTCCCTTCGACTGTTCACGGGCTGCGTTGGTGGCTTCCGTCGCGGCGCGCGTCGCCTGTTGGGCGGCGGTGGCCACCTGTTCGACGCCGGCTTGCAGATCCTTGACCATCCGTACGATCACGTCGGAGCCGGTGACGATTTCCAGGTTGCCATTGATCACCTCGGTCATATCGCGGGCGATCGTCTCGAGATTGGCCGAAATCCGGCGGTTCTTCTCGACCTCGGCAGCGGCTGCTTCGCCAATTTCCTGCAGGTCGGTGCGCACGGTGACGACCATGTCCTGGATCGCCTTGACGGTATCCTTGATGCGGTCGGCATTTTCCGCCGAATCACGTGCCAGGTTGCGGATATCGGTGGAGACGACCGCAAAACCCTTGCCGAATTCGCCGGCGCGCGCCGCCTCGACAGAGCCGTTGACGGCCAGCATGTTGGTCTGGATCGACACCGTGGTGATGGCATCGACGATCTTGTCGATCCGCCGACTGATCTGTTCCAGCGCGGTCACCTGGTCGCGACTGGTGCGCCCGGCCTCGACGGCGGTCTGCACGCCAAGGATCATGGTGTCGACGCCGGTCTTGTTGACGGCGAGCAGATCGGTGATGGCGCGGGCTTTGGTGACGCTTGCCTCTGCCTGGGTCTGCGACACCAGCGCGCCTTTTTCCATGATCGCGATTGCGGCGGAGGACTGCTGCGTCGCGCTTCCCTGTTGTTCGGCGCCCTTGTTGATCTGCTGCAGGGCCGCCGTGATCTGGGCCGACGAGCGATTGATCTCTTCAACCGCACTCGACAGTTCCTCGGCGGCGGAGGCGACTTCCTCGGCGCTCTTGCCGATGTTGGTGCTGTTTTTCAATTCCTCCGATAGTTCGGACAGCTCCTGTGCGGCCTGTTCGCTCTGGGTCAGGGCCGAGGCCTGCTGGTCGATCGTCTTGTTGACTTCCTGGCACGCCGCGCCCTGCTCCTCGGCGGCGGCGGCAATGACCTCGGCGCCCTTCTGAGCTTCGCGAGCGGCGGTGCTGGACTCGTCATTGAACTTGGAGATTTCACGGCAACCGGACACCACCTCGAGCATGTCGAGCCGGACCGCTTCCAGCCGTTCGGTGATCTCCTTGCCGCGGATAACCTCGCCGCGCGCCGCGACGGCTGCGGCATTGATGCCTTCAGCGGTGGTCTTCACGTCCTTCTGGATCTGCGCGATCAAATCCTGGATATCGCGGGCAGACTTCTCGCTGGTCTCGGCCAAGGTACGGACTTCGTCGGCGACGACGGCAAATCCCTTGCCGTGCTGGCCGGCGCGGGCCGC
>JARLIU010000243.1 GCA_031291595.1 Ancalomicrobiaceae bacterium | reverse complement strand
GGACTGGCTGGCCGCTCGAATGCAACCGCTTGAGCGCCCATATGCAGGCGCCGACAATCCGAACAGCCGCATCGCAGCAGCTGCCAGTTTACCAGAACCTGTCCTGGTGATTCGCGCTTATCCGTTGTTTCTAATCCTGGAGTCTCACGAAGTATTTTTTGAAATGTGCGATTATTTCGGTATGCCGACCGAACCTTTTCGTCACAGGTCCGGTCTCTGCTGCGGCCCACCTCCCGACGATCTCGCCTGACCACCGAGCCAGTTCGGCGACGACGGATTTCGCGCTGGCGCAGAGAAAGTTGCCGCACCGGGCTGGTCGGCGATTTTTCCGGCCGGAGCGCGCACAACCTCAGGATGATCAGTGAGTCACGCAGACGGACTGGGCGTCAGACGCCGCGCGCCGGCGTCGCCCGCGCCGCTCGGTCGCCGTCACCACTCAGCGGCTCAATCGCCGTCGCCGCTCAATAGAGCCAAGGGACGAGCCGCCAGGTGCGGGCGCGATACGCCTCGTAAGCGGCGCCGAATTCCGAGGCAAGCAACCGTTCTTCGGCGCGGATGCGGCCGACGAGCGGAATGAGCGCCGCGAGCGTCAGGATCACGCCGAGGATCGAGCGGAATACCAGCCCCCAACCGAGCATGTTGACGACAAGGCCGAGATAGCTCGGATTGCGGATGACGGCGAATATGCCGGTGGTGACCAGTTCGTGGCCTTCCTGGATGGCGACCAGCCCGGAAAACCGCCGGCCGAGCACGAACACCGGCCAGAGGCGCAGGGCGCCGCCAAGAGCGAACAGCACAACGCCCAGCCAGCGCACGCCCTCGCCGCCGAACGTCCAGACGTCGGCGCGATCCGACCACGCCGGCAGGATGCAGCCAAGCAGCCCGATCACCCCGAGCGCCGGAATGACCCAGCGGTTGCCGCGATCCTCGCGCCGCCCGGTCGACAGATTGCCCTCGGTGAACGTGGCCGCCAGCATCAGGGCGACGAACACGACGGTCGCAGCGAGTCGGGCGGGATCGGCGAAGAAAGCCAATGGCGCGCCGTAGGCGGCGATGGTGATGCCCAGATAAACGATGGGACCGAGCACGATGAAGACCGACCGCTTGAACCGCCACTGCATGCCCGCCTCCCGACGTTGGCGCTTCCGCCGGCCCTAGTGGTCCGATTCCGACATTTGCATCCCACGTGCCGCGCGCTCATACGCAAATGTCGGAATCCTAGGACCACTAGCAATTCATTGAGTCTAGTGGAGCTTTGAATTTGACATTTGAGTGAGGCCGCGCAGCCCGGTGGGACTCAAATGTCAAATTCGCTCCGCTAGCGTCGCCCGACCGGCTGTGCGCTCGATTGTCGGTCTTATAGCACCGAAGGTCTTATAGCACCGAAGCCGGGGCGGCCGCAGATGGGCCCGACCGGATTGGTCCGACGCAAGCGGCGATCGTGGCCTTCCGCCATCTCCGGCCGATCCGCGTGCCACGCAGGGCGGATCTCAGGAAATGGCGGGATCGCCTGCCGCCGGCGCCATCGTGCCGCCATTGCACGGAGATGTGATCGCCGGGCAGGACGGCGGCGCCGTGCGGCCCCGACCGGAGTGGACCCGCCACCCGACCCGCGCCGATAGCCCGGCCGAATGCGCCGGCAGGATCAAGGTGCTCGCCTCCCGGCTTGCCGAGTGATAGGTCTTCCCCATCCCTGACATGCCTTTCTCCCGAGTTCATCTGATGCCCTTTTCCTTTCCTGCCGAAGACCGGTCGCGGCGCGCGGCCTATACTCAGAATTCCCTCGATCGGATGTCGGCCGAACGCGAAGACGCAGACTTCGTCGCCGCGGTGCGCAACGACGCCCATGCCCGCGTGATCGTTGCAGTCGGCGACAAGCTGGTGCTCGATCGCACGACCCATACGATCCTGATGCCAGCCGAACGGGCGCAGGCACTCGGTGCCGATCTGGGCGAGGCCCTCTTCCTCGGTCTCGTCGGATGGGCGGCGAGCCCGCAATTGCGCGGCGCCGTCGCCGGCCGGCCAGCGGTGCTGGCGGCGCCCAGCAGCATGGCTCCCGAGCAGCTTGAAGCGGCCGGGCTGGCGCTCGTCGATCTGCGCACGCTGGCGCTTGAGGCCGCCGTGCCGGCGGAGGAACTCGGTGCCGCCGCCGAGGCTCGCGCCGTGTTCAACTGGCACCAGTCACACCGTCACTGCTCGCGCTGCGGCTCGGCCACGACGATGTCCTCGGCCGGCTTCCGCCGCGACTGCCCGTCCTGCGGCGCGCAGCACTTCCCGCGCACCGACCCGGTGGTGATCATGGCGATCGTCAGGGACGATCGCATTCTTCTCGGCCGGCAGGCGCGGTTTCCGCCCGGCATGTATTCCTGTCTCGCCGGCTTCGTCGAACCCGGCGAGACGATCGAGGATGCGGTCCGGCGCGAGACCTGGGAGGAGGCGGGCATCCGCGTCGGGCGGGTTGGCTATCACTCGAGCCAGCCGTGGCCGTTCCCGAATTCGCTGATGCTCGGCTGCTTCGGCGAGGCGGAGACGGGCGAGATCGTGGCGGATCTGACCGAACTGGAGGATTGCCGCTGGTTCGATCGGCCGGCGGCCAAGGCGATGTTTGCCGAGACGCACCCGGAAGCCATCACCGCGCCGAAGCCGCTCGCCATCGCCCACCATCTGCTGAAGACGTTCATCGAGACGGCCTGACGCGGGTGCGGCGGTGCGAGGCCGAGGCGGCCGCAGCGGCATGCCCGCCAATTCCCCGGTTGCCCGCAGCGATCGGATCGGCTATCAACCACATCGGATTCCCGGCGCCGCAGCTTACGGCTCGTCGTCGTCGGCCGCGGCAGATTGGTCGCGCCGAAGCACCCGTAGCTCAGCTGGATAGAGTGTTGCCCTCCGAAGGCAAAGGTCACAGGTTCGAATCCTGTCGGGTGCGCCAATATATCAATGACTTAGCTGACGTTTTTAGAAAGCTGCGGCTGTCGCGGAAGCACCACGGAAGCAGTGCGCGGGGTGGCGTGGTGTAGGAGCGCGCATATCTGTAACGCGCAATGGTCATGGCTCAGCGCGATTGCCGTTGCGCTTCTTGGGGCGAATGGCTTTCGGAACTGGGTCGGAATGTTGACCCCATGCACGAGCACTGACATTCCATAACTCCCCCGAGCCGCGATCACAGCTCTCTTCTTCGTCAGTCCGCTATGCTTCATCGATTGCTCCTCCTGGCGACCACGGCCCGCTCGGCGGCCAGGTTCGCTCTTCCTTCAATCCGACGACCAGCGGCATCAAGAAGAAGCGAAGATCGGCGACAGTAGCGCCGAAAGTACCAGGTGCTGCTGCCATCCGATCGCGGCTGAGGAATGCGCGCCATTGAGTGGCCCATACTTCTGCGAATTCATCGGTCAGACCGACTGGAACAACGCTGGGGAGGATCGTTCCACGTCGTTCGAAGGTCCGCTGAATTGCCTCGGCAAGGGCGATCCGCCGAAACTCGAATGTTTGCGAGATCACCCATAGATCATAGAAGTCCTTGAGCCGGCTATTGGCCACGCCGAGCGTTACGAGCGCTTCAAATTTCTCGGCCACCACCGTTTCGACCGGATATGCGCGAAGGTACGGTGTTGGGGCGTCCAGTAGGGTGGGATAGTCGATCTCGACAGCCCCGGGTGTAATGGCGTCTCCGAAACCAATGTCGACCTGGATCGGAATACGCGCCCCGGCGATCGTTGCCGTTGTGCGAACCCGCACGCCACCATATTCCACCTCCTCACGGATCGGGACCGCCATCAGCGCGGCGACGTCAAACGTCACACCGTCATCGGCGACCGGCTGCGCACAAATAGCCCGGAAGGTTTCGGCGATGGCCTCGGCGTCGCTGTCGCCGTGGCCAAGCAGATCCAAATCGCGCGTAGGCCGGAACGGATCGGCGACCCAGGTCGCGAAGAGCATCGCGCCTTTGAGGATGAAGCGGTCGCGATGTGGCGACGCGCTTAGTCGGTAGAGCAGACGCTCGAGCGCATACCGCGTCAGGAGAATCTGGAAATCCGATCGCTCGGCACGTGCCCGTTCGAGGAGCCGCGCACGCACTGATGCGCCGATGTTGCGGGGCTCACGCGGCATCAGACGCCATTGCTTCGACGTAAGGACGCATGACCGACCAGACCCGCGCCTTGCGCGCGTAACGCCAGAGTTGATCCGGCGTGCATCGCCGGCGGCGAAGCCCCTCCCGTAGCCCCCCCATCGCGACATCGAGGCCGATCTTGGTCCGGTATCGAAAGCAATCGACAATTGTCTTCGCCGGATCCGTGATGGGAACGTCGACATTCTCGATGCGGTGACGCTCTACCCCTTCGGTCAGTGCCGATCCAGTGAAGCGCACGAACCGAATGGGAGGATAGTCGATCTTGGGCCGCCAGGCGGCTCGGTCGATCGCCATCCATACAGCCGAGGGCATCTGCAGCGTCAGGTCGTGGAATTGCAGGGCTGAGGTTAGGCAGACCACACCCTTTGGAACCAGAACAGCCGCCTCAGCCAGCGTGTGGGAAGCCTCGACGTGTGCGTCGGGGAGTTGATAGAGGCCCCGTGCCGGGCGGATGACCGCCTCCTCCCGGACCAGGCGCGCAAGCGTCTCCGGGCAGATGCCTTCGGCAACGAACTCCTTCAGCCGGAGCATACCCCGGGCTTGCAGGAGGTCCAGCGCACGGAGCCGCTGGGTGTTAGTGGGCGGCATCACAAGTGACGTTTCCTCTGACCAATAGGAATATAGCAGAGGTTTTAT
>JARLIU010000242.1 GCA_031291595.1 Ancalomicrobiaceae bacterium | reverse complement strand
TCGGTCAGGCCGCCGAGATGACCGGCTCGGCCTCGACCCAGCTGATGAGCCTGTCGACCGGCCTGTCGAGCCAGGCCGGCGAGCTGCGCACCACCGTCGAAGCCTTCGTCAAGGACTTCGCCGCCGCCTGACGGAGCGCACCCTGACGCCCCGCACGAGGCCAAGCACTACGCCTCCTCCTCCCCCTGAAGGGCTCCCGACATCCGCCGGGAGCCCTTCGCCTTATTTGCGCCGGCAAGATCCGGCGCGCCCCCGATTGAACCATGCCGCCGCCGATGCGCCGCAAGCACGGGTGCGGCGCAATCGCCGGACTTGCGGCTTGACGGCGTGAGCGCTAAGTCGGGCCTATCGAACCCGACCAGCAGACCAGCGCGGAGGCAAGCATGACCGACGGCATTTCTGGCAAATCCATCGTCATTACCGGAGCATCGAGTGGCCTCGGGGCCGCCGCCGCCCGGCACCTTGCCCGGGCCGGCGCCAAGGTCGTGCTCGGCGCTCGCCGCATCGATCGGCTCGAGGCGCTCGCCCGGGAACTCGCCCTGCCGCAAGGCGCGGTCAGGGCCACCGACGTGACGTCGGCCGATGACGTCAAGGCGCTGGTCGATGCCGCAATCGCGCTTTACGGCCGCATCGACGTCATCATCAACAATGCCGGGCTGATGCCGCATTCGCCGCTCGAGCGCGGCAAGGTCGCCGACTGGGATCGGATGATCGACGTCAACATCAAGGGCGTGCTCTACGGTATCGCTGCCGTGCTGCCACACATGACGGCGCAGAAGTCGGGCCACATCATCAACGTGTCGTCGGTCGCCGGCCACAAGGTCCGTCCCGGCGCCACCGTGTATGCCGCCACCAAGCACGCGGTGCGCGTCATCTCCGAAGGGCTCAGGCAGGAGGTGAAACCGTACAATATCCGCACCACCATCGTTTCGCCCGGCATGGTGGCGACCGAGCTGCCCGACAGCATCACCGAGCCGGACGTTGCCGAGCGCACGCGCCACGCCTATGAACACGCCATCTCGCCGGAGAGTTTCGCCCGCGCGGTCGCCTACGCCATCGCCGAGCCTGATGACGTCGACGTCAACGAGATCGTCTTCCGCCCGACGATGCAGGACTTTTGAGCCGACCGAGCCGCTCTCGGCAGGGCGCGCACGGAGGTCCATCCTTCGACTGCAGCCTATTGCCGAGAAGTTGAAGACTTCGCGGCGAGGAATATAGGCAAAACGGCGGCCAGAGGACTTTCGCGTCTTCGCTCAATTCGAAAATGCTGTAGGGAGAGATGGCATGAGCGAATTCCGGATCGAAAAGGACAGCCTCGGCAGCGTGCAAGTGCCGGCCGACAAGCTGTGGGGGGCACAGACGCAACGGGCGCTCGAGCATTTCAGCATCGGCAGGGAACTCATCCCGCCGGAGATGATCGAGGCCTATGCCATCCTCAAGAAGGCTGCGGCCAACGCCAATCGCGCCGACGGACGGCTGGACGATCGCGCGCACGCTCTGATCGTCAGCGTTTGCGATGAAATTCTGGCCGGCCGACACAATGCCATGTTCCCGCTCCACGTCTGGATGACCGGCAGCGGCACCCAGTTCAACATGAACGTGAACGAGGTGATCTCCAATCGCTCAAGCCAGTTGGCGGGCACCGAACTGGGCAGCAAGCTGCCGGTCCATCCCAACGACCACGCCAATATGGCGCAATCGTCGAACGATACGTTCCCATCGGCGATGTATATTGCCGCCGCGCTGGCGGTGACGCAGCGGCTGGTGCCGACTGTTGCCGCGCTGCGCCGCAGCATCGCTGCCAAGGCGGACGAATGGGCCGATATCGTCAAGATCGGCCGCACCCATCTGCAGGACGCAACGCCGCTGACGCTCGGCCAGGAATGGTCGGGTTATGCGGAACTGCTCACCGACAATCTCGACCGGCTCGGCGATGCGCTGAAGGGGGTCTACCGTCTGGCGCTCGGCGGCACCGCTGTCGGCACCGGAATCAACGCGCCGGTGGGCTTCGCCGAAGCTGCCGCCGCCGAAATCTCGCGTCTGACTGGCCTGCCGTTTGTCACCGCGCCGAACAAATTCGCCGTCCAGGGCAGCCACGACGCGCTCGTCCACTTGTCGGGCGCGTTGCGCACGCTCGCGAATTCACTCTTCAAGATTGCCAACGATATCAGGCTGTTGGCATGCGGACCGCGGGCCGGGATCGGTGAACTGATCCTGCCGGAAAACGAGCCTGGTTCGTCGATCATGCCGGGCAAGGTCAATCCGACCCAGGCCGAAGCGTTAACGATGATTGCCGTGCAGGTGATGGCCAACGACGTCGCCGTCGGCTTCGCCGGGGCTGGCGGGTATCTGGAGATGAATGTCTACAAGCCCCTGATGATCGCCAATATCATTCAGTCGATCTGCCTGTTGAGCGATGGCTGTACCAATTTTCGCACGTTTCTTGTCGAAGGTACCGAGCCCGATCGCAAAAAGATCGCCGGGTACGTCGAGCGCTCGCTGATGCTGGTGACAGCTCTGTCGCCGGTGATCGGCTATGACAACGCCGCAAAGATCACCCACCATGCCGCCGAGCACGATCTGAGTCTGAGGGAAGCCGCTCTGCAGCTTGGCTTCATCACTGCGGAAGACTTCGATAGAGTGGTCGATCCGGCCCGGATGGTCCGTCCCGATGGCGCCTCGGGCAGATGATCGGTCGCATCGGCAATGCCCCGGGGGCCGCCAGAGCGCCCACTTCCCGAAATTCCGTTTTCGACAGGACACAAGGATAGCCCGATGACGCAGCCTCACCTGTTCACGCCGCTCGAAGTCTCCGGTCTCATGCTCGACAACCGCATCGTCATCGCCCCGATGTGCCAGTACTCGGCCGCCGACGGCTCGATGACCGACTGGCATCTGATCCATTACGGCCAATTGGCGCTGTCCGGCGCCGGCCTCCTCACCATCGAGGCAACTGCCGTTTCGCCCGAAGGCCGCATCACCTATCGCGACGTCGGATTGTATTCCGACGCCAACGAGGCGGCCATGGCCAGGACACTGATCGGCATCCGGCAATGGTCGTCGATGCCGATCGCGGTGCAGCTGGCGCATGCGGGCAGGAAGGCCTCCACTGACCTGCCGTGGAAGGGGGGCGCCCAGATCGCCCCTGAAGCGCCGGACGGCTGGCGCACCGTCTCCGCCTCGGCCCTGCCGATGCTTCCGACCGACGCCACCCCGGCGGCGCTGACCCGCGACGGCATGATCCGCATCCGCAACGCCTTTGCCGAGGCGGCGCGCCGGGCCGCCCGCATCGGCATCGATGCGGTGCAACTGCATTCGGCGCACGGCTATCTGCTGCATCAGTTCCTGTCGCCGCTGTCGAACAAGCGCGACGACGATTACGGCGGCAGCCTGGAAAACCGCTTGCGCTTCCCGCTCGAAGTGTTCGACGCGGTGCGCGCGGCCTTCCCTGCCGAGCGCGCGGTCACCGTGCGCGTCTCCGGCACCGACTGGGTCGACGGCGGCTGGACGATCGAGGACACCTGCGCTTATGCATTGGAATTGGAGATGCGCGGCGCCGCCGGCATCCACGTATCGAGCGGCGGGCTGGCCGCGGCGCAGCAGATCCCGCTCGGTCCCAGCTATCAGGTGCCGTTGGCGCGCCACGTCAAGGCGGCGGTCAGGATGCCGGTGGTCGCCGTCGGGCTCATCACCGAGTTCGACCAGGCGGAGTCGATCCTGGCCAACGGTGACGCCGACCTGATCGCCGTGGCCCGCGCCATGCTCTACAATCCGCGCTGGCCGTGGCATGCCGCCGCGCATCTGGGCGCTCAGGTCAAGGCGCCGAGCCAGTATCTGCGCTCGCAGCCGCGCGAACTGAAGACCCTGTTCAAGGCTTGATGCCGCGCGAGGGCCGGGCGGAACTCTCGCGAATTTCGCAATTTCGGACGGAAGACCACTTTGGATCTTTGCCGAAATTGCCTTAGCCGAGTTCCGCCTCGGCCTCGATCTCCACCCGATAATCGCCGACGAGCCGGCCGACCTCGAGCAACGAGTTGGCCGGCAGCACGCCGGCGAACACCCGACCGTGCACCCGCGACACCGCCTCCCAGTCGTCGACATCAGCCAGGAAGATGCGGGTGCGCACCACGTCTTTGAGGCTGCCGCCGAGCGCGGCCAGCGACGCGGCGATCTTGTCGAGGATGAACACCGTCTGCGCCGCCGCATCGCCGGGGGCAACGACCTCGCCGGCGCCGTTGGTGGCGGTGGTGCCGGAAACCTGGATGCGGTCTTTCACCCGCACGGCCCGGCTGAAGCCGCAGAGCGGCTCCCACACGCTGCCGGAATTGACGATGAACCGGTCCGGCCGCCCGTCGACCGGTGTCGCCGCATAGACCTTCGGCACCTGTTCGAGATGGTGGCTCAAGTCGCCGGATGCCGTGAGGAACGGCGGCTTGCGATACTCGTCGCCGCAGTCGCCGGGAATACGGCGCAAGCCCCCGGTCGCCTCGGCGAGTTCGGCGCGGTCGTCGTCGTCGAGGGCGAGATCGAACAGCTTCAGCGTATCGGCGCGGTGCTCGCTTTCACCCAAGCGCGCCCCGACGATGACGGCGGCCACTGCCGCGTGATCGAGCACCCAGCGCGTCGCCACATTCGAGATCGTGCTGGCGTACTTTGCCGCGACGCGGTCGAGCGCAGCAATGAGCCGCTGCAACACCTGCCAGCCGCCGGCCGCCTCGACGAAGCGGCGGTATTTCATCTTGCTCCAGTCGCCGATGTCGCCGACGCCCGGCTCCGGCCGCCCCAGCCATTGCTGCGACAATAGCCCGCCGCCGAGCGTGCCGTAGGCCAAGAGCCGCACGCCGGTTGCCAGACAGAAGGCGCTCATCTCCTCGGCCGCGCGGCGATCAATGAGCGAGAACGACACCTGGTTGGTGACCACCGGGATGCCGTGCTTGACCAGGACACGCAGGTGGTCGGTATCGAAATTGGTGACGCCGATCGCCTTGATGCGGCCCTCGGCCTGCAGCGCAGCGAGGCCTTTCATCGCATCGAGCCAAGCGAGGTGCTCGAACGTCCACCAATGGAACTGCATCAGGTCGACGCAGTCGATCCCCAGCCGATCGAGGCTGCGCGCGACCCCGGCCCGCACGACCTCTGCGGTCATCGGCCCCGGCGGCGGGCACCATTTGGTGAACACGGTTGGTCGGTTCGAGCCGGCTGCTTCGCCGGAGCGAACCCGTTCGAGCAACCGACCGGCGATCAGTTCGGCGCTGCCGTAGTGATCGGCCATATCGAAGCTGTCCAGCCCGACGCGGGCGTAGTCCATGAGATCGGACGAGGCCTTCTCCCGGTCCAATGGCGTGCCGCCGCGCTCCATGTCGGCGACCTGCCACAGGCCGGTGACGACGCGGCTGATCTCAAGATCTTCGGTAAGGCGGATGCGGTCGGGCAGACGCGGGGACAAGGGCGGGATCCTTCTGGAGTGGACGGGATTAGGTGCAACGAGGCAGTCACCTGTCCTCGCCGGACCATCGTTGCACGGCAGGAAGGCCGGGAGAGGGGTGCCAAATCCACGTCCTTCACTTGATCTTCGCCTTGAGCGCGTCGATGTCGGCGGTCGACATTTCGCCCGTCGTCACCACCTGGCCGTCGGCGATCTTCCACAGCCGGAACGGACCGGTGATGTCGCCGTACTGGTCGAACTTGACCGGGCCGATGACGCCCTCGTAGCGGATCGGCTTGCCATCCTTGATCAGCCGAAGCGCCTTGGCGAATTCGTCCTTGCCGGCATGGATGGGCGTGCCGTTCGGATCGGTCGCCTTGAAGATCGCGTCGCGGATCGCAGCAGAATCGGAGCCGCCAGCAATGGCGATGGCGAGACCGACGATGGCGCCGGCGTCATAAGCCCGATCGGCCGCCGGGTTGGACGGGTCGATACCGGAGAACGCCTTGTAGTTGGCGTTGAAATATTCGGTCGAAGCCGTCGCGTCCGTGCCCGACGACGTGCCGTAGGCCTCGTTCAGGTATTTGGCGCCGACGGCATTGATGAAGTCCGGGCTGTTCATGCCGTCGTTCAACAGGAACTTCGGCGTGCCGCCCTGCTGGATCCAGGCGCGCGCGATGGTGGCGCCGTCGACCGGCGTGGCGACGAGATAGAGCCCGTCCGGCTTCGACGCCATCGCGGTCGTTGCCTCGGCCGAATAGCTCGCCTGCTTCTCGTTATACGGCGTGACGTTCACGATCTCGCCCCCCAAGGCCTTGTAGGCTTTGGAGAATTCATTGACCATGTTGACGCCGAAGTCGTTGTTGACGTGAATGATGGCTATTCTTTTGAAGCCCTGGTCAAGGGCGTATTTCGCCGCTGCCGTACCCTGCAGCGCGTCGGAGGTGATGGTGCGGAAGAACATGCCGGAGGTCTTGCCGTCGCGGCCGAGCGCCGTCAGCGTCGGCGAGGACGAGGCCGGCGACACCTGCACCACCTTGGACGGACCGGTGACGGCGGTCAGGATCGGGATCGACACCGAGGAGATGATGCCGCCGATGATCACCGGCACCTTCTTCAGCTGCACCAGCTGAGTGGCGGCGTCGACCGCGACGCTGCCCTGGCTCTGGCTGTCGCGGGTATCGGTCACCAGCTGGCAGCCCTTGGGCCCGCCGGCGGCATTCAGATCGCGGAACGCCATTTCGACCGACTTGGCGCCGGCTTGGCCGTAGGCACCGGCCGGACCCGTCAGTTCCATGACGACGCCGACGGTGATCTTGCAGTCCTCGGCCGAGGCCGTCGCGCTGAGGCTGAGCGCGGCCACGCTTGCCGCCAGGAAGGTCTTGATCATGTACCCCACTCCATACTGTCGCGCCTGCCCCCTTGGTGGCGCCGGCGCGCGGCAGGTCCGCGCCGGAGCGAGCCCCAGCCCCCCTAGTGAGCTTCAGCGTTGAGATTGTATTTCATGATGGCGCCGTGCTTGCCCGTACGGTCGCGCTCGAGCGCATAGACGTCGCCGGCCGGACCGGTGGCCTTCGACGTGACGGCGGCGATCGCGGCCTTGTCGGCATCGGTCAGCCGCAACGCCGAAATCGCGGCATTTTCGGCGACATGCGCCCGATTGCGCGCCCCGACGATGACCGCGGCGACGTTGGGCAGATCGAGCACAAACCGGCTGGCGACCGTGGCGATATCGGTCGAATGCCGGTCGGCGATGCGGCGGAGCACCTCGAGCAGGTGCTGGAACGGCGCCCAGCCGCCGAAATCGTCGATGATCAGCTTGTACTTGGTGAGCGAGCGGTTCTCCTGTTCGCCCGTCGGCTCGCGCTGCCCGAGCCACCGGTCGCTCAAGTAACCGCCGGCGACCGAGCCGTAGCAAAACAGGTGCACGCCGTTCTCGGCGGCAAGCAGCGACAGACCGTTTTCCGGCCGCCGGTCAATGAGCGAATACTGCACCTGCAGCGACATCAGCGGCACGCCGGACTGCACGATCGCCCGCACATGCGGCGTATCGAAATTGGTGCCGGAAACGAAGCGGATCTTGCCCTCGCGCCTGAGATCGTCGAGCCACAGCATCGACTGCAGCGCGCCGGGGATCTGGTAGTCCCACCAGTGGAACTGCACCACGTCGAGCCGCTCGATCTTCAGCCGGCCGAGCGACTGGTCGACGATGCCGGCAATATGCGCCTTGGAGATCTTGGGCAGCACGTCGAGATCGGGCACCAGCTTGGTATGGACCTTCAGATTGGCTGCCGCCTCGGCACCGCGCTCCTCGCGCAGCCGGCTCCTGAGCGCGCCGTACAGGTCCTCGACGCCGGTGTAGATGTCGGCGCAATCGAAGGTGGTGATGCCGGCATCGAAGGCCGCCATGAGGTCGTCGACGGCGCGTTCCCGATCGATGGCACCATGGCCGCCGGCGAGTTGCCAGCCACCGCGGATCACCCGCGAAATCGTATAGCCCGGACGCAGTTCCTTGCTCTCGATCGCGCTCAACGGACGGGCTCCTCGCTGTCGGAATGGACGGACGTCGCGGTCGCGGTGAGCGGCACCGCGGTGGTCGCGGCATGGTGGAACTGCCGGGGGCCGACGCGGCGGATCCTGAGCCGGCTGCCGCAGTTGGGGTCGGGGCAGGCAACCTCGGCATCCGACGTCATCCAATCGTTCGGATGGCTCGGCCGCTGTTTGGCGGCAAGCAGCGGCAGCACGGCGGCGATGGAATAGATGGAAAAGCCTTGCCCCGCCGGAAGCGTCAGCATCTCGCCCTTCAGCTCGAAATAATCGCCGTCGCGCGC
>JARLIU010000241.1 GCA_031291595.1 Ancalomicrobiaceae bacterium | reverse complement strand
GCGCCCGCCCAGTTGGCCATCGGCGACGCTTGAGTGAAGCCGGCATAGGGCTGAGCCGGCGGATAAGGCTGCGGCGCGTTCAGGTCGGCGGCGCAAGCCGGGGCGGCGATCATGGCCAAACCGAGCGCGGTCAGCGCAATCGCGTTTCGCGTGAACGAGACTTGTGACATGACACGTTCCCTTCGTGTAAATGAACTCGAGCCCGAGCATTGCTCGAAGCGTTGGTAACCTTGATGATCCCTCTACGGTTAAGGTGCGGTTTGGAAACAAGGTTAATGTCGAGCTTTCTGCTCGGCCGATCTGCCGGCCCGCGTGGAGGGCTAGCATGCGCATTCTGACCCTTGTCGACGTGCGCGCCGGCCATGCCCGGCAGGTGGCGGGGCTGGCGAAGCTGATCGGCCAATCGCGCCAGGTCGAGGTCGTCGAACGGCGCGTGGTGCCACGCCGGCTGGTGTCGGAACGGGTGCGCTGGCTATTGTCGCATCTGCCGTTCCTGTCGCCGGAACGACTGCTGAGGCGCTCCTACGGCATCGAAGCCGACGAGGTCAGGGGATTCGATCTGATCATCGGTTCCGGCCGGCCGTCGATCCTTGCCGGCATCCTGATCGCCCGGATGACCGGGGCACGGTTCGTCTACTGCGGCCGGGTGGCCGGCTATGCCACCGATCATATGGCGCTGGTCATCGTTCCCTACGCCGCCGACGCGCACTGGCCGCGGCATGCGTATGCGCCGATCCCCTCGCCGATCCAGCCTGAGACCTATTCTCCTCCGCGCCAGTTCGTCCATCTCGACGATCTCGCCGGGGCGCATGTCGCGCTTCTGGTCGGCGGACCTTCATCGCGGCGCGGCTGGTCGACGGAGGAATGGGCGGAGCTGTGCTATTTCGTCCTGTCGGCAGAGCGTGAACTCGGCATCCGCTGGTCGATCGCGACCTCGCAGCGCACACCCCTGACGGCGCGCGACATGCTGCAGACGACCTTCGGCTCGCTCGCCGAGGCGGTCGACTGGGTCGACTTCGCCGAGGAGGGTCCGGGGTCGGTCGACCGGCTGTACGGCGCCGACGCAGTTTGCGTCACCTCCGATTCGACCTCGATGATCGCGGAAGGGCTGGCGGCGATGCGGCCGGTGATCGGCATCCAGTCGCACCGGCTCACGCGCTCGCGCGACGACGCGCAATTGGCGCTGATCGCTGCCGAGGGCAGTTTTGCCGAAGTGCCGCTCAACGGTCTGCAGCCGGCGGCGTTCGCTGCGGCGCTGGTGCAGCTGAGGCCGCCGATCGTCGATCCGCGCGCGCGGCTGATCGAGGTGCTGGAACCGGTGATCGGGGCGGCCTGATCATCCGGCCCTATGGGCGGTCCGATCGCAAAGCGCCTTTGACTTTTCGAGGCCGAGTCCTCGCCGCCTCGGCGCCGCAAACAAAAAGGGCGAGCCCAGCGGGCCCGCCCTTCTGCTTCCGTCCCGGATACCGGAGATCAGAACTTGTAGTTCACGCCGACGCGCAGCAGGTTTTCGTCGATGTTCTGGCGCACCGATACGCCATTGCCGGCATAGTTGACGTTGTAGTGGCCGAAGCCGTTGTGCAGGTATTCGCCGCGCACGGTGATGTTGTTGGTGATGGCATATTCGAGGCCGGCGCCCAGCGCCCAGCCAGCGCGGAAATTCGTATCCTTGTCGGTCAGGCCGGTAGCGGTGTTGGAAAAGCGCGATTCGATGTTGGCCAAGGCGAGACCGCCCGTGCCGTAAACCAGGAAGCGATCGAAGGCGTAACCGAGACGGCCGCGGATGGTCGACGTCCAGTCGATGCGGTCGCGCTGGGTGGAGACGCCGCCAAGCAGCGGATCAGTGAACGACGTCGACTTGCTGTTGTTGCCAAGGTCGACGTCGGCCTCGAGACCGTAGACGAACTGGCCGGTCTGCCACAGATAGCCGGCCTGCAAGCCGCCGATGAAGCCGGACGAATCGCCGGCCACCCCATGGGCCAGGTTGGCGCCGATGTTGGCGCCGACATAGGCGCCCGTCCAGTTGAAGCCGTAGGCGGCGATCGTCTGCGGATAGGGCTCGGCAGGCGCCTTCACCGGATGGCCGAGGTCGGCGGCGGAGGCGGCGGTGGCGGCGCTCACGAACAGGACCGCAGCGGCGGCACGCAAGACGAAGTTGTTCATAGTGTACCTTTCTTAACTCTCGATCCGAGGCTCGCGACTGGTTACCGTGTCCAAGCGCCCGGTAGTGGTCTGGATTGATGCGGATAAACAACTGTTAAGCATGCAACCCGATCGTGCCCGTGCGGGCGAAGAGATCGGCCGTGTGGATTGCGTCATTGATGACAACTCGCCACCGTGCCAATCGTTCCGGATGCCGCCCGTATGAGCGGCTTCGAGCCTTATCTAGCCACGCAATTTGGCGATACATCGTGGCGATTAAGGAAGACCTGTGTCCAAACCGTCCGAAGTGTGGCGACTTCTTGGCGATGCCGCAGCGATGAAGCCCGGCTTAACCATAAGCTGGTCACGCCGAGCGCTGTTCAAAGCCCGGTTTGCCGCAGTTTTTCCCGCGTGGTGGCGATTGCGGCAATTGTGGCAGCAGAAACGTTGCGAAAATACAACGGTCGTGCGATCTTATTGGTTAAGGGCACAATTTTCGCCTTGCACGGAGGCAATTGGCACGTCGGCGCGGCGCGTGATGGCGCGACGGACCCCGGTACGCCCGGCGCCGGCACAGGCTCCGGACGGTGGCGCGAGGGCGGAAATCCCGCCGATTTCCGCCCGATCCCGATTGCCTGGCGCGCGCATTTCCTGTACACCACGCCCGCTCGCGCGCCGACACCCCTGGAGGCACCGCGTGGGTCCGGCCGACCAAGGTGGGCGGGCGGAACGGCAGGAGGCCGCTGATGCAGCGGCCTTTTTGCATTCAATCGAAAGGAACGTCATGAGCCGTCAGACCTATGAGCTCGAGGCGACGTTACGCGACGTGGTGGGCAAGGGGGCCGCGCGTGCGCTTCGTCGTCAGAGCCAGATTCCCGCCGTCATCTATGGTGACAAGAAGCCACCGCTGTCGATCGCGCTCGCCTTCAAGGACGCCGACATGCGGCTACGCGCCGGTGGTTTCATGACCACGGTCGCGACCATTTCCCTTGGTGACGAGAAGATCCTGGTCATCCCCAAGGACTATGCGATGCATCCGGTCAAGGATTCGCTGGTCCATGTCGACTTTCTGCGCATCGGCGCGGATTCGGTCGTCACCGTCTATATCCCGGTTCACGTCGTCGGCGCCGACCAGTCGCCGGGCATGAAGAAGGGCGGCACGGTGACCTATGCCGTGCACGAGATCGAGCTGGAAGTGCGCGCCGATTCGATCCCGGAAGCGATCGAGGTCGACGTCTCCGAACTCGACTTCAACGAAGCGGTGCATGTCTCCGAGGTCAAGTTGCCGGAGGGCGCCCGCCTCGCCAGCCGCGAGGACTACACCGTCGTCAGCGTCACCCCGCCGATCGGCGCCGAAGCCTGATCGGGCGACGGGTGTCGGACTGAACCAGCAGGCGGCGGCGCCGGGTACGGCTCGCCGCCTGAACCATTTCCTGCGGAGTCGACGCGATGATCCTCTTGGTCGGGCTGGGCAATCCCGGACCTGATTACGCCAAGAACCGGCATAACATCGGCTTCATGGCGGTGGAGACGATCCATCGCCGGCATGGCTTTTCGCCGTGGCGGTCGAAGTTTTCCGGCGAAGTGTCGGACGGAACGATCGGGGCCGAGAAGGTCGTGGCCTTGAAGCCGATGACCTATATGAACGAATCCGGCCGTTCCGTTGCCGCCGCGGCGCAGTTCTACAAGATCGAGCCGGCCGACATCATCGTCCTGCACGACGAACTCGATCTCTTTCCCGGCAAATTGAAGGTGAAGCTCGGCGGCGGCCATGCCGGGCACAACGGCTTGCGCTCGATCCAGGCGCATATCGGCCCGGAGTTCCATCGCGTCCGCCTCGGCATCGGCCATCCCGGCGCAAAGGAACTCGTGCACAATTGGGTGCTCGGCAATTTGGCCAAGGCCGACGGCGACTGGGTGATCCCGCTGCTGGAAGGCATTTCAGCCGCCGCGCCCAAGCTGGTGGCGAAGGACATGGCCGGCTTCATGAACGAGGTGGCGATTGCCACGCGCGCCGAGCCGGAGGAGAAGCCGACGCCAGCGACCGCCGCGCCGGCAAAGCCCGCCGGTCCTGCACCGGCGGCCAAGAACGCCATGGCGGAAACGCTCCGGGCGCTGCTCGCGCTGAAGAAGCCGCCGGGACGGCGACCGGGGAACTGAGCCGCCGACGTCTCGACCGGGCGGCGTTTCGGTCGGTATGATTACTTTGCAGGCATTTGCTTATTTATCGATCGGGCAGTGGCGCCGAATTGATCGCTTCTGCCCAGATTGCCTTGCCGTCGAAGTGGGCAGGTCCGCGACGCCGCACCGCGCCGGTTGGGCTGTCTGCGCAATCTCTGCGCATAAACCCGGATGAACAGCCCAATTTCGGATCATTCGCCCAAGACATGGCACGGGAGTTGCCTGCGATCTGCGCACTCGTCCGTTCGGACGGGGCTCCCGCCATCTCTCTGTCAGCGGTCGGTCCGGTCGGGGCCGGCGCGACGGGGCCTGTCGCATTCGATCGGAACGCCCATGTCTCTCTCCCGCCTTCGCCTCGTCGCACTGCTCGCATTGCCGATGCTGCTGCTGCCCGCCGCGGCCGAAGCCGCCGACGGCAGCATTTCCGCCGCTGATACCGGCTTCATGATCGCGGCGACGGCGCTCGTCCTGATGATGACCATGCCCGGCCTGGCGCTGTTCTATTCCGGCATGGTGCGCAAGAAGAACGTCTTGGCTACCATGGCGCAGAGCGCGGCCGCGACCGTCATCATCTCGCTGCTGTGGTTCTTCGCCGCCTACAGCCTGTCGTTCTCCGGCGAGGGCAGCGTCATCGGCGGCCTCGACCGGGTGCTGCTCGGCGGCATCGGCCTCACCACGACCTCGTCGTTCGCCCCGACCATCCCGGAACTGCTGTTTGCCGCCTATCAGATGACGTTTGCCGTGATCACCGTGGCGCTGGTTGGCGGCTCGGTCGCCGACCGGATGACGTTCAAGGCCTTCCTGCTGTTCTCCGTGCTGTGGCTGTTCGTCGTCTATGTGCCGAGCGCGCATATGGTGTGGGGCGGCGGGTTCCTGGCCAAGCTGGGCGTCATCGACTTCGCCGGCGGCACGGTGGTGCACATCAACGCCGGCTTCGGCGGACTGGTGGCGGCGCTGGTCATCGGCAACCGCATCGGCTTCGGCCGGGAAAACCTGTCACCTTACGACATGTCGCTGGCCGTCGTCGGCACCGGGCTGTTGTGGGTCGGCTGGTTCGGCTTCAACGGCGGCTCGGCACTGACGGCCGGTTCGCGCGCCGTGTTCGCCATCGTCGCGACACATCTGGCGGCCTCGGCCGGCGCCGTCACCTGGACGCTGATCGAATGGGCGTCGCGCGGCAAGCCGTCGGTGCTCGGCATCATTTCCGGCGCCGTCGCCGGCCTCGGCACGATCACGCCGGCGTCGGGCTATGTGCTGCCCTGGCAGGGCGCGGTCATCGGCATGATCGCCGGCGCCGTCTGCTACTGGTTCTCGACCAGCGTCAAATATCGCTTCAACTATGACGACAGTCTCGATGTGTTCGGGGTGCATGGCGTCGGCGGCGTGTTGGGCACGCTGATGGCGGGCGTATTCGCCACGGCTTCCATCAGCGCGGTGGACGGACAGGCCGGCATCTCCGGGCTCATCGAGGGCAATTTCGCCCAGTTGAAGGTGCAGGCGATCGGCGTCGGCGTGACGGTCGTGTGGTGCGTCGTCGGCACCTGGCTGGTGCTGAAAGTTGTCGGCTTGATCGCGCCGTTGCGCGCCAATCCGGATGAGGAGCGCGAGGGGCTCGATCTGGCGCTGCACGGCGAGAGCATGCACGCGTGATCGCGGCGGGCGATCCGGCGTCGGCGGCGGGCGACGAGGCGCGCTGGCGCGTTTCCGCTTGACGCAGGGCGCCGGCTTCCCTCTAAAGGCCGCCGACACTAGTTTGACCGACGACCGGAAAGATCGCCCCCATGGGTTTCAAATGCGGAATCGTCGGCCTGCCGAACGTCGGCAAGTCGACTCTGTTCAATGCGCTGACCCGCACCGCCGCGGCGCAGGCCGCCAACTACCCGTTCTGCACCATCGAGCCCAACACCGGCGATGTCGGCGTGCCCGATCCGCGCATGGAGGCGATCGCCAAGATCGGCAAGTCGGCACAGATCGTGCCGACGCGGATCACCTTCGTCGATATCGCCGGGCTGGTCCGCGGTGCCTCCAAGGGCGAAGGGCTCGGCAACCAGTTCCTCGCCAATATCCGCGAAGTCGATGCCATCGTGCACGTGCTCAGGTGCTTCGAGTCGACCGACGTCACCCATGTCGAGGGACGCGTCGATCCGGTGGCGGATGCCGAGACGGTCGAGACCGAATTGATGATCGCCGATCTCGACAGCCTCGAGCGGCGGATCATTCCGATGCGCAAGAAGGCGGCGGGTGGCGACCGTGACGCCAAATTGCTGCTCCCAGTCATGGAGGGGGCGCTGAAGCTGCTGCAGGACGGCAAGCCGGCGCGACTGTTGGAGATATCGCACGAAGAGAAACCCGGCTTCGACGCGCTGACACTGTTGACCGCCAAGCCGGTGCTCTACGTCTGCAACGTCGAGGAAGCGTCGGCCGCCTCCGGCAATGCCCATTCCAGGCGCGCGGAGGAGATGGCCAAGACGCAAGGAGCGCGGGCGGTGGTGATTTCCGCCGCCATCGAGGCCGAAGTGGCGCAACTGCCCGACGACGAGGAGCACGAGTTCCTGGAATCCCTCGGCCTGCATGAGCCCGGCCTCGACCGGCTGATCCGTGCCGGCTACGACCTCCTCGGACTGATCACCTATTTTACCTGCGGCCCGAAGGAGACCCGGGCCTGGACCATCGTCAGGGGCACCAAGGCGCCGCAGGCCGCCGGCGTGATCCATTCGGACTTCGAGCGCGGCTTCATCCGGGCGCAGACGATCGCCTATGACGACTTCGTCGCGCTCGGCGGTGAGGCGGCGGCCAAGGAGGCCGGCAAGGCGCGTGACGAAGGCAAGGAATACGTCGTTGCCGACGGCGACATCCTGTTGTTCCGGTTCAACACCTGATCACATTGACGTGTCGGGCCGGCGGCGTGGCGGCGCGCCGGTGCGGTGCCATCCTGGCATGCCTTGTACTTCGCGTGCAGCGACCTAGGTTACGGCGGTGGTCCCGCCCTTGTCGCCGGGCGCGGCCGCGAACGCTCGTGCCCATCGGCTCGTCGCATCCGGGCGGCGAGCCTGCGCTTCCCGGCAGCCGCGTCGGAGTTCGATCCGTGACATCCATCTCTTCCGACCTCCCGCCCGCTTGCAACAGCGGGGCGCAGCCGATGCTGTCCGCCACGCTGACCTGGCTGCTTGCCTCGGCCTGCGGCATCGTGGTGGCCAACCTCTACTTCGCCCAGCCGCTTGCCGGCCCGATCGGCCAATCGCTCGGCATGTCGCCTGAGGCGACCGGGCTGATCGTGACGCTGACGCAGATCGGCTATGTGTTCGGCCTGCTGTTCCTGGTGCCGCTCGGCGACCTGGTCGAGGCGCGGCGGCTGACCATCACGCTCATCGGCTGCGTGGCGCTCGCCGTGCTTGCGGCAGGCCTCTCCAACGGGCCGACGATGTTCCTCGCCGCCTCGTTCCTGGTCGGCCTGTTGGCGGTGGTGGCGCAGGTGCTGGTGCCCTACGCGGCGCATCTCGCCCCGCCGGAGCGCCGCGGCGCCGTGGTCGGCAACGTCATGGGCGGGCTGATGATCGGCATCATGATGGCGCGGCCGGTGGCGAGCTTCATCGCCGGCATTGCCTCCTGGCACTGGACCTTCTTTCTTTCGGCGATGGTGCTGGTGGTGCTCGGCGTCGTGCTGGCGCGGTCGCTGCCCGAGCGTCGGCCGGAGGCCAAGATCTCCTATGGCGCACTCATCGGCTCGATGGGCCGGCTGGCGCTGACGAGCCGCGTGCTGCAGCGCCGGGCGCTCTATCACGCCGCGATGTTCGGCGCCTTCAGCCTGTTCTGGACGGTGATCCCGTTGCGCCTCGCCGGGCCGGACTTCGGTCTCGGCCAGGGCGGCATCGGCCTGTTCGCGCTCGCCGGCGTTGCCGGTGCCATCGCCTCGCCGATCGCCGGCCGCGTGGCGGATCGCGGCTGGACGCGGCCAGCCACCGCCTTGTCGATGCTGGCGGTCGTCGGAGCGTTTGCGCTCTCGCATGCCGGGGCGGCCGGCTCGACCTTGGCGCTCGGCCTCAACGTCGTCGCGGCGGTGCTGCTCGATTTCGGCGTGACGACCAACCTGGTGCTCGGACAGCGCGCCATCTTCTCGCTCGGCGCCGGCGAACGCAGCCGCGTCAACGGGCTCTATATCGCCATCTTCTTCCTCGGCGGGGCGGTGGGCTCGGCAATCGGCGGCTGGGCCTATGCCGACGGCGGCTGGCCGCTGGCATCGATGATCGGCGCGGCCATGCCGCTGGCCGCGCTCATCTATTTCGCCACGGAAGGCAGGGCGCGCGGAGCGGCACACTGACGACTGCACGCCGGGACGCCGATCGAGCGGCCCGGACGTGGATGCCGGCTTTTCGGTTTCGGGCTGCCTATTCCGGCACGCCGTCCTTCGGATGGCCGCCGACGAAGCGGTCGTGCAGCCGGAACACGGCGATGAACAATTCGGCGAACATGCGGATGCCGATGGCGTAGGCGATGCCGGCGATCAGCGCGGTGAAAATCGTCGTCAGTCCGGCGAGCGGGCTGTAGATCAGCAGCCCCAAGCCGCCGAGCACGCCCAACAGCGTGCCGAGCGCGGTCAGCCCGAGCCCGACGAAATAGAACGGCGTGATCAGGCCGGGGGTGATGAACTCTCCGAGCGACAGAAACTTGTTCGGCATGGAAATGTGCTCCCGCTATGAGTGAAACGCGCGGCGCGCTGCGGACGGATCCGGTTTGCGCCACCTGAAACCACCTTGCCGGCCGGGACGAAGCCCGAATCCGGCAGCAAAACACGCCTCGTCTCTTATCCCACCGAATGGGGCGGGCAAGCAACGCAGCGACGCATCTGTCGCGCCGGCGTTCGCCGCGGCGACGGGTCAGGGCTGCACTTTCGTCGCCTCGAAGGCCGGGACGCGCCCGGCAAAGGCGTCGAGGAAGGCGACCAGACGCGGATGCTCGGCCCGCCACGTCCCGTGAAACCGCAGGTCGAGATAGCCCAGCATACAGGCGACGGCGATCTCGCCGACCGTCAACGCGCCTTCGGCCGACGGCGGGTTGGCTTCGAGTTGAGCCAGACCGCGCGCCACCTTGGCAGCCTGATAGGCGAGCACCTTGGGGCTGCGCTCTTCCTCGGCGCGCATCCTGACTTCATAGATCTGCAACAGCGAGGCATCGGCGATGCCGTCGGCGAGCGCCTGCAGCGTCAGGGCCTTGATGCGATCGGCCGGATCGGCCGGGATGATCGCCCCGCCGCCGACCTGCAGGTCGAGATATTCGAGGATGACGCGGCTGTCGTAGATCGGCACGCCGGAATCGGGCAGGAGCGCCGGGATCTTGCCGAGCGGGTTGTCGACCCTGAGCGGATCGTCGGGGTTCGAGGTGTCGGTGATGACCACCTCGAACGCATCGGACAGGCCGAGCAGCGCTGCGGCGATGGTGACTTTGCGCCCGAACGGCGAGGCGGGCGAGGTGCGAAGAATGGCCATGGGCGGAAACCTCCTGCAATGCGGTCAGGTTGGCGGGGTGCGGTCAATTGGCGGGATAGACGCGGTTCGATGCGTCGCCCTGGTGCGGTCTTCCTGGGCAATCGGCGGTCAGGCGGAACTCGTCGAGGGCGAACGCATAGTCTTTCCAATGCCATGCCGCTCGCCATGGACAGGCGGACGGGCCGGGCGCATGCCACTCCGACGTCAATCTGGCGCCGTTGCCGTCGAAAGCGACATTATAGAGCAGGTCGGAGCCCTTCCAGCCGAAGCCCGGATCGTAGAGGGCAAAATACAGCGGCGTGATGCCGCCGATTTCGCCTGTCTCGACCACCCACAGGCGATAGGCGACGTTGCCGGCGGCGGACGTGCAGGGGATGCCGTAGAGGAAGGCGGTGTTCGACAGGGCGCCGATCAGCGGCGGGATGGACTTGAGCAGCGGCGAGGCCGGGTCCTCGCAGTCGGACGCGGCGCGGTGGCGCAGCATCAGCCGGTCCGGGATGCCGAGCCGGGTGACGAGCTCCAGCCGGGTGACGGCCGGCGGCTGAGTCAGGCGCTTCGCCGGCGAAATTCCGATGCGCTTCACCGGCCCGAGGCGGGAATCGAAGAAATCCAGCAGTTTTCCGAGCCCGTCGACGGCGAAGTCGGCGTCATGCGGTGCGCCGATGACGTCGAGATAGGAGATGCGCAAGTGCCTGCCGGCGAGCGCCGCTTGCGCCAGGCCCGCGGCCGGCTTGGCATCGACGACCCAGAAGGCATCCGGCCGTTCGAACGGCTGGTAGTCGCGGCTCGGCTGCAGCACGGCCAGTTTCGATGCGTCGACCCGCAGGTCGATCGGCCGCTCGCGGTCGGCGGTGGCGCGCGGCGTGACGAAGCCAATGGCAAAGCCGTCCGTCCCGGCCCAGCGGGCGACGAGCAGCGCCTCTTCGCCCGAGTCGGACGGCAGGCTCGCCCGGCAGACGCCAGCCTCGCAGCGCATCACCCAGCGGCCGAGGTCGGGCGGCGCATCCTCGGCGTGTGCGGCCGGCGCGCAGGCGGCGAAGGCGAACGCCAGCGCCGCCGCGGCGACGCGGAGGATGGCGCCGACACCGGCAGCAATCACCGGGCGCCTCGAATCGCCGGCACGTAGACCTTGGCCTCACCGCAAGTCGATCGGGCGACTTTGGGGCAGGGGCGGAAGCCCGACAGATCCTTCGACACGCAGACGCGCACCTCGCTCAGGCGCTGGGCATTGCAGGTGACGGTGAAGTCACTCGCCTCGAGGCCCGGATTGGCGGCGATGAAGTCCTGCCGCACCTGCGCGACCTCGACCGTCGTCGGCTTGGCGACGGACTTGAACGTGTCCGGGAGCTTCACCTTGGCAAAGGCGGTGCGCGCCGCCTTGAAATAGGCGCTCGCATCGAGCCCCGAGCAGGCGCCGTGCGCCCGCCACTCATGGATGACGAGGCCATAGGCGGGGTAGATGTCGAGTTGCGCCTTGATCAGTGCGTCGGGCAACCGGTCGGCCGGGCCGGAGCAGGCGGGGATGAAGCTCTTGTCCGATTGCGGCCACAGGCCATGCAGCATGAAGCCGAAGGGCCGGGCGCATTCGGCCGCTTTCTGCTGGTCGCCCTTGGCCTCACAGAAGCTCGGCGACCAGGACAATGCCACGACGTAGAAATCGAAATCGCTCGGCGTGGCGGCCGCCGGCTGGGTGGGTTTGGTGGGGGCCGTCTGACTTTGGGCGGGCTGGGGCGGAGCGGATTGGGCGAGGCTCGCGGCGGATCCGGCGAGAACGGCGACAACAAGCGCGGCGGCAAGCGGCATCAGGCGCATCTGGGTCATTTCCTCGGCATGGTCTTGCGGCGCCGACGGTGACGATGCGGGTTCGGCCCGCAATTCCCCGGCGTCGGCAACAGCTTAATCCGAAACCCGCGATGCGTGTAGTGCTGCCGGCCTGCCGTCGGTCGGTGCCGCGTCCGGACTATCGCGATGGTCGCTCGGCTTAGTTCGCGACCGCCGGTCGGCTCACCACCAGCGATGGCGCACGGTATGGCAGCGGCCGTCGTGCACGCGCCAGGGTTCGAGCCCGATCATGCAGTATTCGACGTTCCAGGTGACGCCGACGAAGCCGGCATCCTGCTCGACCAGATAGTAGAGCGCGGTGTGCTTGCCGTCGTTCAGCTCGGCGCGCGCCTCGCAGTAGCGGCGGTACACCGGGCTCGGATCGTTCTGACCTTCGTAGGCCTGGTGGATCCTGTCGACGGTGGCGATGGCAAGGCCCCGGTGCAGGATGGCCGCATCGGCGGTGCCGAACTTGGAGCGGATGGTGTCGAGGACGATGCCTTCCTCGCATTTTGGCACGGAATTATCGGTAATCGCCCTGCCGACCAGAGTTTCAACCCACGGCTCCGCACCGGCGAACGCCGGCTGGACGGCGGAGACGGCGGCGAGGCAGGTGGCGACAGCAAGCGTGGCGCGCGACGGCAGGCGGGCATTCGACAGGAGCGACTTCGACCGGAGCGACATGGGGCAACACTCACGCTGACGACGACTGGGAGGGACGATGCGCGACGGCGCATCAGGGGTCAAGCGCGATCGTGGCAGTCCTGCCTGCGCGCCGACGGTTGGTATGCGGGAGGCGATTCCGGGCAACAGGCGGGGCGTTCCGCCTACTCCCCCACCAGCCAGCTCACCTCGCCGGAGGCGCCGGGGCCTTGGGACAGCGCCTTGACGAGGCCGGGAACCAGACGGCGCAACTCGTCGTCGAGCGTGTAGGGCGGGTTGACGATGATCAGGCCACTGGCGGCGAGCGTGCCGTCGGCGGTGGGCGGTCGCACGAACAGATCGGCGGCGAGGATGCGGCGGATGCCGGAAGCGGCGAGCTGCTCCTTGAAGCGGCGCACCTGACGCAGGTCCTTGACCGGATACCAGAGCATATAGACGCCGGTGGAGAACCGCCGGTGCGCCTCGACCAGCGCGTCGAGCGAGCGGTCGAATTCGTCCTCCGCCTCGAACGGCGGATCGATCAGCACCAAGCCGCGGCGCTCCTTCGGCGGCAGGAAGCTTTTCAAGGCGAGCCAGCCGTCGAGCTCGATCACCTTCACCTGGATGTCGCCGGCATAGCGGTCGGCGAGTTCGGCGCGGTCTTCCGGGTGCAGTTCGGTTAGCGTCAGCCTGTCCTGGCGGCGGGCGAGATAGCGGACGATGGCGGGCGACCCGGGGTAGCGGCGGGGCGGCTTCGATGCGGAAATCGGCGCTTCGGCGGCAAACGAGATGGCGTCGAGATAGGGCTGGACGAGTTCGGCGAGCGCGGCGGGCGGGTTGGAGGCAAGGAGGCGGCCGATGCCGCCTTTCCATTCGCCGGTCTTGGCCGGCCCGGGGGCGGTCAGGTCGTAAAGGCCAGCGCCGGCGTGGCTGTCGATGTAGCGGAAGGCCGCTTGCTTCTTCTGCAGGAGAAGGACGATGCGGGTCAGGATCGCATGCTTGAAGACATCGGCGAAGTTGCCGGCGTGATAGGCGTGGCGGTAGTTCATCGGCTCAGGCGCTCACGAGTTGGGGGGCTCTGGCGCTGGCGCGGTGGTTCGGCTCAGGCGCCCGGGAGGCGGCAAGCCGGGCCAGGGCATCCCGGCCGGTGTGGACTGCGTCCGATGGGCCGGGCGAACGGCCGAAGCATCGGACCACCATGCGGCAAACCGCCACCCGCCGGGTCAATCGCGGATGGCGGCTCGCATCGATCGAATAGGCTTATTCTTCCTCGTCGGAGGCAGGAGCAGCGGGCTGCTCGCCGCCTTCGCCGTCGAGAACCTGCAAGTTGACCGCCTTCGGGCCCTTGCCGCGCTTGTCCGGCTCGGTCTCGAACGACACCTTCTGGCCCTTGTCGAGGGCACCGAAGCCTGACCGCTCGACCGCACTCACGTGCACGAACACATCAGGTCCGCCCTCGTCCGGGGTAATGAAACCATAGCCCTTCTCGGCGTTGAAGAACTTCACCGTACCGTTTTGGCGCGGGCCGCGTTCCACGGTCGGGCGCGGCGTGCGCGGACGGAAGCCGCCCTCCTGCCCGCCAAAGCCACCGGGAGCAGCGCCGCCGAAGCCGCCACCTTCTTCACCGCCGAAGGTGCGACGCGGGCGGAAGCCGCCCTCGTCCGGGCTACCGCCGCCGCCGCCAAATTCCCGACGGCCCCGTCCACCACCAAATCCACCGCGATCGCCACCGCCGAAGCCGCCGCGATCACCACCTCCGAAGCCGCCGCGGTCGCCACCGCCAAAGCCACCGCGATCGGCGCCGCCGAAACCTTCGTCTCTACCGCCGAAACCGCCACGATCACGCCCGAAACCGCCGCGTTCGCCACCGCCGCGACCGCCGCCGAAACCACGATCCTTCATTCCAAGTCCTTTCCCGCGGGGAGAGCCACCCCCAAAAAAATACTTTTGCCGTGCGCGACTAGATCGCTCACGGCGGATTCCAGGCTGGGACGTACCATTGTCGGGACAGGAGATGCGCGCGTTTAATTACGGTTGCGCCGACCGTCTCGCCCAAGTTCCGAACCGCCGCCGTCTACTTTATGGCTTAGAGGCGAAGAAAGGGCAAGACCGTCTGTTCGCTTTCGGGAAAATAGGTCAAATTTCGGGCCCTTCATACTCGCCCTGCCGAACAACAGTGGTCACCTTGGCTTGCCGATCTTTGGTAACTGGCCTCCCTTGGGAAGGGCTGGCAGAGGAATTGCACCGTAACCGGGCAGTTCGACTGAGTGGCGGATATATGAAGTTGACTTTAGATAAGAAGACTTGCTGATAGTAATTATTTCGGCGATTTAATTACTCATACATTTGCCTGCGAGTCCGTATTATCGTGCATACAAAGCAGTTGTTCGTTGCCAGTCCGGTGTATAAGCCATCGTTAATATCTTATAATATGCGAATATATCTAAACAACTTGCCGTTGAGGCCGCATTTAGATTATCAGGTTGCTGGAGCTTTAGTTGCAGAGGAGCTCACAATTTCTGGTCTAAGCATCGGAATCGGAGCGAGGCGCGATGGGCCGAGGACGGCGCCGAGGAGCCCCGGAATGGGCGGGGTTTGGCTGCCGTCCTGGCGATGCGCGGCTGGACCAACTGTTACCGTCCTTGCCGGTGCGGCGGTTCGCCACGGGGTGCAAATCAGCCGACTTCAGATTATAGCGTATCGATCTCGAGGCAAGGCCGCGGGCGAAGCCACAGGCCCGACCGCGCGCAAAACCGGGGGACAAGGCCCATGCACGTCTGGGGCAGCGCCCGGCGCACACTAGGAGAGGTCATGTCTACATCGCCCGCCGAGGCATCCGAACCGCCGTTCCGCGCCGCGATCATCCCGGTGACCGCCTTCCAGCAGAACTGCGCGCTGATATGGGAAACGGCGAGCCGGCGCGGTGCCGTCGTCGATCCCGGCGGCGACGTCGAGCGCATCCTCAGGGTCATTGCCGAGGCGGACGTGGCGGTGGAAAAGATCCTCGTCACCCATGGCCATGTCGATCATATCGGCGGCGTGACGGCGTTGCGCGATCGGCTCGTGGCGATGAACGCAACTGCGGTGGTGATCGAAGGCCCGCACCGCGCCGATCAGCCGATCATCGACGGGCTGGAGACGAGCGCGCGCAAGTTCGGCATCGTCGATGCCCTGCCGATGCAGCCGGATCGCTGGCTCGAGCAAGGCGACACGGTCAGCGTCGGCGACATCGTGTTCGAGGTGCTGCATTGCCCCGGCCATTCGCCCGGCAGCGTGGTGTATTTCCAGCGCGAAGTCGGCTTTGCCTTCGTCGGCGACGTCATCTTCCAGAATTCGGTCGGCCGCACCGATCTGTTCGGCGGCAGTCACACCCAACTGATCGCCTCCATCTGCGACAAGCTGCTGCCGCTCGGCGACGACGTCGCCTTCCTGCCCGGCCATGGCGCGATGTCGACCATCGGCGAGGAGCGGCGCAACAATCCGTATCTCGTTCCGGTGGCGTGAATCGAGCGGCGATGGCTTGCGCGGATCGGGCTTGGGAGACGTGTCCGTTGGAACGGCCGGATGGCGACGCGGCCGTGCCGATCGACCTGTGCGACGACCGACCGGCCTCGACAGGTGCGCGGTTGGCCTCAATCGGTCCAGGGCAGCAGCTCGGTCGAGCAGTCGCTGAGATAGGGGCCCGCGGCATTCAGCTTTCTGCCGCTCGCCACCAACTCGTATTTCTCGAGATAGGCCTTGGCCATGCGCGTGGCGTTGAACTCGTCGCGGGCGTATTCGTGGCAGCGGCGGGGATCGAACTGCATGTCTTTCAGCGCCATCGCCAGTTCGTGGCGTGAGGCGGCGAGGAAGCCGACGTCGGAGATGATCAGTTCGGGCAGCGTGCCGTAGGGCGTGCCGTAGACGGGGGCGCCGAAATACAGGCTCTCGATCATCGCAAGACCGAAAGGCTCGTGCCAGCGCACCGGAAAAACATGGCCCCTGCTCTGATTCAACAGAGCGAATTTCTCAGCCCCGCCGACCATGCCGTGGAAGCGGATGCGGGGCGACAGGGTCAGGCGGAAGCCGCGGGAGAGGTTGAGCCGAGCACCGCCGAGCACGTCCATCGTCACTTTGGCCTCGCGGGCGACATGGATGGCGCCGTGGATGTTCTTGACGTTCCACGAGGCCTTGCCGAGAAAATGGCAATGCGGGCGCGGCCGGGCGAGGTCGACCGGGCCATAGGCGTCCCAGTTGAGGCCGTTATAGACGTATTGATCGCAATTGTGTCGGGCGGCGTGGTTCTTGGAGATGAACAGCGAGTTCAGATAGCGGTGCAACTGCCCGGAAAAGGCATTGCCGTGTTCGGTCATGACGTAGGGCAGGTCGAACTCGGTATCGGGATCGAAGCCGTGCACGCCCTGGAAGTGGACGACGTCGACGTCGCGCGGGATCTGCTCCCGCAACGGCCGCTTCTTGTCGATCTGGATGACGCGGGCGAAGTCCGAGGTCGTGCCCTCGCCGGCGAGCAGGGTGACGGAATGGCCGAGCGCATGCAGCGCCGTGCCGAGGTCCCACACCACCCGTTCAGTGCCGCCGTACGCGAAGACGGGAAGGCGGGCGGTGTGGATCAGGCAGATGCGCATGGACGGCAGGCTCCGGGTTTGGCGGGCCACCGATAGACCCGGCGGGAGGGGGGATCAAGGGGCAGGGAAAGCGCGGGAAAGGTGGATTGGCATGAAGGGCCGGGCGACGGAGTTAGCCGAATGGCCTGACGCTGCAGCGATCGCTTGCGGCATTGTGACTATCGCGTGATCGGCGGACACCGCTAGATAGCCTGGACGAGCGGTGCCATGGCGTCTGTCAAGCCACTGCTGCCGGCACGTCGCCACTGACGCTGTTTCCAATCGGCCGACACTGACGAGGAGGCATACACATGACGGGGCCGAGACCGGTTCGCCACCGACAACGGGTTGTTCTGTTGACGTCGCTGATGGCCATGCTCGCGGCCGCACCCGACGCCGCCGCCGCACAGCGCTCCTGGCGCATCAATCCGTCGCGTACCGCGATCGGCTTTGTTGTCGACGCCATCGGCTGGCCGCAAACCAAGGGGGTATTCCACGACTTCGACGGCCGGATCTCGATCAATCTGGACAATCCGACGACGAGCCATGTGGCGTTTCGCGTCGCGGCGAAATCGGTGGATGTCGGATCGCCGTCGTTCAACGATTATCTGCGCACCGACGCGTTCTTCGATGCGGCGCATTTTCCCACGATCAGCTTCGATTCGACCGGTGTCGAAAAGATCGACGATCGCCATGGTCGGGTGACCGGCAACCTGACATTGCGCGGCGTCACCCATCCGCTGACGATCGACGTCGAGCTGGATCGCGCCGCCGGCAGCGTCGCCAACCAGATCGGCTTCCGCGCGACCGGGACCATTCACCGACTGGCCTTCAACATGAATGCCGGCTTTCCGGCGATCAGCAACGATGTGAACCTGATCGTCACCACGGAAGCGCTGGTCGACTGAGCGCGCACCCGGAGCCACCGATGCAGTGGAGCATCACCGGACGGCTGCTGCATTGGCTGTCGGCCGGCCTGATCCTGTTCATGCTGGCGCTGGGCCTCGTCATGGTGGAGGGGACGGCGGATGCGGCGCGCCGGTTCGAGCTGTACCAGCTGCACAAGAGCTGCGGCATGCTGGTACTCGGCCTCACGGGCATTCGTGCCCTGTGGCGGCTCGGAGCCGTGCAACCGCCGCGGCCGCCCGGCATGTCGCGGCCCGAGCGGCTGGCCAGCCGACTGGTGCATGGCCTGATCTACACCGCGATCTTCGCTCTGGCCGCGACCGGCTATGCGATGGTCTCGGCCTCGCCGTTGCCGCTGCCGGTCGAGTTGCCCGGCGGTTTTAGCGTGCCCAACCTGATTGCGCCCGACTTCGCCCTGTCGGAACAGATGAAGGCGCTGCACCACGTGCTGGCCTGGGGAATGCTGGCACTGGTCGCGCTGCACGTCGCCGCTGCGCTCAAGCATCATTTCCTCGATCGCGACGATATTTTGCGCGCAATGCTGCCGGGCTTCCCAAGGCTGCGGCGGCGGACAGGGACGCGCGACGGCAAGAGCCGGGACTAGAGCCATGTGCCGGAACGTGGCGCGTCTCAGGAAAAGCACTGCTGAAACAAATGCGTACGGCAAAGACGGGCCCTGAACGTCGCCGACCTCAGATGAACCCCAATTCCCGCCGCCGCTTCTTCGACAGGCCGGCCGCGACCATGCGGTGGGATTCGGCGAGATAGGCGCAGAGGTCCGCGTCCGAAAGTCCGGTCGCCTCGAAGCGCTGGATCCATTTCAGGCCGCGCGACGCCATGTAGGGGGCGGGACGGCAACCGGCGACGCCCTGCAGCATCTCAAACGCGATCTCCGACGTCTTGAACGTATAGGCCGGCCCTTCCGCCTCGTCCCAGCCGATGGCGAACACCTTACCCCCGACCTTCCATACGTGCGCCCCGCCCCACTGCATGACGTAGGTCGTGGCGGGGAGGGCGGCGCAGAAGGCGTTGAAGGCGGTGGGGGACATGGGCGGTCCGGCGAGCATGCGGCAAGGTTGCCCGAGGCGCCGCGATCTGGCAACCGGTTTGGGGCAACGCGCCGGCAACGGTGCCCGAGCGGTTGACCTCGCCTCTTGCCTACTTGAAAATACCTATCCAACGACGATGCAAAATGGGGCGTTGCAAGCGGAGGAGAGGGCAATGACCAAGGTCATCCTGCTGATCGGCACCAACAAGGGCGTGTTTCTCGCCGAGAGTACGCCGGAGCGCCGGACGTGGAGCCTGCGCGGTCCCTATTGCGATCATTGGCCGATCCACCATGTCATCGCCGATGCGGCGACCGGAACGATCTATGCCGTCGGTGGCAACCAATGGGTCGGATTGGCGGTGTGGAAGTCCCCGGATTTGGGGGCGAGCTGGAGCCGGTCGGGCGAGGGGCTCGCCTATGAGGAGGGTCAGCCACGGCTGAAGTCGCTGTGGAGCGTGGCGATCGCGCACGGGCGCATCTACGTCGGGGTCGAGCCGGCGGGCCTGTTCGTCAGTCGGGACGACGCCGAGAGCTTCAGCCACGTCAAGGGCTTGCGCGACCACCCGACCAGCCCGAGCTGGGTGCCGGGCGGCGGCGGACTGATCCTGCACTCGCTCGTCGTCGACCCGGAGGATGAAAGCCGCATGTGGGTCGGCATCTCGACTGGCGGCGTCTACGAGACGCTCGATGGCGGGGCGACCTGGGCGCCGCGCAACCACGGCACGCGCGCCGACTTCATGCCCGAGGGCCAGCGCTATCCGGACCATGGGCAATGCGTGCACTGCCTGATCCGGGCGCCCGGAAAATCGCTCAGACTCTATCAGCAGAACCATTGCGGCATGTATCGCTCGGATGACGGCGGCGGCGACTGGGCAAGCATCGAGGCCGGCCTGCCGTCGGACTTCGGCTTTCCCGCCGCGGCGCACCCGCGCGATCCGGAGACGCTGTATTTCGTACCGCTCAATGGCGCCGAGGCGGGCCGTTATGTGCCGGAGGCCAAGGCGGCAGTGTGGCGCACGCGCGACGGCGGCCGCAGCTGGCAGGATCTGCGCGGCGGCCTGCCGCAGCAGAACGCCTATTTGTGCATCCTGCGGCAGGCGATGGCGACCGACGCGCTCGACCCTGCCGGGGTCTATTTCGGCTCCAACTCCGGCGCGCTGTTCGCCAGTGCCGACGAGGGCGACTCATGGTCCCTCATCGCCCAGCACCTGCCGGTGATCTATTCGGTGGAGACGCTGGTGGTGGGGTAGGGGTGTTGTCGACGGCCGAGAGAGGGACGGCAATCCGCTCCGGTCGCTCGGAGACCGCCGAGCAGATGCGGTCCATATTGCTGCGCCTGGGCGGCGCCATCGTCTGGAGCCCCGGCCGACCAACCGGGATCGGCCTGACGCTCCGTCTTCTTGTTTCAGCATCGCACTCTGCCCGGAACCGGTTGCCACTGCCGGGCCCGATGCTTCAGCTGGTAGAATCGAGCGTCAGCGGGAGACCCCCGGCGTTGCCGGGGGATATTTGCCCATGGAGATTTTCCTCCGACTGTCTCTTCGGCAACGCGTCTCAGAGCAGCGCTTCGAAAAACGCGTCAGCTTCGCTTCATCGGCGTTCAGGCGCCGTGCGATAGCGCAGGACCGCCTGCGCCGCCGAAAAGGCTCCGAGAGCGTGTTGCGCCATCTGACGCCAGCGCATCTGCGTCAAGTCCGCCGCTGCGGCGGTTCCGACGATCCGTTTGACCAGGCAAACATCAGTAGGAGCACTCAACGTCGCGCAACGCCTTACATTGTGGCCCTCTGCAATAATGGTTATTGCCGAGCGGCACGTAAGACTCTCCGGGATGATAAACGCCCCATTTCGTGGCGCGGGGGAAGCCCATCTGGCGGCAGAATCGGTTCGCCGCGGGCCAGCCGCAGTCATGCGCATACGAGACGCACCAGTCGAGAGGGGCGCCGCCCTCGCGCGGCTCGTTATAGATGTCGTAGTCGACAAGGATCACATGCGCCGCCACTGGCAATGGGAGTCTCGCCATCATGGCTTGGCTTGCCGGCGGTGCGGCAAGAGCGATGCCCAAAGTCAACGGTACACTCACCAAGAGCTTTCGCACTTCTGTATCTCCTGATGGTTTGTAAGCTCCTGGGCCGCAGCGCGACGCCAGCACCGGCTTGGATGTGCTGACAAGGCAGGCCAGCCGAAGCAAGTTTTCAGACGGATTTCGCCAGGTGCTCGAACCGGGCTACGCGCTCAATAGCTCTGTCCGCAAAACCCGCAGGCTTTGGCTTCCTGCGTACAAGGACAAATCCACTGGCCGCGCGCATCGACGCAGCGGTCGGGAATACGGCATTCCGACTGGCTCATGCGCGTGCCGGGTATGGGTGTGAACGATCGGGAGGATGCAAAATCGGCCCGTCCGTTGGCGACGGCGACTTGAAATGTCTCGGACGCCGATACGGAACCTGTTGTGAGTACGAGCATGAGGATCAGAAGCGAGGCGCGCATGTCTTATCCCTTTTGGAGCTCTGCTTGAATTTGGGTCACCGCCGCCGCATTACGCACAGGCGAACACAAGTTATTTCTGCAGTCTTGCACTGAGCAAATATCATCATGGTGTCGGGTGCCTCTCCGGATATGGGTCTTTTGCATTTATCTGTCGCAGCTTGCGAGTTGCTTTGAGCAAGACTTTAAACAAGCATCGTCGGATGCCGCCGATATGGATATCGGGCAGGCTCCAGTGATAATCTAAGTTGAGAGTGCGACGGCAAGATGCGTATTCATTCTATACTTTGCGTGGGTATGTTGAATTGTGCACAGCAGCGGTCGGCGGCTACGGTCTCTCATCGGTGAATTCCAATCGGAGCGACGCGCATAGCACCACAATCAGGCCAATACCGACGATGCAATAGGCATAGGCGCCTATCTGACCGAACCGAGTCGAGATCGGCGCAAAGGCGAAGTAAATGGAAATAGCGATAAAGATGACAGCAATGATGCGAAATAAGAGCGGTGTCCTTAATGCCCATTCTCTCGTCCATCTGGCCATGATCTGCTTCCTCGCATCGGGGATGAATTCAAATGTGCAGCAGATAACTAGCTCAATTTGGTCGCATGCGTTGCCTCGATCAGCTGTATTGTCTTGGCAAGCACGTCCGGTGCATGATCGCTGCTGGGCTGAATCGCCTCGACTTTTCCATCTGCGTTTCTGCGTAGAGCATAGCCCATATCGGTCGCCAGTGCACTGACACGCCGCGATAAAATCGCATGAGTGTGCTCTCGGCGCCGCGCTACCGGCACGTCCGCGCCCCGCGGGCCAGTGTCAGCAACCCACGCTCACGAGCAAGCTTTGTGCACGACCGTCTGAGTATTGCGATTTCAACGGCCTCGACCGTGCAAACAGGCGCGTGCAAAATCTATGGCCGCTTTGGGGCCAACAGCAGCCACGGCGGACACGCCCGCAGGGTCGCGCGGCGGCGTTTTTACCGCCCCCTCCGCCCCTTCCATCCGCTCTTCGCCTTCGCCGCGATCGTGCCGGCGCCGGTACTCGGCGGCGGCTTCTTCGGCAATGGACCGGAGGCGAGCGGCACCTCGGTGCGGCCGACGGTCATCTCGTCGAGGGAGTTCTTGCGCGCCCGCGACGGCGGCGGGGCCGCCGTTTCCTTGTCGCGCCGACCACGCAAGCTGTCGGCGCCGGGCAGCGGTTCGTCGGTGGTGAACGGGCTGGAGCGATGGTAGTCGCCCATGCCGGGGCGGGCGCCGGATGCCCCCTCTCCCGGCCTTCGGCCACCCTCTCCCGCAACGGGAGAGGGGCTGCGTGGCGTCGATCCTGCCCGTGCGGCGCGCTCCGATCCGCCCTTGGTCTTCGGCAGATTGGCGGCGTTGCCGAACGG
Organism: Ancalomicrobiaceae bacterium; assembly: GCA_031291595.1. Taxonomy (GTDB): domain Bacteria; phylum Pseudomonadota; class Alphaproteobacteria; order Rhizobiales; family Ancalomicrobiaceae; genus CAIYYN01. The sequence continues at coordinate 7,042 of JARLIU010000241.1, read as the reverse complement.
GCGTTCCCCCGCAAACCCGCCGGTGGCGTCGTCGAGCATCGCCTGCCGTGCCAGCGGATTGTCGGAGACCAGCAGCTCGGTCTCCCTCAGCCGCTTGATCTCGTCGCGCAACCGCGCGGCGGTCTCGAACTCGAGATCGGCGGCGGCGTCGCGCATGCGCTTTTCCAGATCCGCCAGATGTGCCTGCAGATTGTGGCCGACCAGGCTGCCGGCTTCGGCGAAACCGGCGTCGACGGTGACGTGATCCTGCTCGTAGACGGAATTCAGCAGGTCCTGGATGCCGCGCTTGATGGTCGCCGGGGTGATGTCGTTTTCGATGTTGTAGGCCGTCTGCTTGTCGCGGCGGCGGTTGGTCTCGGCGATGGCGCGCTCCATCGAGCCGGTCATGTTGTCGGCATAGAGGATCACGTGCCCGTCGACGTTGCGCGCGGCACGGCCGATGGTCTGGATCAGCGAGGTCTCGGAGCGCAGGAAGCCCTCCTTGTCGGCATCGAGGATGGCGACCAGGGCGCATTCGGGGATGTCCAGCCCTTCGCGCAACAGGTTGATGCCCACCAGCACATCGAAGGCGCCGAGGCGGAGATCGCGGATGATCTCGATGCGCTCCAAGGTCTCGACGTCGGAGTGCATGTAGCGGACGCGCACGCCGTGCTCATGCAGATATTCCGTCAGGTCCTCGGCCATGCGCTTGGTCAGCGTGGTGACGAGGCTGCGATAGCCGGCGAGCGCCGTCGCCTTGACCTCGCCGAGCAGGTCCTCGACCTGCGACTTGGCCGGGCGGATGTCGATCGGAGGATCAATCAGTCCGGTCGGACGGATCACCTGTTCGGCGAACACGCCGCCGGCCTCCTCCATCTCCCATTTGCCCGGAGTGGCCGAGACGCAGACCGTCATCGGCCGCATGGCGTTCCATTCCTCGAAGCGCAGCGGCCGGTTGTCCATGCAGGAGGGCAGGCGGAAACCGAATTCCGACAGCGTGGCTTTTCGCCGGAAGTCGCCGCGATACATGCCGCCGATCTGGCCGATGGTGACATGGCTCTCGTCGACGAACACCAGGGCGTCGTCGGGGAGATATTCGAACAACGTCGGCGGCGGCTCGCCGGGCTTGCGCCCCGTGAGGTAGCGCGAATAGTTCTCGATGCCGGCGCAAGAGCCGGTCGCCTCGAGCATTTCCAGGTCGTAGGTGGTGCGCTGGTCCAGCCGTTGCGCCTCCAACAGCCGGCCGGCGGCGTTGAGCTCGTCGAGGCGATGCTTGAGCTCGCTCTTGATCGACTGGATCGCCTGCTGCAGCGTCGGCTTCGGCGTCACATAGTGCGAATTGGCGTAGACCTTCACCGATTTCAGGTCCTGCGCCTTCTGACCGGTGAGCGGATCGAACTCGACGATCGATTCGATCTCGTCGCCGAACAACGAGATCCGCCAGGCGCGATCCTCGTAGTGGGCCGGGAAGATCTCGATGGTATCGCCGCGCACCCGGAACGAGCCGCGCTGGAACAGGATGTCGTTGCGCTTGTATTGCAGCGCCACCAGGTCGGCGAGCAGCTGCCGCTGATTGACGCGTTCGCCGACGGTGATCGGAAAGGTCATGGCGGTATAGGTCTCGACCGAACCGATACCGTAGATACAGGAGACCGAGGCGACGATGATGCAGTCGTCGCGCTCCATCAGCGCCCGCGTGGCGGAATGGCGCATGCGGTCGATCTGCTCGTTGATCGACGATTCCTTCTCGATATAGGTATCGGTGCGCGGAACATAGGCTTCCGGCTGGTAATAGTCGTAGTAGGAGACAAAATATTCGACGGCATTGCTGGGGAAGAAGCTCTTGAATTCGCCGTAGAGCTGCGCCGCCAACGTCTTGTTGGGGGCGAGGATCAGCGCCGGACGCTGAGTGGCCTCGATCACCTTGGCCATGGTGAACGTCTTGCCGGAGCCGGTGACGCCCAGCAGCACCTGCATCTTGTCGTCGCGGCCGATGCCCTCGACCAGATCGGCGATGGCGGTCGGCTGGTCGCCCTTCGGTTCGAACTCCGACACGATGCGCAAGGGGATGCCGCCCTCGGATTTCTCCGGCCGCTCGGGGCGGTGCGGCTGCCAGAGTTCGCCGTTCTTGAATAGCGGATTGCCGGATTCGATCAGCGCCGACAGCGCTGCCACCGAGGCCGTGGCGCCGGCCTGCGGCATGGCCTCGGCCTCTTCCAGCGAAATATCGATGCCGGCGACGGGATTGAGCCCGCCCGCCGCGCGTTCGCGCGGGGAAGAAGCATCGGACTTGGTCTTGCCGGATTTGGTGCCGCGCGACTTGGCTGGAGCGTCGGCCTTCGCCTTGGCGGGCTTCGGCGCGGGCGTTTTGGCCGCCTCCTCGCCGATCTGGCGGACCCAGTCGCCGATGTCGCCGGAAAACGGCACGGGGCCGACGTCGAAGCCGGCCTGCGGCATCTCGCCGAAGCCGGGCTTCGGTTCGGGAGCGGGTGAAGGATGGGCGACAGAGGATTTGGGCAAGCGTGACATGGCCCCAATATGGGCCGCCCGGGCGCGCGAGGGAAGATCGTCGGACGGCGGATGCTGACAGGGAGAGGCAGGAGTGGGCGAGGCTGGATTCTGGTCGCCCCTCTCCCGGGCTTCACCCACCCTCCCCCACAAGGGGGGAGGGAGCAGGAGCCACGGACTCGGCGGTGCTGGAGAATTCAGCTCGGCCACCATCGCCCTCCCCCCTTGTGGGGGAGGGTGGGCGAAGCCCGGGAGAGGGGTGGCCGAATCACCCGTGCCAAGGAGAAGCCCGTATTCAACCGGGTTGCTGCGGAGCGCGTGATTCCGGGTCGTCGCCCATCCGCCTCAGAAACACCGCCAGCGTCAGCAGCAGAATCTCCGGCACGATGGGCAGGCCCAGGCCGGTGCCGATGGCTCGGGCGATGAGGGGGGAGAGCGTGACCAGGGCAAGGCAGAGTTTTTCCCAAGGGCGAAAGCCGGTTTCCAGCCCCGAGCGGGCCAGGAGGACGACGGCGGGGGCTAGCACCATCAGGTCGTAGTCGAGCACGTAGGGCGTGGTCAGCGGCACGGCGAGCGCCGTCAGACCGGCGGCCAGCGCCGAGTTCGGACGGCGAACCCACACCCAGGCGACGGCGGCGACGGCGACGAGTGTCGTCGCAGTCTGCACCGCGTAGGCGGCGGCGATGCCACCGCCGAGAATGCGCACGGCGGAAAACGCGCTGACGATCTTGGGCCAGCCGGTGGCGCCCTGTTCGAGCACGATTGTGCGGGTCGTTTGCAGCGAGGCGAAGAAGGCGCGCCAGGTGTCCGGGCCGAACACGGCGAGCGAGGCAAGTGCCAGCAGGCCGGCGGTGACGGCGGCGACGGCGAAGGTCTTCCACTGTCGGCCGGCGAGCAGCGCCACCGGGATGAGGACGGCGAATTGCGGCTTGTAGGCGAGGCAGCCGAACAGCACGCCGGCGACGATCGGGCGTTTCGGCATCGAGGCGAGACCGCCGGCGAGCAGCGCAGTGGTCAAAAAGCCGTTCTGGCCGTGGCCGAGGTTGACGAAGACGGCGGGAAAGCCGGCGGCCCACCACAGCGGCGCTGCGGCGGGCCAAGACGTGGCCGCGCTGGCCGGACGCGGCGCCAGCATCGGCATGGCGGCGAGGTAGAGGGCGAAGGTTGCGGCCAGATAGAGTCCGAGCGCGGCGAGATAGGGCAGCGCTGCCAGCGGTTCGGCGAGGAACAGGAACATCGGCGGATAGTGCCAGCCGTAGTAGCCGTCGAAGGCGACAATGGACGCTTCCACCGCGCCGTGCGCCTGCCAGTCGTAAGCCTGGGCGGCGTGGCCGGCGCGGGCCATCAGCCCGGCGGCATAGACGTCGAGAAAATCGGTGCCGATCGGATGGCCGGCGGGGTCGATCAGGCCCTTCGACGCCGCCACCCAGCCGATGGCGGCGAGGACCAGCACGGCGACGAAGATGCGGGCATAGGCAGTGATGCGGCCGGCGTGCAGCCAGTCGGCGCGGCGGAAAAACGCGATTCGGTTCGCCATCGCCACACCCTAGCTCCGCCCGATCAAGCCGCATGAACGGATGCTTGCTGCCCGCCGGCCGCCCGCTCACAGCCATACGGTGATCTTGTTGCCGTCCCTGTCGGTGAAATTGCCGGTGGCGATGATGATCATGTCGACCAGCCACCAGATGCCCAGTCCGGCCAGGGTGACAATCATCAGGATCGCCGTTCCCCATTTGCCGACGTAGAAGCGGTGCATGCCGAGCCCGCCGAGGAAGAAGCACAGCACGAAGGCGATCAGGATGCGTTTGTCGGTCGGGCTGTAGCCGGGATGGTGCTCGTTCACGGCACCGCAATGCGGACAGGCGACGGCGGACAGGTGGATCGGACGGCCGCAGCCGCGACACGGGAACATGGCCGGGTTCGGTGGCGGGCCAGGTGGCCCGGGTGGCGGGAGCGACGACAGTGGCGGCAGTTGCGGCGGGCCCAATTCCAGTTGCGACAGCGGCTGCCATTGCGCCATGCCGTCGCGCCAGGCAAAGGCATCGGGCGGCAGGCTTGCCTCGGCGATCATCTGCCTGAGCTGTTCGGTCGGGTAGGGGCCGCGCTGCTCGCCACCGACGCTGATGTACCAAAGCGCCATGTCCTGGCCCCAACGCCTGCGCCCCGTTCGGGCCATGCCGGATGACGCACGGCCCGGATATCGATCCCGCCTGGGGTCGCAATGCCGACGTTGCCGGAGGCTACCGCATCCGGCAACGCATGCGTGGTCTCACGCTACACCGCCAGCGGGTCGACGCCATAGCGGTTGGCCCCTGGCGTGCCGCGCAGGAAGCCGACCTCGACGATGAACCAGATCGGGCCGACGATCGGGATCAGCTGGATGAAGATGAACCAGCCGGTCCGGTCGCGGTCGTGCAGGCGCTTCACCGCGCCGGCGAGGCCGCCGATCAACAGGAAGATGTAGATGACGCCGCAAACTGCCAGGAAGACGTAGAAGGGCGGGGCAAAGACCGGCATGCCTTCGTCGTTGATCGACATCATCGTCTGGGCCAGCACGGTGCCGATGATGCCGAGGACGACGATGACGATCGTCTGCAACAGCACGTAGCTGAGCCAGAAGGTCTTCCGCCCGATGCGGCCCTGGAAGCTGAAATAGCCGCGATTGCGAGCGTCGGATACGGGGTTCGCATAGCCCTGTTGGCCGTAAGCCTGCGGGGCGGACTGCTGGTAGGGGCTCTGCTGATAGCCACCGGGTTGCTGAAAACCGCTCGGCTGCTGATAGCCGCCCTGGCCGCCCTGATAGCTCGGCTGCGGGGTGTTGTAGGACGCGGCGGCTGGCCGCGCAGGCTCGACCGGGGCGCCGGCCGGATCGTCGCTCAGCCGCACCTGCGACAACAGCTGCCACTGCGCCATGCCATCGCGCCAAACATAGGCGTCGCGGGAAATGAAGCCGTCGGCAACCAATTGGCGCAATTGTTCGGTCGGATAAGGACCCTTCTGTTCGCCATTCACACTTACAAACCAGTTCGCCATGCAAGCCTCCCCGCACCCGACTTAGGCGGGTGATGAAAATATGCGCCAAGATAGACACAACAACAGGAATTTGAAAACATCCGAGCCGGTCGAATCAAGGCGCTAGCGGTGCGCACACGCGTTTTCTCGCATGTGCGGTGCCGGCGCGACACAGCTCGCGGATAAATTGGGGAAAGTCGGGTGGGGCGACCCCGAGGGGTCGCCCGCAGCGAGCGTCAGCGCAGGTTGCCGCAGAACCGTTGGATGCGGTGGCCGGCTTCCTCGAGCGCCGAAGTGGCGGTCGCATAGGAGATGCGGAAGTGCGGCGCCAACCCGAAGGCGGACCCCTGCACCACGGCGACCCCCTCGGATTCCAACAGCTCGGTGACGAAGTCCTCGTCGGTCGCGATCACCCGGCCCGAGGGCGCTTTCCTGCCGATCGTGCCGGCGCAGGAGGGGTAGACGTAGAAGGCGCCTTCCGGCGTCGGGCACTTGATGCCGTTGGCCTGGTTCAGCATCGAGACGATCAGGTCGCGCCGCTGCTTGAACACCGCATTGTTCTTGGCGATGAAGTCCTGCGAGCCATTCAGCGCCTCGACCGAGGCATATTGCGAGATCGAGGTCGGGTTCGACGTCGACTGGCTCTGCAGGGTCGCCATCGCCTTGATCAGCTTTTCCGGACCGGCGCCGTAGCCGATACGCCAGCCGGTCATGCAGTAGGCCTTGGACACGCCGTTCACCGTCAGGGTGCGCTCGTAGAGCGAAGGCTCGACCTCGGCCGGCGTGGTGAAGACGAAGTCGTCGTAGACGAGGTGCTCGTACATGTCGTCGGTCATCACCCAGACGTGGGGATGGCGAACCAGCACGTCGGTCAGCGCCTTGAGTTCGGCGCGCGAATAGGCCGCGCCCGACGGGTTTGACGGCGAGTTGAAGATCAGCCACTTGGTGTTCGGCGTGATCGCTGCCTCGAGCGCCTCGGGCGCCAGCTTGAAGCTGGTGGCGAGCGAGGTCTCGACGAACACCGGGGTGCCGCCGCCGAGGAGGACGATGTCCGGGTAGCTCACCCAGTAGGGCGCCGGGATGATCACTTCGTCGCCGGGGTTCAAGGTGGCGAGGAGAGCGTTGTACAGCACCTGCTTGCCGCCGACGCCGACCGAGATCTGGCTCGGCTTGTAGCTGAGCCCGTTCTCGCGCTGGAACTTGGCGACGATCGCCGCCTTCAACTCCGGGATGCCGTCGACGGCGGTGTACTTGGTCTTGCCGTCGCGGATCGCCTTGATGGCGGCTTCCTTGATGTTGTCGGGCGTATCGAAGTCCGGTTCGCCGGCGCCGAGACCGATGACGTCCTTGCCCGCGGCTTTCAGTTCGCGCGCCTTGTTCGTCACGGCAATCGTGGCGGACGGCTTGATGCGCGAAAGACTGTCGCTGAGGAATGCCATCGGTTTCATCTCCGGATTGACGGCGGCGCTCGGACTGCCGCGCCGCAAAAGCGGCCGGAAAATAGGCCCGGCGGAAGGGCGGGGCAAGGGGAAAACGCGGCGGG
>JARLIU010000240.1 GCA_031291595.1 Ancalomicrobiaceae bacterium | reverse complement strand
GGGGGCTTGAGCCCAGTGGAGGGGTGGCTTGGACCTCGCGGCACGTCCGCCCCCGCGGGTTGTGGGAGAGGGTGGCGGAAGGCCGGGTGAGGGGCGATGTCGAACCGCGCCTGAGGCTCACAACATGATCACCGTCGCCGCCGAACCCTTCGCCTACAGCTTCCCCCCGGAGAAGACGGCGCTCGTCGTCATCGACATGCAGCGCGATTTCGTCGAGCCCGGCGGCTTCGGCGAGACGCTCGGCAACAATGTCGCGCTGCTTTCGGCCATCGTGCCGACCACGGCGAAACTGATCGGCCTGTTCCGCGACAACGGCTGGACCATCGTCCACACCCGCGAGAGCCATTCCGCCGATCTTGCCGATTGCCCGCCGGCCAAGCGCTTGCGCGGCAGCCCGACACTGAAGATCGGCGACGAGGGGCCGATGGGCCGCATCCTCATCCGGGGCGAGCCGGGCAACGACATCATCCCGGAACTGGCGCCGCTCGCCGGCGAAATCGTCATCGACAAACCCGGCAAGGGCGCCTTCTACGCCACGGCGCTCGGCGACATCCTGCGGCTGAAGGGCATCACCCACCTGGTGTTCGCCGGCGTGACGACGGAGGTCTGCGTGCAGACGACCATGCGCGAGGCCAACGACCGCGGCTACGACTGCCTCCTCGTCGAGGATGCGACCGAGAGTTATTTCCCCGAATTCAAGGCGGCGGCGATCGCCATGATCCGGGCGCAAGGAGCGATCGTCGGCTGGACGGCGCCGTTCGCGACGCTCGAGGCGGCGGTGAGGGAGGCAAAATGACGGCGGAATTCGATGTCGAAGCCTACGTTGCGCTGATGGCGGCCACTCTGGGTCTGACGATCCTGCCGGACTGGCGGCCGGGAGTCGTCGCCAACATGGCAGCGGTGAAGCGCGCTGCCGACCTCGTCACGGGGCTTGATCTCGGCGACCACGCCGAGCCGGCGCCCGTCTTTACCGCTGGGTTTGGGGTCGAGGCCGGCCGATGAGCGATATCCTGTTTTCCTCGGCGAGCGAGATCGGCGCGGCCGTCCGTTCGGGCAGAGTGTCGGCCGAGACGGTGGTCGAGGCGAGCCTTGCCCATGTCGCGGCCAAAGATCCGAACATCAACGCCTTCACCGATGTCGCCGTCGATCGCGCCATCGCCCGGGCCCGTGTCGTCGATGCGGATGTCGCTGCCGGCCGTGATCCCGGTCGCTTGGCGGGTGTGCCCTTCGCGGTCAAGAACCTGTTCGACATCAGGGGACTGCCGACCCGTGCCGGCTCCAAGATCAACCGCGAGCTCGCCCCGGCGGCGGCCGATGCGACTCTCGTCCAACGCCTGGAGGCAGCCGGCGCCGTCCTCACGGGCGGCTTGAACATGGGCGAATACGCCTATGATTTCACTGGTGAAAATGTGCATGACGGCAATTGCCTCAACCCGCACGATACCTCTCGCATGACCGGCGGTTCATCGAGCGGTTCCGGCGCCGCGGTGGCGAGCGGCATGGTGCCCTTGGCGCTCGGCTCGGACACCAACGGCTCGATCCGCGTGCCATCGTCATTCTGCGGCTTGTTCGGACTGAAGCCGACCTACGGCCGGCTGTCGCGGGCGCGCTCGTTCCCCTTCGTGCCGAGCCTCGATCATCTCGGACCAATCGCGCGGTCCGTCGCTGATCTGGCGCTCGCCTACGACGTTTGCCAGGGCCCGGACGCCGAGGATCCGCATCTGTCGAACCGCCCGGTCGAGCCTTCGTCCGAGACGCTCGACGATGGCATAGCCGGCCTCAGGGTGGCCCGGCTCGGCGGTTATTTCGCCAAAGGTCACGCCGAGGCCAATGCCGCGGTCGATGTTGTCTGCAAGGCGCTTGATGCGACAGCCGAGATCGAGCTGCCCGAGGTGGCGCGTGCCCGCGCTGGCGCCTATCTGATCACCGGGGCGGAAGGCGCGTCGCTGCATTTCGACCGGCTGAGAGCCCGCGCCGCCGATTTCGACCCAGACACCCGCGACCGCTTCCTCGCCAACACCATGATCCCGGCCCTGTGGGTCACCAAGGCGCAGAAGCTCAGGTCGTGGTTTCGCGCCGAAATGAACAAGGTCTTCGAGACGTACGACATCCTCATCGCCCCGGCGACGCCATGCGTGGCGCCGAAGTCGGGCGAGAAGCTGTTGACCCTCGACGGCGTCGAAATGCCGCTCAGGGCCAACATCGGCGTCTTCACCCAGCCGATCTCCTTCGTCGGCCTGCCGGTCGTCGCCGCGCCGATCTGGCTCAAGTCGACGCATCTGCCGATCGCCGTGCAGATCATCGCCGCGCCCTGGGCCGAAGCGACGGCCCTCAAGGTCGCCCGATACCTGGAAACGTCCGGTATCGCCCGGGCTCCCGTAGCGGAGGTCTGACGATGGAGGTCAACATTCCCGAGGTGAAGGCCGAGCTCACCGCCGCCTTCGATGTCTACGAACGGGCGCTCACCAGGAACGACGTGGCGAGCCTCGATGCACTGTTTCTCGACAGCCCGGAGACCATCCGCTACGGCGGCGCCGAGAACCTTTACGGCTATAATCAGATCGCTGCCTTTCGCGCCGCGCGCTCGCCCATCGGCCTGGCCCGCCGGCTGGAACGCACGGTGATCACCACCTACGGGCGCGACTTCGGCGTGGCTTCAACCCTGTTTCGCCGCGAAACCGCGCCCGGCCGCGTCGGCCGCCAGATGCAGACGTGGGTCAAGACGCCGGCCGGCTGGAAAGTCGCCGCGGCGCATGTGTCAATCATTCCGGACCCGAGTATGTGAACCATGGCAGACGTCGATCGATCGAAGTGGCAGGGGCGGCACGCCGAGAAGGCAGCGATCCGCGCCGAAGTCTGGTCCTACCTGGAGGAAAGCGGCATCGGCATCGCGCCGATTCGCGACCACATCCCGAATTTCCACGGCGCCGAGGCGGCGGCTGCGCATCTGGCGTCAGCCCCGTTCTGGCAGTCGGCCAGGATCGTCAAATGCAATCCGGACCCGCCGCAGATCCCGGTGCGCCGGCGGGCGCTGGAAGACGGCAAGCTGTTGTATGCGCCGATCCCGAATTTGACCGACGATCTCCCCTTCGTCGAACTCGATCCCGAAAGCCTTGCGCGCCGCAACATCGCTTTCGCCGATGCGGCCCGCGCCGAGGTGTTCGTCGAGGTCGGCAGGCGGGTACGCTTCCAGGACATGCGGCCGATGGACGTCTTCTGCGTCGGCTGCGTGGCGGTGACAAGGGACGGCGGCCGCACCGGCAAGGGCGCGGGCTTCGCCGACCTGGAACTCGGCATCTTTCGCGCGCTGAACCTGGTACCGCCGGGCGCACCGCTGGTCACCACCGTGCATTCCTGCCAGGTGGTGGCGGAGGCGCGCGTCGTCATGCAGGCGCACGACAGCCCGTTGCACTTCATCGCCACGCCGGACGAACTGATCGAGACGCATACGGC
>JARLIU010000239.1 GCA_031291595.1 Ancalomicrobiaceae bacterium | reverse complement strand
TCACCCCAGCTGCTGTCGGAGCCGGTCCATATCGGCGATGACCATGGCAGTGGCTCCAAGCCGCCGCACCAGCCCATCGCGGATCAGCTCGGCGATGATGCTGGAGACGGACTGGCGGGTAGCGCCGATCTGCATGGCGAATTCTTCCGCCTTCGGCGGCGTCTCGATGACGATACCGTCGAGGCTCTCCTGCCCGTCGCGCTCGGCGGTGTCGCAAAGCACGCGGATGAAGCGCTCGCGCACGCCGCGGAATACCATGTCCTCGATCGTCTTCAGCGATTTCTGCAGCATGCCGTAGATCGCCGGGACCGCCGAGATGGCGAGGTCGGGATCGCAATGCGCCAGTCCCTCGAAGGTCGCCATCGACAGGATGACGATCTCGCCGTCCTTCTTCACCTCGAAGGTCGAATTGCAATCGATCGGCACGACTTCGCCGGCGTCGAGGGTGAACAGGGTCAGTTCCTTGCCCTCGAACGAGGAAAAGCCGCGCAGCCGCCCGGAGCGCACAATGAGCAGCCCCAGCGGGCTCGCCTTGTCGACGTCGGCGCCGTAGATCAGCTGGCCGGCCCTGACCTTGCGGGTGTCGAACTGGCGGACGAGCGGCCCCTGCATCAACCGCTCGACGATCTCCCGCATACGTTCCTGGTCCCGCGGTCCCGAAATTCCGAGCCCCGAACCGGCGGTCGGTCCGGACAGCGAGCGGCCGAAGCGGTCGAATGCGCTCCAGCCCTGGCGCGCCGCGAACCGGTCGGAACGGCACTGACTGCAATGGTCGGCGCTCGCCTGCTGCTGCGAGGCCTGCCGGGGGGGGAGCGGCGCGGGCGAGGCCGCAGCGACCGGCGCGCCCCTGTCGTGCGCCGCATTCGGCACCGAGCCCACGGCCTCCGACGACACCTCGATCGGCGCCGGCCCGATCAGGCTGCCGGGGCGGCGCGCCGTGACCTGGGCGTGCAGCATGTGCCCGGAGCGGGTGCGCACGACGCAGTCGTCGCTGCCGGTCTTGCGCCGGAACGACCCGTCGACCACCTTGAAGATCTGCCCGACATGCGCCTCGCCGACCGCCTTCCAGCCGATCTTCAACAGTTCGAGCGCATGGCGGTTGGCGCCGACGACGCGATCGTCCTCGAGCGCCACGACCCCCTCGTGCGCGCTGCCGATGAGATAGGGATCGGAATGGAAGCTGATACGCTCGTGGTCGCGGAACTGTGCCTGGAACAGCCGGTATTCGATCTGCTCGACCGCTCGGCTGACCAGCGCCAGCGCATGCGTCTGCGGCACGTCGGCGGCATGGGTGACGTCGAGCACGCCGACGATCTGCCCGGTCGAATCGAGCACGGGCACCGCCGAACAATTGAGGTCGCCGTGCAGGTCGAAGAAATGTTCGGCACCGTTGACCGAGATCGCCTGGCCTTCGACCAAGGCCGCGCCGATGGCGCTGGTGCCGATGGTGGTCTCGTCCCAGCCGGCGCCCTCGCGCAGATCGAGCCGACGCACCGTCTCGGCGAAGGCGCCGCGGCCGACCGCATGCAGGATCACGCCGTTTCGGTCGGCAAGGATGACGACCCCGCCGGTTGCGCTCATGTCGCGGGAGAGCGCCTCCATCTCGCCGCGCGCGGCCCTGAGCAGCGCCTCGTTCTCCTGGCGCAATTGCTTGAATCGCGGGAACGACATGACACGCACGTCCGGGGCGGAATGGCCACCGAGCCCCGTGGCGAAGCTGCGCTGCCAGGACCGCTGGATTGGCGCCGGCACGCATTCCTCGCCAGACCGGGCCTCGCCAGATAGGGCCTCGCCAGCACGGGGACCGATCGACAGCGATGCCGGCCCGGGCGTGTCGGTGCTTTCCGGCAGGACTTGGACACGGGGCGAGTTGGGAATGAACACCAGCGCCTCCCTAGAGCCCGATACCGTCACGGGGACGATGTGACGGCGTCGCGCTCCAAACTCTTGATCGAATCCGCTGCAAGTCGCGATCGGACAATGACATCCGATCGGATATGCTGCGGGCGCCCAGACCGGGTCGGACGCCGTCATTCGCCGCCGCGGGCGAGCACCGTGCCTAGAGGCACCATGCGCATTCGCGCATCGCCACACGTTGACGTGCGTCAATCGGCCGATGCGTCCACCGCATGCGAGTAACGATGTTAGGAGTATGCGGGAAACTATGTATCGGGTAATTTACCTATAACGATAACTTCGATGAAAACATCGATAAGGATCGGGCTGCCTCAACCCGATCGCGCAGAGCCTGAGTTGTCGGCGAACCGGCTGCCGCGGCCCGAACGCCCCGCGAGCCAAGTCCCCAAGCCGAACGCGGGGGGCCGAACGCGGGGCCGGCGGTCGGGCCGAGAGCCTCGGCGTCGGCCCGCTGCGGCATCACGCCGGGCGGCTGCGGTCAGGCCAGTTCCCAGTCGACGGGCGGCGGCGCATCGACCTCGATGTGATGCTTTTCCAGAATTTCCTTGATCTTCATCCACGCGTCGACGATCAGGCCGGGGCAGCGCCGCTCCTGCACGTGCTTGTCGCCGTGGATGATGTTGAGGCAATCATGGCCACCGTACTCGGCGGTCGTCGCCTCGAACCACTTGACGTAGTCGTCCAGCATCTCGGCGAAGTCGGGATGCTCCGAGCGGTCGTCGCTGCCGCGTCCGGCATAGAGCCCGATGACGCAGCAGCCGCCGGTCAGGGCGCCGCAGACATAGGCGTGCCCCAGGCCCTGGTTGAGCCCAGCCATGGCGCGCATCAGTTCCGGGCTCGACTGTCGCTGCGCTTCGAGCGCCAGTTTGGCGAGAACGTGGCTGCAGGTCGTCCCCTCGAAGATCAATTCGGCAACACGGAAGGATTCATCGGTCACGGCCAACCTCCTTCTAGAGCATATCCCCGAGAGGCCGGAGGCTCGTCGGACAGGAATACGCTCGAACAACAGCTAGTGCAGTCTTGCGTCTTCGCTCAGGTCGAAGACACTCTAGCTATGTGACGGCGACGTCGCGCTCAGGTCGCATCGTCGCGCACGACAGACCCGGCGCTGTCGAAATGAGGCGTTGCATCTGCACGCCCGACAGGCGGTCGTATCCGGCGACGCGGCCGGCTGCGGCCCGCGCGGATCGGGCAGCGATTTCGACGCGGCCAGTTCGTCCGGCTACAGCAAAGAAGAGTGGTCGGGGGCATCGCTACCCCGCGACCGACAGTCGCATCTCCGACTCGAGGCACCGACGGGAGGCCTCGGGGCCGGGACGCACGACGAAGCGAGCGGGTTGGGAGGAAACCGTTGCAGCGCCAGGCGCGATCCTCTGACGGGTGTGGGATCGCATCCGGGCGACTGACGAACGCGACCGCTTGGCCGCGGTCTGCGTTCGCTCGGCTTGGCGCCGCCGCTTCGGCGGTAACAGGTAAAACCGCCGTCGTCAGGCAGCGATCTTGGAAATGCTGCCGGACTGGCAGACGTCGACGCACTGCGGGCTGTCGAACGAGCCGACGCAGTCTTTGCACTTCTTGGCGTCGATCTTGTAAACCTTGCCCTTATGGCTGATGGCCGAATTCGGGCATTCCGGTTCGCAGGCGCCGCAAGCGGTGCAGGTGTCGGTGGCGATCTGATGAGCCATGATGTCTATCCTTTCTGTCGGTTGCCGGAGCGCCGGCGAGCCGATCAAGATCGGCCCCGCGCTCCTTCTTCTTGTGCAAGCATCGGATTATCCCGGAACCGGTTCCCACTTCCGGGTCCGATGCTCTGGTGTCGCGGGCTGGCGCGCCCGCACTCGCCTGTTCCTCACCGCTCGGTGCAGGAAACGCAGGGATCGATCGAATTCACGATGATGGCGATGTCGGCGATCTTGGAGCCCTTGAACATGAAATGCAACGCATCCCAGTTCATGAAGCTCGGCACACGCCACTTGACCCGCTCCGGGATCTCCTCGCCGTTGGTCTTCAGGTAGTAGATCAGTTCGCCGCGCGGCGCCTCGCACTTGGCCACTGCCCGCCCGGCCGGAATATCAGGGCGTTCGCCGAGGTTGATCGCACCGCCCGGCAACAGCTTCAGGCAGTCGCGCAGCATCTGGATGGAATTGGCGACCTCGTACAGCCGGATCATGGCGCGCGACCACACGTCGCCGTCCTTCAGCGTCGGCACCGGCACCGTCAGCTTGTTGTAGGCGGCATAGGGCGCCACCACGCGCACGTCGTAGTCGATGCCGGCGGCACGCGCCACCGGTCCGACCGCGCCGACCGAAATCGCCTCATCCTTGGCGATGACGCCGACGCCGCGGGTGCGCCTGAGGATCGAGGAGTTGGTCTTGTAGGTCTTGATGATCGCCTGCACTTCCGGCTCGAGCTTGTCGAGCGCGCCGAGCATATAGGCCGTCATTTCGGCGTCGAGGTTGTAGCGCACCCCGCCGATGCACATGGCGGCGAGATCCATGCGATTGCCGAACACCGTCTCCTTCAGGTCCTGCGCGATCTCGCGGATCTGCATGACATGCATGAACAGCATCTCGTAGCCCGTCAGATGCGCGAGAATCGCGACATTGAACAGGTGCGACGCCACCCGCTTCACTTCGGCCGCGATGACGCGCAGAAATGCCGCGCGTTCCGGAATGGTGATGCCGGCGATGTTCTCCGCCGCCATCACGAACGTCTCGGGATGGCTGTTGGAACACAGCGAGCAGATGCGCTCGGTCAGCACCACGTTCTGCGTCATGGTGCGCTTCATCGTCAGGTATTCGACGCCGCGATGCACATGGCCGGCATTGATGTCGACGCCGGTGACATTCTCACCATCGACGTCGATGCGGAAATACATCGGCTCCTCGAGCGCGACGTGCAGTGGCCCGACCGGAATGGTGGAAACCTTGGAGATCTGCGGATCGGCGCTCATGACTGGCCTCCCTTGCCGGCGAGCACGCGATCCCACAGATCCTTGGTGCTGGCGGCGTTGACGAGAGTGGAGTAGGGGATCAGCCGTTCGAGCACGGCCTTGTCGATCGACGCATCGATGAACAGGCGCCGCGGGTCCGGATGGCCGTCGAAGGTCACGGCATACATTTCCATGATTTCGCGTTCCGGCCAGCTCGCCGGGCGGAAGTAGGGCGTCAGCGACGGCACCGAGCCTTCGTGCGGCGCATAGGCGATGACGGTCAGCGTGTCGCCGCCGATATCGAAATGGTAGTTGATCTCATAGGTCGTGCCGTCGATTGCCGTGCCGCCAAACGTCGTCGGCGCCGGCTTTTCGACCGGCTCGGCCTTGTCCTCGCTGTCCTCGGCCTCGTCGTCTTCCTCTTCCTCCTCCTCTACGGCCGGAGCCGGCGGCTGCAAGCCGGAGATCATGGAAAGGCGGGCGCCGAGTTCGACGAGCAGCTTGGCGACGGAGGCGAGATCGGCCGTCTGAGCAAGCCCGCACCAGGCGTAGGTGACGCCCTGCACGTTCTTCTCCGACGAGAACTCGATCCCGCCGGGCGCGGCCGCCAGAAGCCTCGCTTCGATGTCAGTGGGCAACCGGGTGGTCATGACGTCTTCCTCGAGCGTAGATACTTGTTGCGGCATTTCGGGCAGCGGGCGCGCAGCTCGGTGACCTCTTCGGCCGACAACGGCGGCTTGATGTGCGACACGGCCGGCGCCGTATCGAGCGCCTTGGCGCCGCATTCGACGCAGATCTGGTTGGGGATCAACCCGTGCTCCACCTGGGCGTATTTTTCGCCCTGCGCGTGCGCCAGATGCCAGTCGTTGGACTGCTTGACCGCCTTGGTCGGGCAATAGAACTCGCATGTTCCGCAGAACACGCAGGTCGCATGCCAGCAGTCGAAGGTCATGCCGCCGGGCGTGCGCGTGAAGCGGATGGCCCCCGCAGGACATACTTTTTCGCATAACCTGCATCCTTCGCATTGCTTGGGATCAAAGGTGATGCGTGCGCGCAAATGTTCCGGCGTCTTGGCGGGGCCGAAGGGAAACGCTTCCGTATAGGGGCCCCGCCGCAGGTTGCGAGCGAAGAGCGAGAGAAAATTCATGACGTCCTCCTCACAGCCGCTGCCGCCAGATCGCGATGGCTTTGGCGACACCCTCGATGATCGCCGGCGGCCGCGGCGGACAGCCGGGCACGTTGACATCAACGGGGAAGTACTGGTCGATCGGCGCGCACACCGCGTAGGATTCGCGGAAGATGCCGCCGGAAATCGGGCACACGCCGACAGCCACCGTCACCTTCGGATCGGGGATTTCGTCGTAGACGCGCCGCGCCGCATCGAGCACGCGGCGGGTCAACGGCCCGGTGATCAGCACGATGTCGGCGTGGCGCGGGCTGCCGCAGTACTGGCATCCCAGCCGCTCGACGTCGTAGCGCGGGATGCAGGCGGTCGTTGCCAGTTCCACGTCGCAACCGTTGCAGGAACCGCCATTGATCCGGTAGAGCCACGGCGACTTGACAGCGAAGTCCTTGAGTCTGTTGATGAAGGTCATGACAAGCCTCCGGCGGCGAGAGCGACGGCGGCAACGCTCGCGATCGCGAGCAGCAGCGGCCACTTGAGGAAGAACACGAAGGCTTGGTCGATGCGCATGCGACCGGCCGAGACGCGCAACGCGGTGACGCCGACGAGCATCAGCACGATGATCTCCGCGAGCCAGCCGACGAAGGCGAGCGGCCCGGTGAACGGCAGCGGCAGGAACAGCGCGATGCCGAGGCCGAGCACGACGACGGCTTTCAAGGCCGACATCACTTTGAACAGGCCGAGCGCGGGACCCGAGTATTCGAGCAACGGCCCTTCCAGCACTTCGGTCTCGGCCTCCGGGATATCGAACGGCACGATGCCGAGATTAGCCGGATAGAAGAAGGCGAAGGCGGCGACCGCCGGCCACAGGATCGGATCGAACAGGAACCAGCCGTGCGTCTGCTGGTAACGGACGATCTCCGTCAGCGAGAAGGTCACCCAATGGCCTTCGGCCATCCCGGTGCGCATGCCGACCGCGGCGACGATCAACACGATCGGGCCCTCGTAGGCGAGCATCAGCGCCATCTCACGCGAGAAGCCGATGGCACCATAGGGCGAGCCCGAAGCCGAACCGGCGATCATCAGGCAGATGCCCGGAACCGCCAGCAGGTACAAGAGCACCAGCAGGTTGCCGAGTTGGGTGTCCGGCGCATAGACGCCGGCGATCGGGACGAGTGCCGCGCCGATCAGCATCGCCACCGAACCGACCAGCGGCGCGGCGAGAAACACTGTCTCGCTGGCTTCGGTCGGCACCATGGTGCGCTTGAAGCCAAGTTTGATCAGATCGAAGAACGGCTGCACCAGCGGCGGACCGACACGGCCCTGCAGCCGTGCCGCCACCCGCCGGTCGGCACCTTTCAGCGCCAGGCCGAGCACCAGGGCGAACAATCCGCCTGGAAAGATGAGGACTGCGACGAGAGTGGCAAGTTGGGAAGTCATGGTCCTCTCCTTCAGGCGTGCTCGCCCTTGTCGGCGGGCTTGGGGGCGAACAGCGCGCGACGGATGATGGCATCGGGCGTCTCGTAGAGAGCGCCGGCGCCGATACGGGTCTCTGCCGGGGGAAGATCGCCGGCGCCCGATTCATGGATGTGCGAGCGGACGATGCCGGCACGGTGGCCGAGCCGCAGCCACGGCACCAGGATGAGCGCGACGATGGCGACCATCACCGACAACACCGACGGGCTCCAGCCTTCGAGGCCCGGCAGCGGGCCGGTGAAGGTGGCGGCGATCGGGGCGAAACCGAGGTCGCCGACGATGGCCGAAATCGGCACCAGCAGCAGGCCGGGGACGAGGCCGATGACGACCGACAGCGTCGTCAGGATCAGCATCGGCACGACCATGGCGATCGGCGCTTCCTTGGCGGCGAGCGCCTTCTTGGTCGGTGCGCCCATGAAGGCCGCATGCGCGAACTTCATGACGGCGGCCAGCGTGAACAGGCTCGAGATCATCGCCGCGGCACCGAGCAGCCAGTGGCCGGATTGGAACGACGCCTCGAAGATGATCCACTTGGAGGCGAAGCCGTTCAGCGGCGGCACGCCGGCGAGCGACAGGCCGGACAGGAGGAAGCAGCCGAAGGTGATCGGCATGCGCCGCCCCAAGCCGCCGAGTTCGTCGAGCATCGAGGCATGGCTCGCTACCATCGCCGCGCCGGCCGCGAGGAACAGCGTGTCCTTCAACAGCATGTGGTTGACGAAGTGCATCAAGCCGCCGGTGACGCCGAGCGACGTGCCGAAGGAGACCGCCATCAACACGTAGCCGAGTTGGCAGACGGTCGAGTAGATGAGCAGCAGCTTGATGCCGTTCTGCAAGACCGCCATGGCACCGGCGTAGACGATGGTCACGCCGGCGATAACGGAGATCACCTCCATGAACACCGGCTGGCCGTTGATGGGGCCGCCAAGCTTGGAGAACAGTGCCGTGCCGCCGAACAGCACGAACAGCTTCAACACGCCCCACGGCCCGCTCTTCAACAGAACCGCGGAGATGTAGCCCGAAACCGGGGTCGGGGCGAGCGCCGGGTGCATCTGGTAGTCGATGCGGATGCAGAGCATCGCGGCCTTCATGACGAGGCCGAGGAACACCATCGTCACCGCCGGAGCGACGGCGAGGACCGGGAGCTTCAACAGCGCCGGGCCGACCGCGGCCAATTCGAAGGTGCCGGTATTGGCCGCCACCATCGCCAGCCCCAGGAACATGAACGAGGCGCCGACGGTGTTGAATAGGAAGTACTTGAAGCCTTCCCGCCGTGCTTCCGCCGTCTCCTCGTGGCTGATCGCCACCCACAGCGCCCAGGAGCTCATCAGTTCCCAGAAGCCGAAGAAGGTGAAGATGTCCTTGGCCGAGCACAGGCCGATCAGGCCCGCGATCATCACCGTGAAGGCGGCGAAGAACCGGCCCTGCGCATGGCTGTGTTCGAGATAGGCGGTCGAATGCAGCATGTTGAGCGCACCGACGCCGGCAATGAGCGCGGCGAAGGCGAGCGACAGCATGTCGTAGCGGCCGTACTCGACAATAATGCCGGCAAGCGCCGCGACCAGCACGACGACGGCCAGTCGGCCGGCCCAGGCGGCCGACGAACGGCCGACGAGCAGCACCAGGATTGCGCCGACCATGGCGATCGTCGCCCCGAGCGGCCAGGACATGACGAGGCTCGGCAGCGCACCGGCGGCCAAGGCCCCCTTCAGGGCGACGAGTTCGCCGACCCGGGCAATGAGGTCGAGCTGATAGGCGGGGAAGAGACCGCCGAAGACGATCGCCGCCGCGAGCACGCCGATGGCGGCGAGCATGCCGATGGGCGATTCGGTGACGTCCGAACGGCCGCGATAGGGGTGGAAGAACAGCACGCTGACGACGCGGCTGTAGTAGACCACGCCGAGGACGCCGCCGATGAGCATCAGGGCCGCGACGGCGTAGTAGCCGCTGGAAGCGGCGGCGTAGATCATAAAGAACTTCGAGGTGAAGCCGGAGAACGGCGGCAGGCCCATCACCGCGAACGAGGCGAGCGCATAGGCGCCGGCCGTCCACGGCATCATCCGGCCGAGACCGGCGAGCCCGTCGATCTGCTTGATGCCGGTGCGCATGATGAAGGCACCGGCGGCATAGAACAGCAGAGTCTTCATCACCGCGTGGTTGGTGACATGCAGCAGCGCAGCGTCGGTGGCCAGCGCCGTGCCGATCGCCAGGATCGCGACGATCTCGCCGACCTGGGCCAGCGTCGAGAACGCCAGCATGCGCTTCAGTTCGGGTTCGAACAGCGCCCGGACCTCACCGTAGATGAGGGTGGCGCAGCCGAGCACGAGGAGGAGCGAATTGAGGTCGAAGCCGCCGAGGGCGAAACGGCGCAGCGTTTCGACGCCGAACACCGCGAACAGGATCTTGACGAAGCCGAAGATGCCGGCCTTGGTGAGGATGCCGGACAGGGGGCCGGAGACGGAGGACGGTGCCGCCGGATGGGCGAGCGGCAGCCAGCTTTGCAGCGGGACCAGGCCCGCCTTCACGGCAAAGCCGACCAGGAAGCAGAAGCCGGCGAGCAGGCCGATCATCGGCGGGATGCTGCCGATCTTCTCCGCGACCACCGAGAATTCGAACGAGCCGATGGAGGCGTGCACCACCAGGATGCCGTACTGCATCACATAGGCACCGCCGGCGCACATCAGGAAGTAAACGAGGCCGGCGTTGAGCGCCTTCTTGTTCTGCTCGTGGATGACCAGGAAATACGACGTCCAGGTCATCAGCTCCCAGAACACGTAGAAGTTGCCGAGCTCATGCGCGGTGGTGAGGCCGACCAGCGAGCCGATCATCAGGAAGGCGAAGAAGTAGTAGCGGTTGGCCCACTCGGCCGTCGCCATGTAGCTGGTCGAATAGACGATCATCAGCGCCGAAATGCCGCTGAACAGCAGCGCGAACAGTTTCGACGTGGCGTCGAGGTCGCTCGATACGGCGACAGCCGCCACGGTCGCGATGGCAAGCACCACCGCACCGACGTCGCGCAGCCGCGGCGAGACCCAGCCGAGCCCGTAGACGACAAAGCCGCCGATATAGGGGATCAGCACCAGCGTCGACCAAGGCGCCTCGAATTCCGGCACGCCGGACGGGCCGGTCAGGCCGGCGAAGGCTTCGGCGAAATGCTGGAACGGCGCCGGCCACAGGCTGATCAGCACGGTCAGGGCGGCAAGCACCACCGCGATCGGCAACGCCAGACGCGGCGCGGGCTGCAGTTCGATGCGCTGCGCCGGGCGCTCCAGGCAGACCCGCTGCACGATGATCATGTAGTAGACGGCCGCGACGATGGTGGCGACGGTGGCGAGCGTGGCAAGCAGCCACTGCCCGCGCTCGATCGCGGCATAGAGGATGAGGAACTTCGAGAAGGACCCCTTGAACGGCGACAGGCCCATCACCGAGAACACGCCGAAGCCGAACAGCGTCGCCGCCAAGGGCATGCGCTGACCGGAACCGACGAGGTCGTTGAGGTTGGTCGAGCCGGTGCGGCGGATGATGTACCAGCCGCTGGCGATGACCAGGCCGCGCATCGCCACCTGGTAACCCAGGTGCATGAAGGCGCCGGTATCGCCCGAGGCACCGCCGATACCGATGCCGATGAGGATGTAGCCGAATTCGGCCACCGTGGAGACGATGATCACCCGCTTGAGGTTAGGCAGGCTCATCAGCGCCGCGATCTCGCCAGCGAGCAGCAGGACGGCGCCGATCCAGGCGATCGTAGCCGGTGCTGTCGTCGGAGAGACGATCTCGATGAGGGAGGGCATTAGAGAAGGTCCTTCTAGCGCCACGATTCATGACTGTCGCGAACCCTAGACCCTTCAGTCTCCGGATACTGTCGGCTGGCAGACACCTCGGCGAGCTTAAGTATTCGAGCGGAGTCCACCGGACAATCCGCTCGATAATCATTGTATTATTACTTAGACACCCCTTTTCCGGCGCGAAAAATCCCCGGCAGCCCGCCATCTCACCGGCCGCAGTACGTAGATCTGCCGAGCAGCGACAGCCGTCGCTGGTCCCGGCGTCACGCGGCTTGCAAATCGGCGGGCCGTGGCAAACAATCGGCCGGTCCGCCTTTCCCGGCGCCCGCGCCCGAACCGGAGATCGGATCGCGTGTGCCCAGTCCGGAGCGAGCTGCCCATGCCCTACGGCACCATCCTCGACGGCACCCGCTGGAGCTTTCCGGACCTCAAGACACTGCTCGCCAAGGCGTCGCCTGCCCGCTCCGGCGACGAATTGGCCGGCATCGCGGCGGAAAGCGCCATCGAACGCGTCGCGGCGCAATTGGCGCTGGCTGATCTGCCGCTGAAGACCTGTCTCGACGAGGTGGTCATTCCCTACGAGGCAGACGAGGTGACCCGGCTGATCGTCGACAGTCACGACGCCGCCGCGTTCGCGCCCATCGCGCATCTGACCATCGGCGAGTTCCGCGAGTTCCTGCTCGATCCCGCCACCTCGGCCGTCGATCTGTCGGGGCTGGCACCGGGCCTCACCCCGGAAATGGCCGCCGCCGTATCGAAGCTCTGCCGGGTGCAGGATCTGATCGCCGTCGCCGCCAAGACGCACGTCACCACCCGCTTTCGCAACACCATCGGCCTTCCCAGCCGCCTGTCGACCCGGCTGCAGCCGAACCATCCGACCGATGAGTCGCGCGGCATCGCGGCCAGCCTGCTCGACGGCATCCTCCACGGCGCCGGCGATGCGGTCGTCGGCGTCAATCCGGCAACCGACCGGCTCGAAGACTACATCCGCATCGTCACGCTGTTGGACGACATCCGGCTGAAACTCGATGCCCCCACCCAGAGCTGCTGCCTCGGCCACGTGACGACGGCGATCGAGGCGATCAACCGGGGGGCGCCGGTCGATCTGGTGTTCCAATCGATCGCCGGCTCGGAAAAGGCCAATCGCGGCTTCGGCGTCGATCTGAAGCTGCTGGACGAGGCGTGTCAGGCCGGGCTGTCGCTGCAACGCGGGTCGATCGGCGACAACGTCATGTACTTCGAGACCGGCCAGGGCAGCGCCCTGTCGGCGGATGCGCATTTCGGCGTCGACCAGCAGACGATGGAGGCGCGCGCCTATGCCGTCGCCCGGCACTATCGCCCACTGATCGTCAATACGGTCGTCGGCTTCATCGGCCCGGAATATCTGTTCAACGGCAAGGAGATCATTCGCGCCGGCCTCGAGGACCACTTCTGCGGCAAGCTCCTCGGCCTGCCGATGGGCTGCGACGTCTGCTACACCAACCACGCCGAGGCCGACCAGGACGACATGGACGTCTTGTTGACCGTGCTGTCGGCCGCCGGCGTGACCTTCGTCATCGTGGTGCCCGGCGCCGACGACGTCATGCTCAACTACCAGAGCCTCGCCTATCACGACGTCGCCTATGTGCGGCGGACGCTGAACAGGCCCGCGGCACCGGAATTCGAGGCCTGGCTGCAGCGGGTGGGGCTGGCGCGGACAGGGCTCGATCCGGCCTTGAGCGCCGCGGTCCGTGACACCGCCGCCGTCGCGCCGGCGCTGCGCTATCTGGAAGGACTGTTGGCGTGACCGGTGATAATAGCGATCTGCCGCCAGCCCCGATCCGCGCCGGCGACGGCCTTGCCGGCCTCAAACGCTTCACCCCGGCCCGCATCGGGCTGGGGCGGCCCGGCGCGGCGCTGCCGACCGGCGACGCGCTGAAATTCGGCCGCGACCATGCCCGCGCTCGCGACGCCGTGCATGTGCCGCTCGACTTCGATGCCCTCGAAGCGGAATTGGCCAAGGCCGAGCTCGACGCACCAGGCCTTGCGAGCATCCGTGTCCACAGTGCCGCACGCGATCGCACCGAATATCTGCGTCGGCCCGACCTCGGCCGCAGACTGTCACCGGATAGCCGGGCACAGCTGCAGTCGACCGACGCCTCGGCCGATATCGTGCTCGTTGCCGCCGACGGATTGTCGTCGCGCGCCGTCGCCGACAACGGCCCGCCGCTCGTCGCCCGCCTGGTGCCGTTGCTGCGTGAGCGCGGCCATTCGCTCGGACCGATCGTGCTGGTCGCCCAGGGTCGCGTCGCCATCGGCGACGAGATCGGCGAGGTACTCGGAGCACGCCTCGTCGTGATGCTGATCGGCGAGCGGCCGGGGCTGTCGGCCGCCGATTCGCTCGGAGCCTACCTGACCTTCGCCCCGCACGTCGGCTGCAGCGACTCGATGCGCAACTGCATCTCGAATATCCGTGCCGCCGGCTTGTCCGTCGCCGATGCGGCGACCGAGATCGGCGCGCTTGCCGATGCCGCCTTGGCGCACCAGCTCACCGGCGTGACGCTCAACCGCGCGCTGACGGCCGCCAGGCAGATCGGCGGGTCCTGATCGCGCCATCGCGCCGGCGCCATCAGCCGCGGCGAGCCTTCGGCTTCGGCGCGGCCAAACGGTGTGCCGCCTGGAGCGCCGACGTCAGCGTCGGCTCATCCACCACGTCGAGATCGCAACGCGTCGCCCCCATGCGGCCCCAGCCACCCGGCACCGCCGAGAAGGCCGCCGGCTCGTGTTCGCAGAAGAAATCGCGCAGCCCCGGATCGAACATCAGATTGATGTCATGCGCTGCGGCGCTGAGCGTCGCAAACGTCTTGCGCGGCGTCTTGAACGCCAGCCGATGGAAATGCGGCGCCTCGCTGGCGCCATCCAAGCCGAGCGCCAACTCCCGCGCCCGCAGAGGATCGACCGCCATGCCGCCCTCCCCGTCACGCCGCGCCGGCCGGACGATCCCAGCCGGCAGCGCTGTCAGACGGCGAGTATACGACGGACCTCAGCCGACGTCGAACTTCACCCCTTGCGCCAGAGGCAGGCTGCGGCCGTAGTTGATGGTGTTGGTGGCGCGCCGCATATACGCCTTCCAGGCGTCCGAGCCCGATTCGCGCCCGCCGCCGGTTTCCTTCTCGCCACCGAAGGCGCCGCCGATTTCGGCACCCGACGGGCCGATATTGACATTGGCGATGCCGCAGTCCGAGCCGCGCGCCGACAGGAAGGTTTCCGCCTCGCGCAGGTCGTTGGTGAAGATCGACGACGACAATCCCTGCGGCACGCCGTTGTGCAGCGCCAATGCCTCGTCGAAGGAGTCGTAGGCGATGACGTAGAGGATCGGCGCAAAGGTCTCGACGATGACCGGACCGACCTGTGCCGGCATTTCGACCAGCGCCGGGCGGACGTAGTGGCCAGCCTCGGCACCCGGAACCGTCACCACCTCGCCGCCGGTCACCTTGCCCCCGGACGTCCTGGCCATGGCGAGCGCGTTCTGCATGGTATCGAGCGCGCGGGCGTCGATCAGCGGCCCGACCAGTGTGCCCTCGACCAGCGGATTGCCGACCGGAACCGAGGCATAGGCCGCCTTCAGCCGCGCCACGAAGGCATCGTAGATACTGTTGTGCACGAACAGCCGCCTGAGCGACGTGCAGCGCTGCCCGGCGGTGCCCATGGCGGCAAAGGCAATGCCGCGCAGCGCCAGATCGAGATCGGCCGACGGGCAGAGGATGGCGGCATTGTTGCCGCCGAGTTCGAGGATGGCGCGGGCGAACCGAGCCGCCAGCCGCGGGCCGACGATGCGGCCCATCGCGGTCGAACCGGTCGCGGAAACGAGAGCCACGCTCGGGTGGTCGACCAGGATCTCGCCGACGCCACGCCCGCCGACGATCAGGCCAGCGAGCCCGGCCGGCGCGGCAAAGCCTGCCGCCTCGTAGCGTTTCAGCGCGCGGCTCAACAGCGCCATGGTGGCGAGCGCCGCCAGAGGCACCTTTTCCGACGGCTTCCAGACGACGGCATTGCCGCACACCAACGCCAGAGCGGCATTCCACGCCCACACCGCAACCGGGAAGTTGAAGGCGGAGATGACGCCGACCACACCCAGCGGATGCCAGGTTTCCATCATCCGGTGCTCGGCCCGCTCGGTGGCGATGGTGAGCCCGTACACCTGACGCGACAGTCCGACGGCGAAGTCGCAGATGTCGATCATCTCCTGCACCTCGCCGAGGCCCTCGGAGGTGATCTTGCCGACCTCGATCGATACCAGACGGCCGAGATCGGCTTTGGCGGCCCGGAGTTCCTCGCCGAACAGCCGGATGAGTTCGCCGCGCTGCGGCGCAGGTGTCAGCCGCCAGGTCCGGAACGCGGCATCGGCGGCGGAAATGACGGAACGCGCCGACTCGTCGCCGGTCTCCACGACCGCAGCGATGAGCGCGCCGTCGATCGGGCTGTTGACCGCGAGGCTGCCGCCGGTCACGGCACGCGCGTCTACCCCGAGACGCGACAACAGGGCGCTCGTCTCGGCTGCGGCATCGAACGTCATGAATGGCTCTCCAATGATTGATGTGGCTTGAGGCGATTGAGGTGCGTTGAGGGAACCGGCCACAGTCGCGGCGCGGGATCCGCATGTCGCCCTGGTCTACACCGAAGCCCGTGAAAAGGCCTATGCCCAACGCGACAGGATCCAATGCCCGCACGTCATCCGTTGGACCGAGACCAAACTGGGCAGCGCCTCGTGCCGACAGTGGCAGTCACGCGGACGCGTCAGAGCCGCGCGTCGACCAGATGGAAGGCCTGGGCGCCCGCCTCGTAGTAGGGCTGCTTGATGAGGCGCAGCGACGCAGGCTTTGGCGGTGTCACCGGCAACGGAATGCCCTCGTCGCCAATGCGGCCGAGGATTCGCTCGGCGATCAGCCTGCCGAAGGTCGTGCCGGGTGAAATGCCGCGGCCGTTGTAGCCGGAAATCGAAAAGATCGTATCGGAGAAGCGATGGAAGCGCGG
>JARLIU010000238.1 GCA_031291595.1 Ancalomicrobiaceae bacterium | reverse complement strand
TTCCTGTTCAGCCGTCCGCTGCCGCTCGCCGCCAGCGCCGACCTCATCGCCCGCTTCCCGCCGAGGCCGATCGTCGATCCGGATCACCCCTGGCCGCCCGTCGATGCACCCAAGGTCGACGTTGGCGCCGGCGAGGCGGCGTGACGAGGAGTAGAGCGGGACGGCGAAAAGGCCTCGCGGCTTTCGCCCCAAATCACGCTCCAACTCCTTGATGTCGATCGCGTTCCGCTGTCACGTGCTGCCATGCGACAGCATCGCGCTTTAGCCAGCGGCGAGCCTGATCCCCGAACGGCGTACAGCTTTCGGGATCAAGTTGCGGGGCGGGACACCGGGCGCCGGGTCTCCGGGCTTGCGGCGCGCCGGCTCAGTCGCCGAAGTCCCATTCGGCGGCGCTGGCCCCGGCCAGTTCGCGCACGCGCTCCTCGTCCTTGGCGAACTCGGCCGCATCGCCGGCATAGACGATCTGGCCGTGGTCGAGCACATAGGCCCGGTCGGCGATCTCGACGGCAGCGCGCACGTTCTGCTCGACGAGGAGAACCGAAATGCCGTGTTCGCGCGCGTTGACCACGATGCGGAACACTTCCTGCACGATGAGCGGGGCGAGCCCCTGCGACGGTTCGTCGAGGATGATGATCTTCGGGTTCAGCAGCAGCGCGCGGGCGATCGACAGCATCTCCTGCTCGCCGCCGGACAGCTGCCGGCCGAGATTGCTCCGGCGCTCGGCGAGCCGCGGGAACAGCTCGTAGATGCGCGGAATGCTCCAATGCCCCGGCTTGTCCACCGGGACCTTGAGGTTCTCCTCCACCGTCAGATACGGAAAGATCTTGCGTCCCTCCGGCACATAGCCGACGCCGAGCCCGGCGATGCGATAGGGCGGCAGGTCGGTGGTCGCCCGGCCGAAGATCCTGACCGCGCCTTCGCGCGCCGGCGTCAGTCCGACCAGGCTTCTGAGCGTGGTCGACTTGCCGGCGCCGTTGCGGCCTAAGAGCGCGACGATCTCGCCCTCCCGGACCTCGAGGTCGACGCCGTGCAGGATGTGGCTCTTGCCGTAGTAGGTGTGGATGCCTTCGGCCTGCATTACGATCGCATTCATCCCGCAGTCCCCAGATAGGCCTTCTGCACGGCTTCGTTGGCGGCGATGTCCTTGGGCGTGCCTTCCGCCAGCATGCGGCCCTCGGCGAGCACCATGATACGGTCGGCGAGATTGAACACGATGCGCATGTCGTGTTCGATCAGCACGATCGACAGGTTCTGCTGGCGGTGCAGCTTGCGGATCAGCTTGGCGATATCGAAGGTCTCCTGGTCGCCCATGCCGGCGGTCGGTTCGTCGAGCAGCAGCAGGCGCGGCTTCAGCGCCAAGGCCATCATGATCTCGGCGGTGCGCTGGTCGCCGTGCGACAACTCGCCGACCAGCCGGTCGGCCCTGTCGGTCAGTCCGCTCAGCTCCAAGAGTTCGGAGACATCGGCGTGCACTTCCTCGCGCGCCTCCTCGTTCAAGATGACGCTGAGGCCGTAGCCCGCCGAAGCCTCCACCGCGATCTGCAGGTTGTCGCGCACGGTCAGTTCGGGGAACACCTCGGTGATCTGAAAGGTGCGCGCCATGCCGATCTTGACGCGCTGGCTTGCCGGCACGCGCGAAATGTCCTTGCCGTCGAACAGGATGCGGCCGGTGCTCGGGGTGAGGAAGCCACTGATCATGTTGAAGAACGTCGTTTTGCCGGCTCCGTTCGGACCGATCACCGCGCGGATCTCGCCGGGCTCGACCACCATTGATACGTCGGCAACCGCGATGAGGCTGCCGAAGCGTTTGGTCAGATTTTCCACCTTGAGCAGCGTCACGTTGCCGACCTCCGTCCCAGCATGCCGAGAACGCCGCGCGGGAAGAACAGCACGACGAGTACGAACACCAGCCCGACCAGCGACATCCAATTGGACGTGCGGCTCGACAGATAATCCTGCAGCACGACGTAGATGGCCGAGCCGATCAGCGGTCCCCAGAACGAGCGCATGCCGCCCAGGACCGCCATGATCACGAAGGTGCCAGACTGGCTCCAGTGCAGCGCGCGCGGATCGACGAAGTTGTTGAGCAGCGCATACATGGCGCCGGCGATGCTGACGAAGCCGCACGACACCGTCCACGACAGCCAGATGCGCAAGTTGACCGGGATGCCGAGAAACAGCGCCCGCCGCTCGTTCTCGCGGATGGCCAACAGCGAGCGGCCGAACGGCGAAGCCAGCAGCTTGGCCATGATCGCGGTCGCCACGGCGAAGACGACGAGGGTCAGGTAGTAGAACGCCACGGGATCCTTGAGGTCGATCGTCGCAAAGCCGAGATTGATCGGCTGGCGCGTCCAGTTGGTCAGCCCGTCGTCGCCGCCCGTGACCGTGTTCCAGCGGAAGGCGATGAAATAGAAGATCTGGCCGAAGGCGATCGTCACCATGGCGAAATACACGCCGCGCAGCCGGATGATCAGCGGGCCGATCAGCATGGCGGCGAAGGTGCCGATACCCGTGCCGACCAGGATCGCAAGCCCGGTCGACGGCGCCAGATAGCGCAACGTCAGGCCGGCGCCATAGGCGCCGAGGCCGAAATAGGCGGCGTGCCCGAACGACAGCACACCCGTGTGGCCGAGCAGGAAGTTCAGCGCCATGGCGGCAAGCCCGAGGATGACCACCCGGCTGCCGAGGTCGGTGTAGCCGACGGCATTGATCCACTCGGGCAGCGAGACGAGCACGATCCAGCCGATGACGCTCGGCGCGTAGCGTGTGAGAGAGCCGTTGTTCGTCATCAGAAGCGGCCCTCCTGGCCGAACAGGCCGCGCGGCCGTACGAGGAGAACCAGCGCCATGATCACGTACATCACCGCCTCGGTCGCCGAGGGAAAGAACACCGAGGTGAGCGACGACGCGACGCCGATCGTCAGCCCGCCGAGCAGCGTTCCCGGCAGGCTGCCGAGCCCGCCGACGATGATCGACACGAAGCTCGGCATGATCAGCGACGAGCCGATCGTCGGCTCGACGCCCAGCTGCCCGGCCGCCAGCACGCCCGCCAGTCCGGCGAGGTAGATGCCGAGCCCGAAATTCAGATTGCGCAGGATCGCGGTGTTGACGCCCAAGACCGACACGGTCTCGAGATCGAGCGTGCCGGCGCGGATGCGCATGCCGAGCCTGGTCCACTTCAGGATGACGAACAGCGCGATGACGCTGATGGCCGCCAAGGCCACCATGAACAGCCGATAGCCGGTCAGGAAGAAGTAATCCGAGCTTAGCGGCGTCGTCAGCGCTGCGGGCACCTCGTACGGCACCGCCTGGGCGCCCCAGATGTAGCGCGTACCGTCCTCGATGATGAAGGCGAGGCCGAAGGTCAGCAGAAGGCTGTAGAGCGGGTCGTGTCCGTACAGCCGCCGGATGAGGAACCGCTCGACGATGAGCCCGAGGAATGCCGTCAAGACCGGCGCGACCAGGAGCGCGCCCCAGAAGCCGACGTAGGGGATCAGCGTGTAGGCGAGATAGCCGCCGAGCGCCAGAAAGCCGCCGTGGGCGAAATTGATGACGCCGGTCAGGTTCATGATCAGCGACAGGCCGAGTGCCATCAGCGCATAGAAGGCGCCGACGATCAGGCCATTGAACAGGTTGAACAGGATGAGCTGGGTCATGTCGGCAAGCGCTCTCCGAGCTGCGATCCGCAAGGCCTTGAGGCTTAGAGCGGGCTCCGTCCGGATCGAAGCGACCCGGACGCCAACAGCACGCTCAAGCTATTGAATTCGGAGCATTTCCAGATCGCCGGGTGGTCCATCCGATCGGGACGTGCTCTATCGAAACACCAGGAAGCGCCAATTCGGCTGTCACATGCTTCCGCGCGACAGCACCGCGCTCGATGGCAGCCCTCGCCGCCCGCCCCTGCCGTCGCATCCGCTTGCCGCCCTGCGCCGAGGCGCAGTGCGAACGGGACGGGCGTGCGGCAGGAGCGTTGATTGCAAACGAACACGCCGCCCGAGGGCGGCGCTTC
Source organism: Ancalomicrobiaceae bacterium (assembly GCA_031291595.1). GTDB lineage: Bacteria > Pseudomonadota > Alphaproteobacteria > Rhizobiales > Ancalomicrobiaceae > CAIYYN01. The sequence goes on along the minus strand of JARLIU010000238.1, from coordinate 26,516 downwards.
CTGAGGGCGATCAGGCCGGCCAGGTCATCTTACAGCCGGTCTCTTCGAGCGTGCCGGCGACGCTTGCGCCCTTGACCACCTCGGTGACCTTGAACAGGTCCTCCGGATCCTTCTCGCCCTTCGACACGGCGTTGCCGACGAACAGATCGGGGATGAGCTGGTTCTGGCCGGCGCGATAGGCGGCGCCGTTGGGCATCAAGGCGATTTCCGGCGGCAGCTTGAAGCCCTGCAGCGCCTTGGCCATCTTGACCGCTTCGAGCGACTTGGCGGCTTCGGCCGCCAGCGCGCAGGTCCAGGTCGAGGCATAGCCGAACCAGGTTCGGGCAGTCGGCACATGGCCGCCGGACTTCTTGCGGATCTTGTCGACGAACTCGGCGACGCCGGCGACGCCCGGCTGGTTCCAGTACCATTCGAACACCCAGGTGCCGACGCGTGCCTCGGGCGGCAGGCCGAGCAGCACTTCGAGTTCCTGTTGGGCCCCGGCCAGGTGGAACTTCTTGTCGAGGCCAAACTGCACCGCCTGCTTCAAGGCGTTCACGGCATCATTGCCGGCCTGGAAGAAGATGATGACGTCGGGGTTCGCCGCCTGCGCCTTGATGAGGTAGCTCGAGTAGTCGGTGGTGCCGAGGGGCGTCAGATCACCGCCGAGCTTCTCTCCGCCGAGCGCCTTGGCGGCCGCCTCCATGCCCGACTGCAACGTGTGGCCGAAGGCATAGTCCGGCGTGAGATAATAGAACTTCTTGCCGTAGTTCTTGATGATCGAGCCGGCGACCGCATAGGCCTCCATCGCCGTCGTGTTGCAGACGCGGAAGACGTTCCAGTGGCAGTTCGCGCCGGTAATGGCGTCGGTGTGGCCGCCGGGAACGACATGCAGAACGCCGTGCTGCGCCGAAACCTGGGACATCGCCTGGGCCAGCGCCGAATTGATGTTGCCGAGCAGGAAATTGACCTGATCGCGCTCGATCAGCTTGGTTGCCTTCTGCACCGCCGCGCCGGCATCGCCGCTGGTCGAATCCTCGACCAGGAGCTCTACCTGCCGTCCGAGGATGCCGCCCTTGGCGTTGATTTCCTCGACCGCGAGCTGGCAGCCGATCAGTTCGTTCTTGCCGAGCGCCGCGTAGGTTCCCGTGGCCGGATTGTCGAGCCCGATCTTCACCGTATCAGCGGCACGCGCCGTCGATACGAAGGGTGCGGCCAATTGCGCCGCGCCGGCTGCCGCCGCCGCCTTCAACAGCGAACGGCGGTCGATGCCGAAAATTCCCGGTGGGTTTTTAGTCTGTGTCATCCGATATCTCCTCCCCTGCCCGGCGATTGTCTGCCGGGCTTGTGTCCGCGTTCTGATGATCGACGCTTCTTGTTGGGGCGGAGCACCCGGGCCGGTTTTGGCGACTAGCCTCGGAGGCGCGCCCGTAATAGGGCAACTACTTAGCGGAGTATGAAGGCGGGATCGGCAATGTCAATTGTGCCCTTAGTCCAAGGACAACGCCCGTTCGGACCCCGACGGCCGATCGGTCCGTCATGGGCGTGCGGCCGGTCGCGCGCCGCCGGGACGAGGCGAGCATGGGGCCGGGACGGGGCCGGCCGGCACGGACTCCGGTCAGATCGAAGCGGTCCGGACGAGCATCACCTGCCCGAATTCATGCATCCCGGACATTTTCCGGGGGCGAGATCGGGTTAATCCGGTCAAGACGCGCTTCAGCCGGCGGCGTCCGATCCGAACCAGAAGTCCAGTTCGCGCAGGCGGCGCTTGTCGTAGGGCTTAGAAGCATCGACGATCTGCCAGGCGTCGTCGTTGGCCAGCCCGGTCCATCGGGGCTTGCCGTCCTCCATCTGAACGGAATGCCGCCAGCGGTACTGCGCGTAGATCTCCATGATCTTGCCGGCATATTGGCTGGCCAGCGCGCCATTGCCTTCGATGACGACGAGGTTTTCGTCGTTCACGCCGCTCGCCTTCGGCCCCATGTTGTGCGAACCGGTCATGACGACCGGCTTGTCGCCATAGGGGTCGATCACGACGACCTTGCTGTGGACCATGGCATGGCTCTGCGGAAGCTTCAGAAGCTCCTTCTTCCAATATTTGAGCGGACCCGGGATGGCTGCCGGCAGCAGCACGTCGGCATTGGCGTCGATACGATCGCCGCGATTGAACAGCACGACGGGGTTCTTGGCGGTTCCAGGGTTCTGATTGACGACGCCCTGGATGTAGAGGTCAGGTCTGAAGTTCGGGCTTCCGGGCGATGCCAGTTCGATGATGTCGTTGAGCAGCGTGCCGCGCGGTCCCGGATTGAACATCAGAAACAGGATGCCGTGTTTGGCGCCCGCGATCAGCGCACCGGCCTGTTCGAGATCGGCACCGCCATGCAGCGGCGTGAACCACAGCGTCGTGCCCTTGGCGGTGGCGCTGGTTCGCGGCCCGCCGTCGGCTTGGTAGAGCGCATCCGGCGACGCATCGCCGGCATCCGCCAGCCTGTTCCATTGGTCGAGATAGAATTGCGCCAGCGCGGGATTGGCGACCAACACCGCGTTGTTCGCCTGCGTGCAAAGACCGGTCATGGTCCAGTTGGTGCTGCCCGTCCATACGGCCTGCGGCTTGCTGGCGCCGTCTGAGATCACCAGAAACTTGTTGTGGGCGAGCGCGCGCGGGGCGGACATGCGGTCGTGCACGTCGCAGCCGCTCAGTTGCGAGCGCGCATCGGCATTTTCGTCCTCGCCTTTCTTCTTCACCGAGCCGTTGCCGAGCACGACATGGGCGCGCTTCTTCAACGCCGCCAACAGCGGGATCAACTCCGGATCGTCCAATTCGAACAGCGCTGCATAGACATGCGCCTTGGTTGCAGCGGCATCGGTCAACAGCGCGATGAGCTTGTCGCGGATCGGACCTGCGAGAAAGCCGCGAATGCGGCTCTGCGGGTTGGCGATCTCGTGTTTCAGTTTCGCCGATGGGTTCTCGTCGGGCAGCAGTCGTGCCAGCCATTGGCTGGCGACAATGCCGCGATTGAAGAAGCAGGCCGCGTGTCCGTCGGTTTCGGCTCCGATCGCCACCGGCGCACTCCAATCCGAGCCCAGGTCGACCGCTTCCCGCATCGCTGCTTCCGGACCGATCATCGGCGCGACGCGATAGGCCACCGCATCGCCCGGGCTGACCGCGAAGTCCGACCAGAGATACTTTTGGATCGGCCATTGCGTCGTGGGCTTGCGCGTGCCCTCCGGCACGTCGGGGCCGTCGGCGAAGCCGACCCAGCTTGCCACGATCTCCTCGGCAAAACCGTCCGCATGCACGGCGCCGGTCGCATTGGGGCTGGTGGCGCTGCCCGCCGCCCGCCTGACCTTGCGGCGCAAGGCAAAGCCGCGGCATTCGGCGATGAATGGGGCTCGCCAGGCCAGAAAGGCGCTGTCGACGCCGGGATGCACGATCAGGTCAATAGCCATCGTCCGCCCCTCTCAAAATGTCTTGCCAGTATGTGCGACGAATGCTGCAGAAATACATCATCCAAGGTAGAATCAGAAGCGATATCGCAACCGATACCGATTATTCGGATGTCGGGTCATCCGCCGGTTGCTTCCGTGCGTCTGCAGGTCAGGACGCGATCGCTGTCAGCGCAGCGCCAGCAATGCCCGGCCGGTGGGCTCGTCGGTCACCAGATACGACACGTAGCCGCCTTTCAGCGCCGCCAGCATGGCATCGACCTTGTGAAGGCCCGCGGAGACCAGGATGCCGGTGCCGACCGCCTTGAGTTCGGCCGGGGTGATGCCGATCATGCGACTGTCGAGTTCGCCGACGACCTGCTCGCCGGCCACGTCGATGAAGCGGCCGCAAATGACGGCGATGGCGCCATTCTGCTTGTACCAGCGGACCTGCTCGACGGAGGCGATTCCCGCCTTGAGGATCTGGGTGTCCGATTCGCAGTTGCCGACCGAAAACAGCGTTTTCGTCAGAATGGAGAAATTCGTCAGCTGCGAATGGATGAGCGGCTCCTGCTTCAAGGCTTCGGTGATCTCCACGCTCGACAACACCGCCGGGGCGTGCAGCGTGAAGCATTCGGCGCCGAGGCTTGCAGCGATGCGGATGGACGAAGTCTCGGGCGCCGGCAGATCGCGCAGCTTCATCGAGCCGATCATCTGGCAGACCTTCAAGTTGCGGACGGAGCCGCGCGGCATTTCTTCCGCCAGGAACTGGATGGTCTGCCCCCAGGCGACGCCGAGGATGTCGCCGGGACGCAGCAGGTCGTGCACCGCCATGGCGCCGGCACAGGCGACGCGGCGCAGCGCGTCAGTCGGACCGTCGCTCTGCTCGGGGTCCGGATAGACCGCCGCCAGATAGACGTCTTCCAGACGGAACGCGTCCTTGAGCTCGCGCGACAGATTGGACACGCTGAACGAGGCGCCGTTGATGCGGATGTCGACGATGTTGAGTTCGCGCGCCTGCCTGAGGTAGGCGACCACCGTCGGCCGCGACACTCCGAGCCGCTTGGCAATGTCGTTCTGGGTCAGACCGTCTTTGTAATAAAGCATGGCGACATTGGCGAGCAGGGCGTCGTTCTTGATCCCCAGCGTCCGCTCGGGCTGAATGGCGTCGTCAACCAGGCTCATACGATCACATCCGCGGTTGCCATGAAGGTTTCGACTTGCCGCAGGTCCGTTACGCCGGCATCGGATCCGAGACCGGTTGCGACCAGCGCGGCGACGGCACTTCCCAGGCGACACGACATCTCTAGATCAAGCCCTTTGGCAAGACCAGCTACAAAGGCACCGCAATAGCTGTCACCACACCCGGTTGTGTCGGAAACGGCAACCTTGAACGCCGGCACAGTAAAGGCGCGATCGGCCGTGCGAACGTAAGAGCCGCGCCCACCCATCTTGAAGATGCAAGCCTTGGCGCCAAGCTGCAGGAACGTCTCGGCGGCGGCTTCCGGCGTGTCCCGCCCGGACAGGAAGGTAGCCTCCTCCAGCGACGGCATGAAATAGTCGACGTGCGGCAACAGGTCGCGCAACAGCGCCATGGTGCCGGCGTTGGGGGCAATCAGGTCGAAGCTGGTGGTCAGGCCGCGCGCCTTGGCGTGGGCGAGCAATCTGGCACTCTGCCCGCCATCCATGGCGGCGAGCAGACCGGTGCCGCCGAAATGCAGAAAGCGGGCGTCGCAGACCGCGTCGAACTCATCGTCGGCAACGAACAGGTGATCCGAGGCGCCGCGGCAATGCAGCGCCGGCCGCTCGCCGTTGGGGCGGATCGTCAGCATGGTCGCCGATGTCGCCGCCTTGTCGGTGCGCTGAACGAGCGAGCAGTCGATGCCGAGCCGGGCGTAGGTCGCCAGGATGAAGTCGGCCTTCTCGTCCTGGCCGAGACAGGCAACGGCGGCGGTGCGGATGCCGAGTTTGGCGGCGTTCATCACGGCACCGGCAGCGGTTCCGGCCGGATTGAGCCTGATCTCGTCGATGAAGGCGACACCCCCTCCCGCCGGGATCGCCTCGACCGGACGACCGGCGATGTCGAGGATCGTCAGTCCAACGAAGATCACGTCGAATTTCGGCATCCTATCCTCCCAAATCATGTGCGGCCCGATCGGTGGGCGGCGGGCGTCAGGCATTGACCTTCTTGTTGCCCGACTGGCCGTAGTTCTTGCGGAACCAGTGATAGCAGCGCTCGATTTCCGCTGCCGGCATTTCCGTCACCGGACCGCGCAGCATGGCGATGTGCGTGGTCATGGCCGCTTCTTCGAGGTACATGGCGACTGACGTCGCCTCGGTCGCCGACTTGCCCATGGTGAACACGCCGTGCGCCTGCACCAGCGCTGCCATGCCGCCGGCGGCGGCCTCGACCACGGCCTTGCCCGTCTCCACTTCGCCCGGCGTCGCATAGGGTGCGCAGGGCACGTCGCGGCCGAGCATGTGGGTGATCGGCGTCAGCACCGCCGGGATGCGCTCGCCGCGCGCCGCGAAGCTCGTGGCATAGGGCGAATGGGTGTGGGTGATGCCGAAGACGTCCGGCCGATGGCGATAGATGTAGAGATGGATGCCGGTATCGACCGAAGGCTTCATGCTGCCTTCGATGATCGTGCCGTCGAGGTCGACGACCACCATGGTGTCCGGGGTCAGCTTGGCGAACTTGACGCCGCTCGGCTTGATGACGACGAGGCCGGTGGCCGGATCGCGGCCCGAGACGTTGCCGCCGCTGCCGACCACCAGGCCGTTGTTCGGCAGTTCGTGGTTCTGTTCGCACACTTCGACTTTGAGGGCTTCGAGCATGTTCAGGCAACTTTCTGGCTGGAGGACTGCAGGTGCGCCGGCAGTCCGTGCGGGTAGACGATGATCTTCAGCGACTCGCCGGCATCGACCAGCGTCTTGAAGGCGAGCGGCGCGTCGCCGATGTCGAAGAAATGGGTGATCGCCTTGTCGACAGCGATGCGGCCGGCGTCGAGCAGCCGGAAATAGGCGTAGGTGTCGGTGTGGTCGCTGGAATATTTCGACGTGATGGTGATCTCGTCGAAATAGGCGCGGTTGCCGTCGAGCACCCACGGCGTCTTCGGCGCCAGCGGCGCACCGAGGTGCAGCGTGCCGCCGACCTCGGTCAGCGCCAGCGCCTGCTCCCAGGCCTTCTGGCTCGGCGCGATGACGATCACCGTATCGGCGAGGAGGCCGTTGTTGAGCGCCCGGAGCGCCTCGACCGCATCGGTCTTGGCGGGGTTGATCGTATGGGTGGCGCCGAGGTCGCGCGCCTTTTCGAGCCGCCAGTCGGAGAAGTCGAGCGCCACCACCTTGCCGGCGCCGAACAGCGGCGCCATGTGGATGAACCCCTGCCCCATGAAGCCGGCCCCGACCACGGCGACAGTGTCGCCCGGCTTGATGCCGGCGACCTTGAGGCCGCCAAGCACGCAGGACCACGGCTCGATGGTGGTCGCCACCTCGTTCGACATCGTCGCCGGGATGCGGTGGACATCCATCCGGAGGTGCGCGCCGCTGACGCGGTAGTATTCGCAGATGGCGCCAGGATCGAGCTTGGTGGTCGAATAGTAGGGGTCGCGGGTGAAATGGCCGCGCAGCGACCAGTGCGAGCGCACCCGCCCGACATGATGATTGACGAACAGGTGTTCGCCCAGCTTGAAGTCGACGACGTCGCGGCCGACCGCAACCACTTCGCCGACCGGCTCGTGTCCGAGCACCTTCGGCTCTGACTTCTTGTACCACGGCATGGCCTCGCCGCCGCACAGCCCGCAGGCAAGCGACTTCAGCAGGATGTCGTCGGGCCCGATCTCGGGGATCGGCCGCTCCTCCACGCGGACGTCGTCGTGCGAATAGTAGACGGCGGCCTTCATCATTTCCGGCATTATCGTCTCCGCTTCAGATTTGGCTGTTGGTGCGCCTGAACTGCCGGGCGGCGTCCCAGATCGGACGCGACGCCAGGACGGTGCTTTGGTAAAGCTCGAACAGCCGGTCGTAGGTGGCTGCGAGCGCCGGGTCGGGCTCGTGCCGGCGCTGATCCTCGGGCCGTTCCGGCAGGTTGGCGGCATCGATCAGCCCGGCGGCCTGACCGCCGATCGCCGCCACGCCCCACAGGCCGTGGTCGCTGGCCGAACTGACGACGATCGTGGTGCCGAGAACACTTGCCAGCACATCGCACCACAGCCGGTTGCGGGCGCCACCGCCGGTCATGAACACCTGACCGGGATTGGCGAGCCCGGTGGTGCGGAAGCAGTGCTTGAGGCTGAAACTGACGCCCTCGATCACGGCGCGCGCCATTTCCGCCTTGCTGCTGGCCGAGGTCAGGCCGTGAAACGATCCGGTGGCATGCGGCGCGACGAACGGCGCCCGTTCTCCCGACAGGAACGGCAGGAACGTCACGCCGTTGGCGCCGGCGGGAACCGAGGAGACCAGCTCGTTGAGCCGTCCGGCGACGGCCGAGGCGTCGTCACCGCCGAGGCTCGTCTGGTGCAGCGAGGTGAACCAGTCGACCGCGAGCGCGCCAGACGACGGGGCGACCACCCGGATCCAGCGGTGGTTGAGCGGATGGCAGATCGTGGCGCCCACCGGCTCGCCGTGGAACGGCTCGGGATCGACGACGACATTGACCACGGCGGTGGTGCCGAGGATGAGGCCGACATCGCCGGCGTAGTTGAGCCGCATCGCCGCCATCTGGGCGCCGAGGTCGATCGACCCGGTCGCCACCGGCAGGCCGGCGGTAAGCCCGAGCGAACGCGCCGCTTCCGGCAGCAACCGCCCGTGCAGCGCCGTCGAGGGCTGCGGCATGGCCAGCTTGCCGTCGAGTTCGCCGACGCCGATGAGATCGAAGCTGGCCGCGTCATAGACGCGCCGTTCGATGTCCATGAACGGAATGCTGGCGTCGCTGAAGTCGGTGGCGATCTCGCCGGTGAGGTGGAAGTTGATCCAATCCTTGCAGTAGATGAGATGGGCGGCGCGGGCAGCGGCTTCCGGTTCGTGCTGCTTCAGCCACGCAAACGCCGATCCGGCCGTTCCGGCCCAGTTCGAGGTGCGGCTGTAGCGCGACAGCGCGGCCGAGGTGCCATCGGCGATCCAGTTCAGCACCAGATCGTCGGCGCGGCTGTCATTCCACAGGATGGCATTGCGGACCGGCTGGCAATCGCCGTCGAGGAGCCATAGCCCGTCGCCCTGACCGCAGACGCCGATAGCCGCCACCTCGTAGTCGCGCGTCCGGTCGACGACCGTGCGGATGCAGTCGGCCGTCGTCGCCCACACCGTCGACATGTCCTGTTCCGACCAGCCGGGGTGACGCCGGATCACCGCGCTGCGCCGCGATTCGAGCGCCAGCACCGTGCCGTCCATGGCGTAGACAGCGGCCTTGACTGCGGTCGAGCCGACGTCCACTCCCAAGAGGACGATGTTTTTCATGGGCCTTCTCCAATCCTCGATTTGACATATGACACATTTTTTGACATAAGTTAAGCGTGGATTTGCGAACGCGGAGACGGACGCCGATCCACGCCTCTGGGCGCGGGCAGGGAGGGTGCGCGACCAGCAAGGGACATTTGCGGAGGCGTATGTCGTCCGCCCAAGGAGGAGATCAGACCATGGTTTTGAACATTCGCCAGGCTTTGGTGACGTCGGCGGTACTCGCGGCCGCGCTCGGACTCGTCGCGACCACCAGCATATCGCCCAGCTGGTCCGACGAAGCGCTGTCGTTGAAGGGCAAGCGGATCGGCGTCGCCGTCGTCGGCACCCAGCATTTCTGGGATCGCGAGGCCTTCAACGGCGCTCTCGACCAGGTGAAGGCGCTGGGCGGCGAGCCGGTACCGGTGGACGGCGGCCGCGACAACCAGGTGCACGCCGACAATCATGACATCCTGCTCGCCAACAAGGTCGACGCCGTGATCTCGATCCTCGGCGACGCTGCCGTCGAGCCGAAGTTCAAGGCGCTGAAGGATGCGGGGATCCCGGTCTTCACCGTCGACCACCTGTCACCCTATTCGATCAACAACACCACCTCCGACAACTACTACATGGGAACCACCATCGGCCGGTACATGGCCGATGCATTGGGCGGCAAGGGCAAGGTCGCCGTGTTCAATGCCTTCGAGGGAGCGCTCAGGATCTGCGCAATCCGGACGCAGATGTGGAAATACGTGCTGCAAGACTATCCGGGCATCAAGATCGTGCAGCCGGAGCTGGCCGAGGCCTTCGCCAACGCGCCTGAAGATGCCCGCAAGAAGACGCTCGACCTGTTGACCCAGTATCCGAAGGGCACGCTCGACGCCATCCATGTCGGTTGCTGGGACCAGCCGGCCATCGGCGTGGTGCAGGCGCTGCAGGAAACCGGCCGCACCGAGATCAAGGTGACCGCACTCGACGCCGGCCCGGACACGCTCGAAATCATGGCAGAAAAGGACAGCCCGTTCGTCGCCAACGTGGCCCAGCAGCCGCGCAAGATCGGCGCCACTTCGGCCATGAACGTCGCGCGCTACTTCGCCGGCCAGAAGCTGATGCCGCAGACCTTCGTCGACGTCGTCCCGGTCAAGGGGCCGGAAGAGGCCAAAAAGGTCTATGAACAGCTCGGCTACGGCAAGCTGCACTGATCGACGGTCCATTCTGCCGCCTGTCGCCGTTCGATCGGCGGCAGGCAGCCGGCCGTACCGATCGCCCCCAGCGCCGTGCATCATCGTCGGCAAGCGATGACGGGAGTTGCTTCATGACAGAGCCAACCGGACATATTCTGCAGATGTCTGGGATCACCAAGATCTTCCCCGGCGTCGTCGCCCTCGACAACGCCAATCTCGCCGTACGCGAGGGCCACATCCATGGTCTCGTCGGCGAAAACGGCGCCGGCAAGTCGACGATCATCAAGGTCCTGGCCGGCGTCTATGGTCGCGACGCCGGCGAAGTCGTCATCGATGGCGCGGCCATGGCGGCGATGACCCCGGCGCACGTGCATGCCGCGGGCATCCGTTTCATCCACCAGGAACTGCACTTGGTGCCGCATTTCACCGTGGCCGAGTCCGTCTTCATGGGGCAGGAATTGCAGGGATGGTTCGGCATCAAGTCGCGAGCGATGGCCGAGGCGGCCGAAACCTTCCTCAAGGAGACGCTGAATGCTGAAATTCGCGGCACGACGCTGATCCGCGATCTCGGCGTCGCCCAGCGCAAGCTGGTGCAGATCGCGCGAGCGCTGATCGACAACAAGGCCCGCATCGTCGTGTTCGACGAGCCGACGGCGCCGCTGGCCAGCCGGGAGATCGACCAGCTGTTCGAAGCCATCGCCCGGCTCAAGGCGCGCGGCATCTCGATGGTCTACGTCTCGCACTACCTTGGCGAGATCACGTCGATCTGCGATCAGGTGACGGTGTTCCGCAACGGCCGCGACGTCGGGGTGATCGAGGCGATCGGACCGCAGGATACCGGCCGCATGATCAACATGATGGTCGGGCGCGATATTTCCGATCTCTACCCGGCCAAGGCCCACGCTCCGGCGGCTGCGCTGCTGCGCGTCGAGGCTCTCGGCGACCACAAGCATTTCGACAACATCGATCTGGAGATCCGCCGCGGCGAGATCGTCGGCGTGGCTGGACTGATCGGTTCCGGCCGCGAGGAACTCGTCGATACGATCTACGGTCTGCGCCAGCCGGCCGCCGGACGGATGCTGATCGACGGCAAGCCGGTGCGGCTTGCCTCGCCGGCGGCCGCGGTGAAGCAGGGCATCGTGCTCGTGCCGCGCGACCGGCGCCAGGACGGGCTGGTGCTGGGCATGACGGTGGCCGACAACGTCAACCTTGCTTCGCTCGAAGACGTGTCGCGCGCCTATCTGATCAATCGGCCGGCAGCGGCCAAGCGCGCCGATGCACTCGCCGCCAAGCTGGACATCCGGCCGCGCAACGTCGACACGGTGGCCCGGCTGCTGAGCGGCGGCAACCAGCAGAAGGTCGTTCTCGCCCGCTGGCTCGCCACCGGCTCGCGGCTGTTCATTCTCGACGAACCGACGGTCGGCGTCGACATCGGCGCCAAGGTCGAAATCTATCGGCTGATCGAGAGGCTGGCCGGCGACGGCGCGGCCGTCATCGTCTCGTCGTCGGATCCGAACGAGCTCATCGGGCTGTGCGACCGCATTGTCGTCATGCTGCGCGGATCGATCGTCGCCAACGTCGACACCGCGACGACCAGCCTCGACGCGCTGATCGCACTCACCACCGGCGGCGAGCTGCACGAGGGAGCCGTCGCATGACCAGTCTCGCCCAATCCCCCCTCGCCGGTGTCGGCCGTCTGGTGCGCGCCGTCGCGCCGTCGACGCCGCTCATCGTGTTCCTGGCGATGTTCGCCTATCTCGGCATGGCGTCGTCGAACTTCCTCGAGCCGTCGACCATGGCGCTGGTGCTCAAGCAGAGCGTGCCCACCGTCGTCGTCTGTCTCGGACTGGCGACGGTCGTCATGGCCGGCGGCGATGACGTGGTCGTCGGCGGCATCGACCTGTCGGTTCCGGCCACGGCCGTGCTGGCGGCAGCGATCATCGCCGATCTGGTGAGCAACCACGCCATGTTCATCGGCTACGCCCTCCTCATCGGCGTCGCCGCCGGTGTGGTGTGCGGCCTCGTCAACGCCTTCCTGGTGGTGTTCTTCGGCATGACGCCGCTGTTGGCGACCTTCGCCAGTTCGACCGCCTTCATCGGCATCAGCAAGGTGGTCACCGCGAGCCGTCGCATCAATGTCGGCGATCCGTTGATCGTCTGGCTGCGCGACGGCTCCATCTTCGGCGTGCCGGCCGGCGTGATCTGCGCCTGCCTGATTGCCGCCGTGTTCTACTTCGTCCTGCACAGGACGCGATGGGGGCTCAATCTGCAAGCCGTCGGCGGCAGCCGCGACGCCGCTGAGATGTCCGGCCTGTCGGCGGCCCGCTTCATCGCCCAGTCCTTCGTCATCGCCGGGCTGGTCGGCGGCGTCGCATCGGCCTTCGTGCTGGCGCGCGGCTCCGGCTGGACGCCGGGGACGGAGGAGAACCTGATGATGGAAATGGTGCTGGCCACATTCCTCGGGGCGGCGTTCTCGCCCCGGCGGATCGTCACGCTGTGGGGCGCCGTGCTCGGGGCGGTGCTGGTCTCGGCGCTGTCGGTCGGCTTCGGATCCGTCGGCATCGACATTTTCTGGACCGGCTGCATCAAGGGCAGCCTTATCCTCATCGTCGTGGCTTCGGCCGCCCTATCCAGGAAGGTGAACGCATGAGCGCGGCCGCTTCTCCCGGCAAGGCCGATACGGTGATGCGCGTTGTGGAGGCTCTGCTGCGCCAGAGCTTCCTCTTGGTGATGCTGGCGTGCTTCCTGTTCTTCGCGTTCTACAATGGCGCCTTCCTGAGCCTCGGCAACATCACCAACATTCTCGAGGGCTCCGCCATCCTGCTGGTGGTGTCGCTCGGCATGACGCTGGTCGTCGCGCAAGGTGGTATCGATCTGTCGGTCGGTGTCGCGCTCGACTTCGGCTCGGCTTTCGCCATCGTGGCGATGCGCGACTACGACGCGACCTGGTATGTCGCCATCCTGTGCGGATTGGCCGGCGGCGCCATCGTCGGCCTGCTCAATGCCTTCCTGGTCGTCCGCCTCTCGGTCAGTCCATTCCTGGCGACGCTCGGCGTGTTCTTCATCGGCGGCAGCGTTCAGCGCATCTTCACGCACGGCGGCGGGCCGATCTCGTTCCGCCGGCTGCCGCTGCAGTACTATGACATCGCCGTCGGCGACGTGTTCGGCATCCCGATGAAGATCGTCATCGGCGTCGCGGTGCTGGCGGTATTCTACCTGCTGCTCGAGCGCTCGCTGTTCGGCAAGCGCTTCCACGCCATCGGCATGCAGCCGAGCGCCGCCCGCATCGCCGGCATTGCCACCAACGCCTACGTTGCCTTGGGGTTCGTCGTCGCGTCGATGACCTGCGCCATCGGCGGCATCATCGCCTCGGCCAATCTCCGCATGTTTACGCCGCTCGCCGGCAACGCCTATCTGATGCAGTCGATCGCCGCGGTGTTCATCGGCGCCTCGATGCACCCGCGCGGCCGTCCCAATGTGCTGGGAACCGCCGTCGGCGTGCTGTTCCTCAGCATGATCGCCAACGGCCTCAACCTGATGGGCCTCGACTTCAACCTCAAGGACGCGCTGTCGGGCATCATCCTGGTGGTGGCGCTGGTGTTTGCCATCGCGCAACGCCGGCTCAAGCACTGAACCAGCCGGTCGGTGCGCCGGGCCATCGGCTGCATCTGCATCGGAAAAGTTTTCCGGTCGGAAAGGGCTTCCGGCCGGAAAACGCACGCGGTCACCGCGCGGCGAAACGGGGCTGACTGAACACAGTCAGCGGTGGCAGTTGCCCGGTCCAGCGTTCGATACGCACGAGCGTCGTGTGCGCCGCATTGCCTTGCGACAGACCGGAGCAGCCCTTGTCGAGCGTCAGCGTGTTCGGATTGCCGTGCACGTCGATCAACTCGCCGTCGACGCGCTGCGGATCGAACCACGCCCCCGTCGCCAGCCAGGCAATGTCGGGGCGGATGTCGCCGGTCAGCACGGCACCCGCCAGGCAGCGGCCACGCCGATTTGACAGCAGCACGATATCGCCGTCGCCGATGCCGTGGCGGCGCGCGGTCTCCGGGTTGAGATAGACCGGCTCGCGCCCCCGGATCTTGGACGAACGCGAGCGCGGACCGCTGTCGAGCTGGCTGTGCAGACGGGTCAGCGGTTGCCCGGAGACGAGGTGCAGCATGCCGTCCGCGCCCGGCTGGCCAAGCCATTCCGCCGGTTCCAGCCAGACGGGGTGCCCCGGGCAATCAGCCAGGCCGAGGTCGGCAATCCATTGCGAATTGAGTTCGATGCGACCGCTCGGCGTCGCCAGGGGGTTGGCGACCGGATCCTCGATGAAGGCGCCGAACTGCAGCCGCGTCGTGTCGGTGCGCGGGCAGTCGAACCGCCCCATGGCGCGGAAGGCGGCGAAGTCGGGCAGCGCGATATCCTGCTTGGCAGCGACGGCCGTTGCCGCACTCCACAGATGCCGGAGCCAGCCCTCCTCGTCGCGTCCTTCGCTGAAGGCGGCAAGGGTGCCGAGCCGCTTGGCGAGGCCGCAGTAGACGTCGTAGTCGCTGCGGCTTTCGCCATAGGCCGGCAGCAGCTTCTGCATGAAGATCAGCGCCGGATCGCGGCGGTTCATCATGATATCGGCCCGTTCCAGCGGCGAGCACACCGGGAACACGATGTCGGCGCGGCGGGCGGTCGCAGTCCACCAGATCTCGTTGACGATGACGGTTTCCGGCCGCGTCCAGGCGGCGGCGAGGCGGTTGAGGTCCTGATGATGGTGGAACGGGTTGCCGCCCACCCAATAGACTAGGCGGATGTCGGGATAGCGGTGCGTTGCGCCGTCGTAGGTGAAGCTGCCGCCCGGATCCAAGAGCAGATCGGAGATACGGGCAACGGGGATGAAGTCCTTGACCGGGTTGTGCCCTTGAGCGAGCGACGGCCAGTTCACGTGGTTGCCGGGCCGTCCGACCGGCGTGGTCGAGCCATAGCCGAACGCGAAGCCGCCGCCCGGGGTGCCAATCCCGCCGAGCATGGCGGCAAGCGCCAGCCCCATCCATAAAGGCTGTTCGCCGTGGTCGGCGCGCTGGATGCCCCAGGCGACGGAGATCATCGTTCGATTCGACGCCATGTCGGCGGCCAGCGCGCGGATCGAGGCGGCGGCCAGTCCGGTGATGCCGGCGGCCCACTCCGGCGACTTGGCGACGCCATCGCTGCGGCCGGTCAGATAGGCTTCGAGATGGTCCCAGCCGACGGTGTAGCGCGCCAGGAAGCCGCGATCGACCCGGTCGGTCTCGATCAGCGCGTAGGCGAGCCCAATCATCAGCGCGGTGTCGGTGTTGGGGCGCGGCGCGATCCATTCGGGCGCGAGCCCGGCCGCCATGTCGGTCCGGTTGGGCGAGATGGTGACGATGCGCGCGCCGGCGGCGTGGATCCGCTGTAGCCAGCCGTCGACTTCATGGCGCGACGTGCCGCTCGACATCACCTGCGCCGTGCGGCCGGAGATGCCGCCGAAGCAGACCAGCAGCTGGCAGTGCTCCGCCAGCAGCGGCCAGCTGTTCATCTCGTCCTGGAACTGCCGGTTGCTCATGCCGGTGATGTGCGGCAGCAGCACTTCGCCGGTGGCGTGCGAATAGGTGTCGACGGCGGAGACGCAGCCGCCGACCGTGTTGAGGAAGCGCTTGAGCTGGGATTGCGCGTGGTGGAACCGTCCGGCGCTGGCCCAGCCGTAGGAGCCGCCGAAGATCGCCCGGTTGCCGTGCACGTCGATCACCCGGCGGAGCTCGGCGGCGGCGATGTCGAGCGCCTCGTCCCAGCCGACCTCGACGAAACTGTCGTCATTGCGGTTCGAGCGGTCGCGCCCGTCGAGCCAACCGCGGCGGATGGCCGGCCGGCGGATGCGCGAGCCAGCGTCGCGAACCGCTCCGACCCAGCCTTCGCCGATCACCGAGGGTGCCGGATCGTCGGCGACCGGTTCCAGCCGCAGCGCCTCGCGGTCGCCCAGCGCAACATAGCTGCCCCAATGGGCACATGCGTATCGCTCGTCCATGCCCGTTTCACTCCCCTAAGTCGGATTCCTGTATTTACAAATGCCATTATTTTTGACATATGTTAGGGCGAAGCACAAGGATGCACGTTGTTGGGAGAAAGGCAGATGAAGAATATGCGGGCAACCGAGGAGGTCGCACTCGGGATCCGGCGGCGGGTGTTCGAACACACCATCCGCAATAACGGAGGCTATCTCAGCCAGGCATGCTCTGCCGCGGAACAGCTGGCGTGGCTCTATAACGAGGAGCTCAACATCGGCGAACCGACGCTGCCGATGATCCCGGCGCCATTCGTCGGCGTGCCGTCGGCGGGAAACACCGCCTATCACACCGGCGCCGGCTACAACGGTCCGGCCGACCCTCAATACGATCGCCTGTTCATCGCACCCGCCCACTATGCGCTCGCTGCCTATGCGACCCTGATCGAGGTCGGCCGGATGGCGCCCGAGGGGCTGCAGATGTTCAACAAGGACGGGTCGTCGGTGGAGATGATCGGTGCCGAGCACTCGCCGGGCATGGAGGTGCATAACGGCACACTCGGCATCGGGCTTTCCACCGGAGCCGGTCTGGCGATGGGTCGCCGCCGCAAGGGCGAGAGCGGCCGCGTCTGGGTGTTCATGTCCGACGGCGAGGTGCAGGAAGGGCAGACCTGGGAAGCGATCCAGGCGGCCGCCTTCCACGGCATCGACACTCTCAACGCCATCTGCGACGTCAATGCCCAGCAGTGCGACGGCGCCATGGCGTCGGTGATGGAGGTTCGGTCGATCCGCGCCAAGTTTGAGGCGTTCGGGGCGGTGGTTGCCGAAATCGACGGTCATGACCTGACCGAGATGCGCGACGCGGCGCGCTTGCCGCACCCCGGCCAGCCGCTGATCATCCTGGCGCGCACCTGTCCCTACCAGGGCATGGGCTACCTCAAGAAGCGGTTCCCGCGCCTGCATTATGTCCGCTTCAAGAGCGACGACGACCGGGCGGCGACCAATGCCGCCGTCTCGGCCGAGCTGCGCGTCCCCCCCGTCGCCTATACCCATTGAGGTTGGTTCAGCCATGGTTGAAATGGTTACCCGTCCCTATGCGCGCGCCTTCGAAGCCTATGCGCTCGCCAATCCCGAGGTCCTCTGTCTGTCGGCCGACTTGACGTCGTCCTGCGAAGTCGACGGCTTCCGCGATCGCCATCCCGACCGCTTCCTGTCGCTCGGCATGGCGGAGCAGAACATGATGAGCTTCGCCGGCGGCCTCGGCCTCGCCGGTTTCCGTCCGTTCCTGCACACGTTCGGCGTCTTTCTCTATCGCCGACCATACGATCAGTTGGTGGCTTCCGTCGCCTATCCGCGGCGCAAGGTCCGCCTGATGGGCTTCCTGCCGGGCGTCACCACGCCAGGCGGCATGACGCATCAGGCCATCGAAGACATCTCGGTCATGCGCTCGATCCCCAACATGACGATTCTGGAGACCGGTGACGCCACCGAAGTGGAATCGATCTGCGCTGCGGCCGATTCGATCGACGGCCCGGTCTATTGTCGCGTGCTGCGCGGCTCGGTCCCCCGCCTGTTCGATACGCCGATCGAGGTCGGCAAGATGCGCGAACTGGCGCTCGGCAGCGACGTGCTGGTCATCACCGCCGGCATCACCACCGAGGAGGCGTTGCGCGCCCGCGGTGCACTCGCCAAGGCCGGCGTCTCGATCCGCCATCTGCACCTCAACACCATCAAGCCCTTCAACGATCAGGCGCTGCTCGACCATTTGGCGGCGGTGCGCTACGGCGTGGTGACGCTGGAAAACCATGTCACCGAGGGCGGCATCGGCTCGCTCGTCGCAGAGATCATGGCCGATCACGGCGTCGGCAAGAAGCTGATCCGCCTCGGACTCAAGGACACCTACGCTCACGGCGGCTCGCGTCCCTATCTGATGCACTATTACGGCCTCGATGCTTTCGCGCTGGTGGCCGGCATCGAGCGCCTGACCGGGGCGCGCTTCGGCATCACCGAAGCCGATCTCGATGCCGTCCGCATCGACGCGGTGCATTCGGCAGCCAAAGCGGAAGCCCTGTGATGTGCCGCTTCGCCGTCAGCTATCGCATCTTCGCCGGCAGCCTCGCGGAGGCGGAAGACCGCGCCGCCGGCATGGCGTTGGAACAGACGGTCGAGATTCCGCGCGATGTGGTGCCGCATGGCTACATCGAGGATGAGATCCTGGGCAGGGTGGAAGCCGTTGCGGCCGAAACCAAGGGGACCTTCCTTGCCCGGATCAGCTACAGCCCGGACAGTGTCGGCGACGATCTGCCGCAGCTGCTCAATGTGATCTTCGGCAACTCGTCGATCCAGAAGGGCCTCAAGGTCGTTGGGCTCGAGCTGGGCGAAACGCTGGCGGAGCGGTTTCCCGGCGCCCGCTTCGGCATCGCCGGCGTGCGCCAGCGGGCGCACCGGCCGACGGGCGGCCTCATCTGTCCGGTGATCAAGCCGCAGGGCAGCGATGCGGATACGCTCGCGGCCATCGCCTACGCCTGCGCGCTCGCCGGCGCCGACCTCATCAAGGACGACCATGGTCTCGCCAACCAGAGCATGGCGCCGTTCAGAGAGCGATGCGAGAAACTGTCGGCCGCCGTTGCCCGTGCCAATCGCGAAACCGGCGGGCACTGCCTCTACATGCCCAACATCTCCGGCCATGCCGAGGAGGCGGCGGAATTCGCCCGCTTCGCCAGAGATGCCGGGGCGGGCGGGGCACTCATCATGCCGGGCCTGTTCGGCTTCGATCTGACGCGCCAGCTTGCCGCTGCCGACTGGTTCGGCTTGCCGCTGATGACGCATCCGACGTTCCTCGGCAGCCACGTGCTGTCGGAGACGCTCGGCTTCACGCATGCGATGATGTTCGGCGTGCTGCAACGGCTGTCGGGCGCCGACATCTCGATCTTCCCCAACGTCGGCGGTCGCTTCGGCTTCTCGGCCGACGACTGCCGCTCGATCGCCGAGGCGTGCCGGGCCCCCGGCGGCATCGGCCAGCCGATCTTCCCGAGCCCCGGCGGCGGCATGTCGGTCGAACGCGCCGGCGACATGCGGGCGATGTTCGGCGACGACGTCGTCTACCTGCTCGGCGGCAGCCTGCTGCGCCACCTCGATTGCGTCGACGAAACGCTGCGGCAGATGCGCTCCCGTCTGGCGTGATACCGCCGGTCGGGGGCGCCCGCCATCGGACCGTTCACATCTCGACGCTGGCGTGCGCCACATCCGCGCCGACGCTCAGGTGAATGCGGGCGAAGGCCGAGTTGTAGAGGCCCTGATAATACTCGAGCGGATTGCCCTGGCTGTCGTAGGCGATCGACTCGATCGCAATCACCGGCGTCGCCTCCGACAGGCCGCTGAGGTCGCTCTCCTCCCTGGTCGGCAGGCGCGCCGACATCCAGCGGTCGGCGCGCTGCACCGCGAGGCCGTAGCGTTGGCGCAGCGCCTGGAACACCGAGCGGTTCTCTATGTCGACGAACTCGAAGCCGGGCACCCGGTGTCCGGGCAGCGAGATGTGGGTCAGCGTCAGCGGCTGGCCGTCCGACAGATAGACACGGCCGATCCGGACGACGTCGCCTTCGGCCGGCAGGCGCAGGGCGCGCCGCTCGGCTTCGCTGGGGCGGGCGCGGACGAATTCGAAGGTCCTGGTCGACACCACGTGCCCCTTGGCGGTCAGGTCGCCGAAGACGCCGATATTTGTGGCCATGAAGTCGACCGATTCGCGCACGCGCGCCGGTGCCACGAAGATGCCTTTGCGCGGCAGCTTGACGATCCGCCCTTCAGCCGCCAGGGCCTCCAGCGCCGCGCGCACGACCGTGCGCGACAGGCCGAACAGCTCGCACAGGCTCTGTTCTGACGGCAGCCGCGCATTGGCGCCGACGAGTCCCGTTTCGATGCCGCTATCGATGACGTTGCGCAGACGCACCCAGAGCGGGCGCACCTCGGCGGCACCAGCGTCGAAACCGGCGCGCAGCTGGCGGAAAACCGCCGGGTCGGCCTCGGCGCTGTCGCTGAAGCGCGGGCGTCCGCGCGGCCTCGTCATGACCAGCTCCATCCTCTCCCGGCTCGCCGCCGGGGACGCGAAGCCTCGTTCAATCGACAGATCGGGTCAAGCCGTGCCCACGCCGTCAATCGAAGAACAGGCCGCCGCAGACGTTGAGCGCCTGACCGGTAACGAAATCAGCCTGATCGGAGATGAAGAAGCACACCGGGCCGACGACGTCCTCCGGCTCGCCGAGGCGCTTCAGCGCCGTGACATCGGTCCAATAGCGGACCTCGGCCTCGCTGCCGAGGTTGTTGCGACCCATCTCGGTCAGGATGATGCCGGGGCAGATGGCGTTGACGGTGACGCCGTCCATGCCGACCTCCTGGGCGAACACGCGGGTCAGGGTGATGACCGCCGCCTTGGTCGCGGCATAGTGCCCCTGCGTCGGCGAGCCCTTGCGGCCGGCGACCGAGGCGATGTTGACGATGCGGCCGAAGCGGCGGGCCCGCATGTGCGGCAGCACCGCCTGGCACATCAGGAACACGCCTTTGGTGTTGACGTCGAAATGGGCGTCGAACGTCGCCTCGTCCAGGTCCTGCAGCAGCGACGGCTTGAGGATGCCGGCGTTGTTGACGAGTACGTCGATGCGCCCGGCCTCGGCCAGCACCGCCGTCACGGTCGCGGTTACGTCCGCCTTCGACGCGACGTCCATGCTCTTGGCGTAGGCCCGGCGACCGAGCGCCGTCACCGCTTCGGCCGTCTTGTCGAGGGCGGCACGTTCGCTGGCGAGATCGGCGACGACGACGTCGCAGCCGAAGCGGGCGAGGCCGATGGCGATGCTGCGACCAATGCCGCGGCTGGCGCCGGTGACGAAGGCGACTTTCGTGTGAGTGTCGGTCATGATTTTCCTCCCGAGACCGCCCAGGGCTTTCGTGGCGATTTCCTCTGGCCGCGTGTCCGGGCGTCGCATGCAGTGCTGTCCGCTGAACGATCAGCCGGTGTAGATCCGGCTGGCCGGCTTGGTCTTGAAGGCGGCAAGGCTGGTGCGCGTATCCTCGAAGGACGACAGCTTGCCCTGCGAGCCGAGCCCCATGGCAACCTTGGCCGACACGGCCGACGCGAAACGCGCCGTTTCGGTCAGATCCCAGCCTCGCGTCAAGCCGACGATGACACCCGAGGTGAACGTGTCGCCGCAGCCGGTGGTGTCCGACACCGGAATGTCGAATGCCGGCACATGGAACGGCACCGCCGTCTCCGGGGCGACATAGACGCCGTCGCCGCCAAGCGTCAGCAGGCAGTTGCGGGCGCCGCGCGACTGGAAGAACCGGGCGACGTCGGCCGGCTCGTCCAGCCCCGACATGGCACTCGCCTCGTCGATGCTGGGCACGAAATAGTCGATGTAGGGCAGCAGCGGTTCGACCAGGGCCAGCGTTTCCGCCGTGGCCTGGATCAGGTCGAAGGTGACTGTCCGGCCGAGCGCCTTCGCCCGTTCGAGCAGTTGCAGCGTCGGGGCGCCGTCGAACGCCTTCAGCATGCCGGTGCCGCCGACGTGGACGATGCGGGCGTCGAGAGCCGCCGTCATGTCGGCTTCGGCGACGGCAAACACCGACGCCGATCCGGGGACGTGCAGCGCCGGCCGTTCGCCGTTGGGACGGACCGGCAGGATCGTCGCCGAGGTCGGCACGGTGGCATCGCGCCGGACCAGGGTGCAGTCGACGCCGTAGCGCTGCATCTTGGAGGAGAGGTAGTCGCCGCAGTCGTCGGTGCCGACGGTGGTGACGATCCGCGTGCCAATGCCAAGTATGGCGCAGCCGACGGCGGTCGCGCCGGCGGTTCCTGCCACCGTCATGGCGATCTCTTCGATCATCAGCGCGCGGCCGCCGGGCGGAATGCTCGATACCGGCCGACCGAGAATGTCGAGCACGCAGAAGCCGATGCAACTCACATCGAACGCGGTCATGTCGTCTTTCCTCCCCCAAGCGCCCGGAACGGGCGGCAGTGCCGGTCAGCCGAGTCCATAGCCGGCCCAGCGCGCCAGTACCTTGTCGATCTCGGCCTCGGCAAGCAGCCGGACTTCGCCGGCCTGCAGGCAGCCGAGGTACTGGCGGGCCAGCGTCTCCACCTCGACGGCCAGCCACAGCGCCTGGTCGAGCGTCTCCCCGGTCGCGATGACGCCATGATGGGCGAGGAGGCAGGCCTTGCGCCCGTCGAGCGCCTTGACGGCATTGTCGGATAATTCCGCGGTGCCGAAGGTCGCGTACGGCGCGCAGCGGATCGACGAGCCGCCGCCGGCCGCCACCATGTAGTGGATCGGCGGGATGTCACGTTCGAGGATCGCGACCGTCGTCGCATAGGGCGAATGGTTGTGGACGATTGCCTTGACGCCGGACTTGGCGCGCATGATGGCGAGATGAAAGCGCCATTCGGTCGACGGCGGACGGTCGCCGTCGAAGCTGCCGTCGGCATGGAGGCGCACGATGTCGGCAGCCGTCATCCGGTCGTAAGCCAGACTGGTCGGGGTGATCAGCAGGTCGCCGCCGTCGCGCACGCTGATGTTGCCCGAGGTCCCCTGGTTGATGCCGAGGGCATTCATCCGGCGGCAGGCCTCGACGATCTCCTGGCGCGTGGTCAAGTCCTGCTGCTGCACGGTCCTGTTCCCGGTTGCGTCGACCGACGCTTGAACGGTGATGGCTTGGAGCGTTGCCGCGGCGGCCATCACCCGCCTGGCCGAGCCGGCAGATTGCCCGATGGCCGAGCCCCGTTGTCTGACCAGCAATCTAGTCCGGTTTCAGCCGATCATCAATCTGGTAATTACCAAAAATATGCAGCCTTCCGCGGGCAATGGTCGCCGCCAGCAGCCCGCGCCAACCGACGGTCAAACAACAGTGGTTCAAGCGCGCGACAATGCCGTCTCCGGCCGAACTGGCTGCGCCAGTCGCGCCGGGTATGACATTCGGACCCTTTGAAGTCGCCTTCTGATAGGCTGCCAAAGTCGTCGGCGCTAAAGTCCCCGGCCCTCGGCCCGCAGCCGGCTCGACGACAATTCGTTGCGGCGGGCGTGCAGGAACACCCAGGCGGGCGCCGGACGTCCGATGAGCGTTGCCGCCGCCGCCTCCTTCAGCCGGGAGCGCGCCAAAGCCGCCGCCGCCGGGCTCGATTGCGCCGACAGGGTCGATCCCGGCCGATCGACGATCGCCAGCGGCACGGTGGTGGCGATCCGCCGCCAGTGCTGCCAGCGGTGGAAGCCGGCAAGGTTGTCGGCCCCCATCACCCAGACGAAATTGACGCGCGGAAACGTGCGGACGAGATGGCGGATCGTCACCCAGGAATAGGCCGAGCCCAGTGTCGCCTCGAAGCCGGTGACCACGATTCGCGGATCGCGCGCCAGCGCCCGCGTCGCCTCGATGCGGGTGGCCAGATCCGGCAGACCGGCCCGTTCCTTCAACGGGTTGCCGGGGGTGACCAGCATCCACAGACGGTCGAGCCCGAGTCTGGCCAGTGCCACGGTCGCCACATGCAGGTGGCCGGCATGCGGCGGATTGAAGCTGCCGCCCAACAGACCGATGGCCATGCCGGGCGTGGCCAGAGGAATCTTCAGGTCGTCAGGATCGACGTTGCTGATGGGAGCCGTCACTGCTGCATCGCTCACAGCCGGGTCTGGCCGGTACCGCGGACGCGGTAGTTGAAGGAGCACAGCTGCTCGACGCCGACCGGCCCACGCGCGTGCATCTTGCCGGTGGCGATGCCGATCTCGCCGCCGAAGCCGAACTCGCCGCCGTCGGCGAACTGCGTCGAGGCATTCCACAGCACGATGGCCGAATCGACCCGGGCCAGGAAAGCCTCGGCGACCGCCGCGTCCTCGGTGAGGATCGCATCGGTATGATGTGAACCGTAGGTCTCGATATGGCCGATGGCCGCGTCGAGCCCGTCGACCACTTTCACCGACAGGATGGCATCGAGATATTCGGTTGACCAATCGGCCTCGGTCGCCGCCACCACGCCGGCCACACGGGCGCGCACCTCGGCGTCGCCGCGGATCTCGCAGCCGCGTGCCATCAGGTCGGCGAGGATCGGCTGCAGGTGGGTCTCGACCACCTTCCGGTCGACGAGCAGCGTCTCGACCGCGCCGCAGACGCCGGTACGGCGCAATTTGGCGTTGACGACGATCTCCCTGGCCATGGCCAGGTCGGCCGCCGCATGGATGTAGATGTGGCAGAGGCCTTCGAGATGGGCGAACACCGGCACGCGGGCTTCCGCCTGCACCCGCGCCACCAGGCTCTTGCCGCCGCGCGGCACGATGACGTCGATCGAGCCGTTGAGCCCCGACAGCATGGCGCCGACCGCCGCCCGGTCGCGGGTCGGGACCAGCTGGATGACGTCCGGATCGAGTCCGGCTTCGGCAATGCCGCGCCGCAGCGCCGCGACGATGGCCGAGGACGAGCGGAACGAGTCCGAGCCTCCCCTGAGGATCGCCGCGTTGCCGCTCTTCAGGCACAGCGCGCCGGCATCCGCCGTGACGTTCGGCCGGCTCTCGTAGATGATGCCGATGACGCCCAGGGGCGTCGCCACCCGCTCGAATGTCAGCCCGTTCGGCCGTTGCCACGACGCCAGCACGCGCCCGACCGGATCGGGCAATGCGGCAATTTCCTCGACCGCCGCGGCCATCGCCTCGAGCCGTTCCGGCGTCAGCGTCAGCCGATCCATGAAGCTTGCGGCGAGCCCGTGCCGCCTGCCGTCAGCCACATCCTCGGCATTGGCGGCGAGGATGTCGGCCGAGGCGACGCGCACCTGCGCCGCCATCGCCCGGAGCGCGGCGGTCTTCGTCGGAGCTGGCGCCAGCGCGATCACCCGAGCCGCGGCCTTCGCCCGCTCGCCGAGTTCACGCATCACGCCGTCGACCCCGTCCGCCCCCAAAATCCGCGCCTCGCGTCCCATCATTCGCCTCGCAAAACCAGATCGTCACGATGGATCATCGCGGTACGCCCGATATAGCCCAGAATGGACTCGATTTCATGCGACTTTCGGCCGAGGATCGCCTCGGCCTCATCGTGATCGAAGGCCGCCAGCCCGCGCCCGAGCTCGTGGCCATCCGGCCCCAGCACTATAATTGTGTCGCCGCGCGAGAATTTTCCATCGACGCTGACGCAGCCGGCCGGCAACAGGCTCTTGCCCGACCGCAATGCCCGGACTGCACCGGCGTCGACCGTCACGGAGCCACGTGCATCGAGCGAGCCGGCGATCCATTTCTTGCGCGCCGTGACGGGATTGTCCTCGGCCAGGAACCAGGTGGCCGGAAGCCCCTTGTCGATCGCGACAAGCGGATGCACGCGTTTGCCCAGCGTGATGATCATCGCCGTGCCGGCGGGACAGGCGATCTTGCCGGCCTCGATCTTGGTCTTCATGCCACCGCGCGAGAATTCCGAGCCCGCCCCTCCGGCGATCGCCTCGATCTCCGGCGTGATGCGCTCGACCACCGGAATATGCCGGGCATTCGGGTCGTCGTTCGGCGGCGCCGTATACAGCCCGTCGATGTCGGACAACAGGATCAGCAGATCGGCACCGATCATCGTGGCGACGCGCGCCGCCAACCGATCGTTGTCGCCATAGCGGATCTCCGTGGTCGCCACCGTGTCGTTCTCGTTGATGACGGGAACCGCCTTGCGGGCAATCAGCGTGCCGAGCGTCGCGCGAGCGTTCAGGTAGCGGTGGCGGTTCTCGGTGTCGTCGAGGGTCAGCAGCACCTGCGCCGCGGTCAGGCCGCGTTTGCCCAGCACGCTCGAATAGGCGTGCGCCAGCGCGATCTGGCCGACCGAGGCGGCGGCCTGCGCCTCTTCCAGATGCAGCGTGCCCTTGGCAAACCCGAGGCGACCCCGTCCGAGCGCGATGGCGCCCGACGAGACGATGAGCACTTCCGCCCCATCGGCCGCCAAGGCCGCGACATCATCGGCGAGGCTGTCGAGCCAGGCCTCCTTGAGCGTTCCCGTCGCCCGTTCGACCAGCAGCGCCGAGCCGATCTTGACGACGATGCGACGGAAGTCTCGGAGGCTGCGGGACATCGGCGGGAGGCCTGTTGGGAAAGCGGCCGGGCGAGAATCGCCGGTCCAGACGAAGACGGACACACTCCGGCGCCGAACGTCGAACGGCAGGCCAGGGGCGCAAAACTCGTTCGATCCGAATGGGCTGGAGGCAAGGCAATTCCGCTAGGCCAATGGGTCTCCCGTGTCAACGGGGCCGGTCAAATCCGCCGGCATGGCCCGACTGCGCGCGACGCTGCACGCCAAAACGCCACCGGCGGCAGGCTCGTAGCCGCCGCCGGCGTCGTCAGTCGTTTCGGCTCGGCCGCGAGGCGCTAGCCCGTCTTATGCGCGAGGCGGGGGCTTTTGGGCTGGCGGATGTAGCCTAAGCGATTGTTGTGTCGTAGGATTTGGTTGTCGAAGCCAACCCTTTCCACCTCGCACGCTGCGCCACACCCGCCATGACCGTTGATACC
>JARLIU010000034.1 GCA_031291595.1 Ancalomicrobiaceae bacterium | reverse complement strand
GGTCCGCACCGGGCGGTTCGAGAGATTGAGGTTATGCGAGTTGGCTTTATGCAAGCCTGGGCATCCCTTGCCGGTCTGCCCATGCGATCGTGAGGACCGTATTGAGGAGCATGCCGCTGTTGCGCCACCAGCGTCGGCTATCGGCCGCCACCGTGCGCGCAACTTCGGATTTTGCCCCCAAGGCGATCAATTCCCGGTACACCGTGGGTCCGTTGCGCCAGTGCTTGAGCTGGATAGCCCGTAAGCGGTGATGCCTCGCCTTGACCACAACAGCTTCGCGGTCCATTGCCCGCTCGCCCTGCAAGACACTGCCTCATATCCGGTTCTTGTCCTTCGGCTCGCGGCTGCGCTCCACGCTTCCTCCCCACACGCGGTCGCCCTCATGCAGTTGCGCTTCGCTTCATTCGCTGTGGTCAGCTCATGGGAGGACTTCCACCTCCAAGATCGTGCCCATGCTGGGCGCACAACGAAAAAGGCCGGCAATCGCTCGCCGGCCGAATTCATCGCAGGATACTATCGCACGCCGATCAAGCGCCCGCTCAGACGTCGCTCTTCGGTTCCAGAATCTGCTTGCCGCGATACATCCCCGTCTTCAGGTCGATGTGGTGCGGACGACGCAGTTCGCCGGAATCCTTGTCCTCGACATAGGTCGGCGCCTTCAGCGCGTCCGCCGAACGGCGAAATCCACGCTTCATGCGCGAGGTCTTTCTCTTCGGAACGGCCATCGCATTAACTCCCAAGGTCGTCGCGGCGCCGCTTCAGTGAACGGTCGGCCGCCGTCGTATGATCTCACAAGCCATCATGCGACGCGACTTCCTTGCCAGAACTTGCCGGCCAGAATGCATCGATAAAGGCGGAATGGCCGGGCTTATACAGAAAAGCCGGGGCGTTGACCAGTCCCTTTGCCGGATTTTCATGTGTCTGGCGCAAACAGGCCCGATCATGGCCGCTCTCGACCTCGCCCAAGGTTTGGTCTAGAGCAGGAGACGTTTCGTCGGAGACGTCGAAACAGCGAACAGCCAGTCTAACATATTGATAGAGCGAAGCGTGCCGGGATGCCGGCCGGACCCATGAATGCCCCAGAGTTCGCCCAGCCGATGACCGCCGATCCAACGCCCTCCGCCTTCCAGGCGCGTCTTGCCGCCGCCGCCGCCCGCATCGAGACCGAATTGCAGCGGCGCATCGATGCCGAGGTGCGGCCGGGCGAGACGGCGCGCCCCGAGCGGCTGGTGGCAGCCATGCGGCACGCCACGCTCGACGGCGGCAAGCGGCTCAGACCTTTCCTCGTCATCGAGAGTGCCGCGGCACTCGGCGCGGTGACCGAGGGAGCCGCCGGCGCCGGCATCCTCTCTGCCGCCGCCGCCATCGAACTCGTCCATTGCTACAGTCTGGTGCATGACGATCTGCCGGCGATGGACGACGACGACCTCAGGCGCGGACGGCCGACGACGCACCGGGCGTTCGACGAGGCGACGGCGATCCTGGCCGGCGACGCGCTCCTCACCTACGCTTTCGACATCCTTGCCGATACCGGGGCGATCGGCGACGCCGCGACCCGGCTGGCATTGGTCGCCGGCCTTGCCCGGGCCGCGGGCCTCGGCGGCATGGTCGGCGGGCAGGTGTTCGATCTCACCGCGGAAGGCCGCTACGCCGCCGACGGTCGCCCGTTGCACCTGTCGGCAGCCGAGATCCGCCGCCTGCAGGCGATGAAAACCGGCGCCCTGTTGACATTCTGCTGCGAAGCCGGCGCCATCCTCGCCGGCACCTCGCGGGCCGAACGCGACATGATGCGCCGCTTCGGCCGGCTGATCGGCGAAGCCTTCCAGATGGCCGATGACCTCATCGACGTCGAAAGCCTCCCGGAGGCCGCGGGCAAGGCGACCGGCAAGGATGCGGCGCGAGGCAAGGCAACCCTGTGGGCAAGCCTCGGCACCGCGGGCATGCGCGCCGAACTCGACCGGCTGACGGCCGCGGCCGAGGCGACACTCGCCCCGCTCGGCGCCAGCGCCGCAACACTGGTCGAGACCGCCCGCTTCATCGCCCGCCGCCGCTTCTGACCGGCGCCGCCGACGCGGGGGCGGCGTCACGGCGTCGACCGATCAGGCTATTGAATTTGGCGGGTTTCCTTGCCGATCAGCTGCGGCCGTCCGATCGAGACAGGCTGGTGCGCAACTGGGCGAGATCGAAGCCGCCGGCCAGCCCGAGCACGATGCGCACCACGTCGCTCTGCCGCTTCGCCCCCAACTTCACCATCAGCGCCTTCATCTGGCTGCGGACGGTCGAGGTCTTGATGCCGCCGGCGTCGGCGATGTCCTGCGGCGTCAGTCCGGCGGCCAGCTGCTCGGCAACCGCGGACTCCGCCGGCGTCAGCCCGTAGGTCCGCCGCAGCAAAGCGGTCGGCGGCACCGGCATGGCGCCGGGGTCGGTGACCATCACCAACGTCACCGCCTCGCCCTCGCTGCGGGCGGCAAAGCCTGTCCGTACCCGCGGTTGGTACGGCGTGACGGTGACTGAGAGGATGCGATTGCGCAAGGGCGACGGCGCGGCGAAGAACTGCGTGCCCTGCGCCACCGCCTCTCGTCCGCCGCCGTTGCGGGCATTGGTGTAGGCGGCCTCGACGAGGGGATCGTTGAAGCGCAGCCGGCCGTCGATGGCGGTGCGGATCACGTCGCCCTGCTTGACCAGCCGCTCGCCGGCAAGATTGGCATAGACCACCCGTCCCTTGCGATCGATGCAGTAGACGGCGCTGACCAGTTGGTCGAGCAGCGCCGAAGCCGGAGCGAAAGCCGACGCCTCGGCCGCCATCTGGGTCGACAGCCGCGCAGCGCGTACCATGAGCGGCGCCAGCGCCTCGATGGTGGCAAAGGTCGTTGCGGCGAGGCTGTCTTCCTGGCCGAGTGGCAGATGCCCGGCCAGAAACCACAGTCCGGCCTGGTCACGCGACAGCACGACCCCGAGCGCCCGGCCGATGTCGTCCTGCGGCCGGATCCAGTCGTGGTAGAACTCGGCACCAAAGAAGCCGACGCTCCGCAGCGGATCGGTGTTCGAGAACACCTGACCGACGGCAGATGTGCGCATGATCGGCGTCGAGCGATCGTGATCGTTGTAGTAGCGGATGTAGGAATCGACGAAATCCGGCTCGTATCCGCGGATGAGGTTGCGCGGCCGCACCTGGAATCCGGAATCGCGATATTGTAGAACAGTCCGCAACTCAGGATTTGCATTGACCAGCACATCCAGAAACTGCTGCCAAGCATTGCCGTCGAAGGCCGTCGAATAGATGGCTTCCGCCGCCTCGAACATCAATTTGGTGTCGACCTTCGACATCTAGTCCCGATCCGGCGCAAAAGGGCGAACTCGACGAGCACGACAGCCGCGGAGAATATGTCTTTTGGCGAACCAGTTCAATTAATCGAGAGGTGCAGCTTCAATCATTGCGCGTACAGTTTGGCGTTTCGAAGTGTGTACTTCGTGTGACGGGCACGAACTGGCAAACGAGAAACGCGCTAAGGCAAGAGTACTGATGTAAAAACTTCCCGGTATTTCATAAATAACTCATTCAACATTCGAGTCTTCAGTGCTATCTGCGATCGCCGCATTGTTGATTTCCGCGCCAAACTGGAAGATCAGGCCAACAATATAGAAGAACAACATGGAGGCAATCACTCCGGCCAGACCGGCATAAGTTCGCGTGTAACTCGAAAAATGCGACATATAGTATGAGAAAACCCATCCGGCAGCGAACCACAACGCCAGCGTCACGATGACGCCGGGGATGACCATCGATAGAGTCTGCCGTCGCGCCGGCAGCCAGAGGTGAGCCGCCAGCACGAACAGCACCACGCCGAGCGTGAAGAACAGCAACGGCAGCTGATTGAAATAGGAATAGTACGGCGCGAGATCCGGTGCCCGCGGCAGCAGGAAATCCCACACCACCGGCAAAACCACGACGAGAAAGCCAAGCCCGAGGATCATCACGCCGCCGAGCAGCATGAAGAAGGTCCCCTCCAACCGGCGGATGAGAAAATTGCGGCTGTCGTAGGAGCGATAGGCGTAGTTGAGCCCCATGCGCAGGCTTTCGACCAGGCCGGTGACGATGATGACGAGCAGGACCGTACCGACCGTGACCACCCGGGTCTGCGATCCGGTGAGGACCGCCGAGATTTCGGGGCGCAGGATCTTGCTGATCTCGTCCGGCAGCACCGAAAACACCCCGCCGGTGCCCTGCTCGGCCGCCTTGGCGATATCCTCGCCCCCCCACAGCCCGGCGATGCCGGTGACGAGGATCAGGAAGGGGAACAGCGAGAACAGGATGGCGAAAGCGATATTGGAGGCATGTGCGAACGATTCGTTGCGCAGCAACCCCCAATAGAGGGCGTTCCAGACGATGCGGCGGATGCTTCGCGGGCGGCGGCCGATCACAGGCCTCCTGGGTTCGGCCCCATCAGCGGACAGGCGCGGCGGCCGGGCAAGATGCAACATCAATTCCTTCCTTCGCCGTCATCGGGACGCGGCACCATCCCCAACTCGCGGACAAAGTCACGATCGGCCGCGTCCATCCGATCACGACGGTATCCGGCTTCAGGCGCTCGCCAAACTCAGGCCCGACGGCAATGGCGCCGACAGGATGGCAGCTGCGCCACGTTGCCGCCGCGCCCCGTCATATCACGGCACCGGCCGGAACGGTCGCTCCACCGGTGCGTGTCAATTGCGGTCGCCGGGCAGCACCGGAAGCGCATGCACGTCGATGCCCTCATCGATGAGTGCCCGCGCCTCGTCGTTCGATGCCTCGCCGTAGATGCCGTGGCGCTCGACCTCGCCGTAGTGGATCCTGCGCGCCTCCTCGGCGAACTGGTCGCCGACGTAGTCGGCCGTCTCCATCACCTTCTTGCGGATCTCCGCCATGGCCTCGATGAGCGCGGCACGTGCCGGATCGGCGAGCACCATCGGCTGCGGCGCGTCGGCCGCCGCCGGCGTTTCCTTCACGTCGGGCTCGCCGGCATCGCCCTGCTTCGCCTCGCCCGCGGACGGCTTGCCGGAAACGACGCTTGGCGCCATCAGCGCCCGCTCGACCTCGATCGAACCGCACAGCGGGCAGGCAAGCAGCTTTGCCGCCTTCTGCCGGTCGAAATCCGCCGACGATCGAAACCAGCTCTCGAATTCATGCTCGGCCGAACAGATGAGCGCGTAGCGGATCATTCGGCGGCGCCCTTCAAACGTGACACCGATATCGGCGGCGACCTCGGCGGTCCAAACGGCCGGTCGTGATCGAGCGCCGGGATGCGGCTTCGCACCAGCGCCACCTGATCGACATCGACATCGGCGGTAATGACGCAGGGCTCCGTGCCGGCTTCGGCGATCACCCGGCCCCAGGGATCGATGACGATCGAATGGCCGAACGTCTGCCGTCCCGTCTCATGCGTGCCGCCCTGCGCCGCTGCCAGCATGTAGGCGCCGGTCTCGATCGCCCTAGCCCGCAACAGCACGTGCCAATGCGCCTCACCGGTAGTCTTGGTGAAGGCGGCCGGTGCGGTCAGGATCTCCGCCCCGCCGGTCTTGGCGAGGGTACGGAAAAGATGGGGGAACCGCATGTCGTAGCAGATGGCAAAGCCGATCCGCCCGAAGGGAAGGTCGTAGGTGACGGCTTCGGCGCCGGGCCTGACCCTTGCGCTTTCCAGATAGCTCTCGCCATTGGCAAGATTGACGTCGAACAGGTGGATCTTGTCGTAGCGCGCGGCGACCGATCCGTCCGGCGCGATCAGGAAGGCCCGATTGGCCGCCATGCTCGGTGTCTGGCGGATGGCGAGCGAGCCGATGTGCAGCCAGATGCCGAGTTCCGCGGCGACGCGCCTCAGCCGCGCCAGCGTCGGATCCTCGGCTTCCGGCACCAGGGCGGCGAACAGCGCCTCGGTATCGGGCTCCATGATGTTGGTGTTTTCCGGTGTCTGCACGTAGATGGCGCCCGACGCCGCCGCCTCGCGGATCAGCGCTTCGGCTGCCGCGATGTTGGGCGCGACGGTGCGGACGGAACGCATCTGGACGAGGGCGGCGCGGAACTGGGTCATGCTCTGTCTCGAACGGCTCTGGTCAATCGATCGTCGCGGGGCACATCGGCTCAGGCGAGGATACGCCCGTCGGCCTCACCCGGCCAAGAGCGGATCGAGACCGCCGATCGCATCGAGCCCATAGAGGTCGTCGCAGCCGCCGACGTGCGTCGTGCCGATGAAGATTTGCGGAAAGGTGTTGCGGCCGGAGCGCTCAACCATCTCGGCGCGGACCTTCGGCTCGGCGCTGGCGTTCTTCTCCTCGAAAGACACGCCCTTCTTCGCCAGCAGCGACTTGGCTGCGCTGCAGTAGCCGCAGAAATCGCGCGTATAGATGACGACATCGACCATCTCGATCCCTTCCTGGCGCCGGGACGATCGGTGCGCCCCGCGTCATGCGCAAGTCTCTGCTGATATAACCATTGTTGCGACACGGACAACCCCTTGGCCCGATATCCGGCTGCCGTGCTACGCCTTGAGACACGCCGTCAAAGGCCGATGGCGCCATCGAGCGTGGCACGGGCAAAGGTCAGCACGTCGACATTGCCGACCCCGGCGCGCTGCAGCGCCCGCGTCGCCGCTCCGATCGTCGCCCCCGTCGTATAGGCGTCGTCGATAAGGACGATGCGACGGCCGGCGACGCGGATGCGGTTGGCCGAGGCGACGCCGAAGGCTCCGCGCACGTTCTCCAGCCGGTCACGTCCGGACAGCCCGACCTGCGGCCGCGTCGCCTTGATGCGATCGAGGCAATCGAGGTCGACCTTGACGCCGCTTTCGCGCCCGACCGCCTGGGCGAGCAGCGCCGACTGGTTGAACTTCCGGGTGAACAGCCGCCAGCGATGCAGCGGGATGGGGATCAGCAGATCCGCGTCGCCGAGGATCTCGCGGCCGGCCCGCGCCATCATGCGGCCGAGCATGGCGGCGAGTTCCGGCCGGTCGTGGTATTTCAGCGCGTGCACCAGATCCCGCGCCGGCCCGCCGTAGATGACGGCAGCGCGGGCCCGGTTGAACGGCGGCGGACTGGCGATGGCCTCGGCGGACAGGGCACCGGGGCCGAGATCGTAGCCGAACGGAATGCCCAGACGCTCGCAATACGGCCGCTCGATGAACTGCAGTGCGCCCCAGCACGTGCCGCACAGCGCCTCGGGGTCGGCGACCGGCCCACCGCAGGCGGCGCAGACCGGCGGCAACACCCAGTCGATCGCCCGCCGCCACAGGCCGTGACCCAGCCGGCGGACGCGACACGACAACGGGACGGTCTCGGACGCTTCGTCCATGGCCAGAACTATGCCGAGCCGGGCAAGCGGGCGTCAAGGCGGCGCGCGGTTTGAGTTTTGCCGCTGCGGTGGCGGTGACTGCGGAGAGTGCGCCGATGGCAATGCGCCGGGAGCGGTCATTGGACCGACACCCCTAGAAAGACTGTGGGGGGATTAACGGCGCATCTGTTCGATCCTGGCTATCAGAAGTTTCGCGTTTTCGATCATCTTGAACCGATCCGGCCGCGACAGTGGATGGCACGAGCGCCACGGCGCTCACCGCAAAGTCACGGCGCGTCATCTTCGTCATGGCCGATCCTATCGGGTCGCGACGGCGGACGAAACGACCGCGTCCCTCATCGCTTGTGCGTCACTGCCGGACTTTCCCGTCGCCAGCCTTCTGCAACATGGGCGGCGGCTCGGTCACTTTCACGGTCTCGTCGGTGTCGAGGAACGTCAGCACGATGCGCGCGAACCCCGTCGGCGTCTCGTACATCAGGCCGTGCGTCGCGTTCTTGAACTGAACCAGCCACGCGCCGGGGATCGTCGCCGAAAGCACTTTCGAGCTTTCGGGGTACACGACGGTGTCCGCAGTGCCGACGACGAACATCACCTGGTTGGTGACGGCGGCGATGCGATCCATCGGTGTCTTCCAGTGCGTAGTCGCCTCGATCTGGCGGGCAACGGTCGGATTGTCGATGGTCCTGCCCTTGAAAACCGCGGCGACATTGCTGCCGTCGGTCGACGTCGCGTGGATGATCGCCTTGTCGAACCGCTGCGGATAGGTGAGCAACAACTCCTGCGTGATCGTGCTGCCCATGGAATAGCCGAGCACGTGCGTCTTCTTGACCCCGAGGGCGTCGAGCAGACCGATGACGTCGTCGGCGAACAGCTTGTAGGTGAACGTCGTATCGTTGGAGGTCGTATGACCCATGCCGCGGTTGTCGAGCAAGATGAGCTGGTATTTCTTTGCTAGAGCGGCGACGATCTGCGGGGGCCAGTGCTCGATGGTGCCGCCCAACCCCATGATCATCACCAGCGGCGTGCCCGAACCGACTAGTTTGTAGCCGATGTCGATGCCGTTGGCGTGAACCAGACGGATGGCATACCCTTGGCTGTCGCGTCCGATGATCTTGCCCGTCGGCCGGATTTGCTGTGCCATGACGCCGCTGATGCCCAACACCAGCGCGACGGCGAATGTACAGAGGCGCCACACAATTCTCATCATCGAAGCCCTCGTCTGCTGTCGGTGAGCCGAATCGGCGCGCCGCGTTGTGTTGCAGTTGTCGGGTTGTGGTGGGGGGTGCGCCAGTCGGCGAAACTACCTGCGCTCGAGACCGCGGTGTCGCCGATACGCGCGCAGACGACGGCGTCGCCCGCCCGCATCGGGCGACGCGGCCGACCATCTCGTGCGGACCATCGGCTCGATTGCGGACAGAGCCGCCCATCGACCCGTATGCGGCAATGAAGCGCCGGGATGACACCGATAGTGGCGAGATCGGTCAACTGTCGGAGCTGCTGGTATGACCGTCCGCTTCGGACCACAAGGCGAAATGCAAGCTGAGACGCGGTTGGCGCGAGGTCCCGAACGCGGGCCCGACGCTCGGCCGTTCGCGCGGATGCATGGATGAAGCGATGAAAGCGCGGTGGAATTCCGCTCGCCAAACGACATATTGAGCGCATATCTGAGACGCGCCGTCGTGCTCCGGCGCCGCGCCGCCCGCCCCAACCGGACCCTCGCCCATGACCCAACCGCGCCTGTTCGACCGCCGCGTGATCGCGACCCGCCGGCAGCGCGCGCTCAGCAAACCGGCGCCAGACGCAGATTTCCTGTTGCGGCGCGTCGTCGACGACCTCGCCGACCGGCTCGCCGTCGTCACCCGGAGC
The DNA here is from genome assembly GCA_031291595.1 of Ancalomicrobiaceae bacterium. Classification (GTDB taxonomy): domain Bacteria; phylum Pseudomonadota; class Alphaproteobacteria; order Rhizobiales; family Ancalomicrobiaceae; genus CAIYYN01. Next base: position 3,106 of record JARLIU010000034.1, on the reverse strand, counting down.
TTCGACGTTGCGGTGGCGCTCGGCGGCGCCACCAGTCATGTCGCCGACATGCTCGCCCGCTCCGGCAAGGTCGGACACGTCTGGCGGGCCGACAGTCTGGCGACGCCCGGCGCGGGCGCCGACGTCGTCTGTCACGAGGATGCCCTGCCCTTCGCCCCCGCCTCGCTCAATCTGATCGTCTCGGCGCTGACGTTGCAGACGATCGACGACCTGCCGGGCGTGTTGATCCAGGCCCGCCGGGCGCTCGCCCCGGACGGCCTCATCATGGCGGCGCTGCTCGGCGGCGAGACGCTCGTCGAACTGCGCGACAGTCTGGCCGCGGCGGAAGTCGAGCTGACCGGCGGTCTGTCGCCGCGCGTCGCTCCCTTCGTCGACGTGCGCGACATGGGCGGGCTGCTGCAGCGTGCCGGACTGGCACTACCGGTGACCGATGCCGACCGGCTGACGGTGCGCTATTCCGACATGTTCGCGCTGTTGCGCGACGTGCGGGCCATGGGAGGCGCCAATCCGCTGGCCGAGCGCTCGCGGCGCCCGGCATCGCGCCGGCTGTTCTTGCGCGCCGCCGAGATCTACGCCGAGCGCTACGCCGACCCCGATGGCCGGATCCGGGCAACCTTCCAGGTCGTCTCGGCCCTCGGCTGGGCGCCGAGCGACAGCCAGCCGAAACCGGCCCGCCCGGGCTCGGCAACCGTCAGGCTTGCCGATGCGCTGAAGACGATCGAGCATCGCACCAAGGGCGACAACGACGATTGATTGGGGGGAGATGCAGAACCGGCAACCGCGTCAGCGGTTCATCGCAGAACTGACCGTGTTGGAAATGTAGTTCCAGCTCTGGTTGACGGTCGAGCCCAACAGCGTCAGCCCGGTGATGATCGCGACCGAGACCATGACGCCGATCAGGGCGTATTCGAGCGCGGTGGCTCCGCTGTCATCGGCGCAAATGGCCTTGAAACCAGCGGCAAGTCGCGTCTTCAGCCGTTTTGCCATCCTGGCCCTCCGGAGTTCGGACAACAGAGAGTTCGGGCGACAGCTAGAACGGCGACAAGAGATCCTGCACGTGCGGGATCAGCGGTTCGTCCGCTGGCGGCATTGGATAGTCACGCAAGGCTTTGGCGCGCACCCATTTGAGCGCCTGACCTTCGAGCGCCGCGACCGTCCCCGTCCAGCGCCGACACACATAAAGTGGCATCAACAAATGAAAATCTGGATAACGGTGCGAGGCAAAGGTCAGCGGTGCCAGACAGTCGACCTTCACGTCGATGCCGAGTTCCTCTTTCAGTTCGCGGATGAGGCAGTCCTCCGGCGTCTCGCCCGGCTCGAGCTTGCCGCCCGGAAACTCCCACAGGCCGGCCATGGACTTGCCCGGCGGGCGCTGGGCAAGCAGAATGCGCCCGTCGACATCGACGAGCGCCACGGCGACAACCAGCACGATCCTCAGCGACATGGGCTCCTCGGCTCTAGCTGCGGTAGTCGCCGTTGATCGCCACGTAGTCCTTGGTCAGGTCGCAGGTGTAGACCGTGTCGCGCGCTTCCCCGAGCCCGATGTCGGCTCGGATCCTGATATGGTCGCGCTTCATGTGGTCCGAAGCCGCCGCCTCCGAATAGCCGGCCGCCCGCTCGCCGGCGACCGCCACCTGGGTATCACCGAACCAGATCGCCAGCAGGTCGCGGTCGGCCGGTTCGCCCGCCTTGCCCACCGCCATGACGATGCGACCCCAGTTGGCATCCTCGCCGGCGATCGCCGTCTTCACCAGCGGCGAATTGGCGATCGATTTGGCGATGCGCCGGGCGGACAGCTTCGACACCGCACCGGTGACCGTCACTTCGACGAATTTGCGCGCGCCCTCGCCGTCGCGCGCGACGTATTGCGCCAGTTCCAGCGCCAGACCGTCGAGCGCCGCGCGGAAAGCCGCGAGCCGGGGATCCTGCGCATCGGTGACGAGAGCCTGGCCGCGCGCCGCTGCCTTGCCCGTGGCAAACAGCATCAGCGTATCGGAGGTCGAGGTATCGCCATCGACCGTCGTGGCGTTGAAGGAGTCTTCGACCGCGCCTGCGATCAGCGCCTGGGCCACCGGGGCGGCGAGCGCCGCATCGGTAAAGACGAACGACAGCATGGTCGCCATGTCCGGGGCGATCATGCCGGCCCCCTTGGCGATGCCGTTGAGGGTGACTTCGACGCCGTCGATGCGCGCCGTCCGCGTCGCCATCTTCGGGAAGGTGTCGGTGGTCATGATCGCCCTGGCCGCCGCTTCCCAAGGGACCTCGGCCAGCCGGGTCGCGGTCTCGTCCAGCACGCCCTCGAACTTTGTGGGATCGAGCGGCTCGCCGATGACGCCGGTCGAAGCGATGAACACCTCGGCCGCAGCACAGCCGGCGGCCTTGGCGGCGATGTCGCCGGTGACCGTTACCGTGTGCCGGCCCTTCATGCCGGTAAAGGCGTTGGCGTTGCCGGAATTGACCACGAGCGCGCGGGCGCTTCCCCCGGATAGGTTCTGCCGGCACCAGTCGACCGCCGCCGACGGGCATTTCGACGACGTGAACACGCCGCCGACCGTGGTGCCCGCCTCGAATGTCACCAGAAGCACGTCGGTGCGGCCCTTGTACTTGATGCCGGCCTCCGCGGTCGCGAAGCGCACGCCAGGGATCGGCGGCATATCGGCATAGCTCTTGGGCGCGAGCGGCGAAACGGCGTCAGACATGGGCGGGCTCCGACAATGAATTCGACAGTGAATCTGGCGAGCGGTTTATCGGGCTTGGCCGCGCCGCTCAAGCGGAATGACCGTCACGCCCGTGTCACGTTGCGGCCGGGTCGCTGTCGGCGCCGGTCGTTCGGCGCCCAGACGGCTTCGCGCCGCACCGAACCCGGCCGGCAATCGGCATAGAGGGCGATCCGATTGGATCGCTCCCCTGCCACACCACCCGGCATGTGGGTCCGCACCGGGCGGTTCGAGAGATTGAGGTTATACGAGTTGGCTTTGTGCAAGCCTGGGCATCCCTTGCCGGTCTGCCCATGCGATCGTGAGGACCGTATTGAGGAGCATGCCGCTGTTGCGCCACCAGCGTCGGCTATTGGCCGCCACCGTGCGCGCAACTTCGGATTTTGCCC
>JARLIU010000237.1 GCA_031291595.1 Ancalomicrobiaceae bacterium | reverse complement strand
TGTCGGCGTCACCAGGACCGTCACCAGCATGGCCCATCTCGGCGGCATTTCGGTGGAAGGCGAACTCGGCGTGCTCGGCTCGCTCGAGACCGGCATGGGCGACAAGGAAGACGGCCATGGCGCCGAGGGCAAGCTCAGCCACGACCAACTGCTCACCGATCCCGACCAGGCGGTCGACTTCGTCAAGGCCACCAAGGTCGACGCGCTGGCCATCGCCATGGGCACCAGCCACGGCGCCTACAAGTTCTCGCGCAAGCCGGACGGCGAAGTGCTGGCGATCTATCGCATCAAGGAGATCCACGCGCGCATGCCGAACGTGCATCTCGTCATGCACGGCTCGTCCTCGGTGCCGCAGGACCTGCAGGACATCATCAACGCCTACGGCGGCAAGATGACCCAGACCTACGGCGTGCCGGTGGAAGAGATCGTCAACGGCATCAAGCACGGCGTTCGCAAGGTCAACATCGACACCGACTGCCGCATGGCGATCACCGGCGCCATCCGCAAGTTCTTCGGCGACAAGCCGGCCGAGTTCGATCCGCGCTCGTTCATGAAGCCGGCCATGGCCGCCATGACCAAGGTCTGCAAGGAACGCTACGAGCAGTTCGGCGCCGCCGGCAATGGGTCCAAGATCAAGCCGATCCCGCTTGCCGACATGGCCAAGCGCTACGCCTCCGGCTCGCTCGACCCGAAGGTCGCCTGATCGGTCGGAGCGTCACGCTGCTTGCAAACACGCTGCTTGCAAAGGAGGGGCGGGCCCGGCTCGCACCCTCCGTTTGCCGCGGCTCAAGGCAAGCCCTTTCGGCGTCCGCGCATCCGCCTCCGGCAACGGGCGTCGGGATGGCGCCCGTCGTCGGCCGGTCCGGGAACGTTCGCGGTGTCCGCGAGCGGTTAACGGCCCGGTTACGCTGTTTCGATCTGCCGGCGTGTCCGGCCCTGCTGGGGCGATTCGCCGCAGCCGTCCCGCCCTCCGGCCGCTATAGGCTTGCAGCGGCATTGAAATCGGGACGCTATTCCCAGCAGTCTGAAAACGATTACAGATTTATGACGCCGGTTGCCCTTGTCGTTTGCTTAAGCTGCCCCAGATTAGAAATGTTTTACAATTCCATTTGCTGGCCCATGCGCAATCTTCCGGATTGAGCAGTTCTCTGTAAACGATTACATCAAGCGCGGATCGGAGCGAGGGCTCGAGTTGGCAGCGAACCGACTGCAGGCCAGCCGGACGAGCCGAGCACCGGCGGACGGGAACACGGTTCCGTCGACGCCACTATCAAGCGCGGATGTGCCGGGCACATCAGCCGACCGGATCACGAGGAGTTGCTAGAATGCCCGTTTCGACACTCAACGAGCTCGACGCCCTGGTCGCTCGGGTCAAGAAGGCCCAGAGTATCTACTCCACCTACACGCAGGAGCAGGTCGACGCGATCTTCCGCGCCGCTGCCTTTGCCGCGGCGGCCGCGCGCATCCCTCTGGCCAAGATGGCGGCTGAAGAGACTGGGATGGGCGTGATCGAAGACAAGGTGGTCAAGAACCACTTCGCCTCCGAATACATCTACAACGCCTACAAGGACGAGAAGACCTGCGGCGTTCTGGCGGTCGACGACTTGGGCGGCACCATCACGGTGGCCGAACCGGTCGGTCTCATCTGCGGCATTGTGCCGACCACCAATCCGACCTCGACGGCCATCTTCAAGGCGCTCATCTCGCTGAAGACCCGCAACGGCATCGTGTTCTCGCCGCATCCGCGCGCCAAGTTCTCCACCTGCGCCGCCGCCAAACTGGTGCTTGACGCCGCGGTCGCCGCCGGCGCGCCGAAGGACATCATCGGCTGGATCGACACCCCGACCGTCGACCTCTCCAACGCGCTGATGAAGCATCCGGAAATCAACCTCATCCTGGCCACCGGTGGCCCGGCCATGGTCAAGGCCGCCTATTCGTCCGGCAAGCCGGCGATCGGCGTCGGCGCCGGCAACGCGCCGGTGATCATCGACGAATTCGGCGACGTCAAGCGCGCCGTCGCCTCGATCCTGATGTCCAAGACGTTCGACAACGGCATGATCTGCGCTTCCGAGCAGGCGGTCATCGCGGTCGATTCGGTCTACGACGCCGTGCGCGAGCGCTTCTCCACCCATGGCGGCTACATCCTCGACCCCGAGCAACTCGACGCCGTCCGCAAGGTGGTATTCCCGAATGGTCATCTGTCGGCCGAGGTCGTCGGCCAGTCGGCGGTCAAGATCGCCGAGCGCGCCGGCATCACCGTGCCCGCCACCACCAAGGTGCTGATCGGCGAAGTCGAGATCGCCGGCGAGGAAGAGCCGTTCGCCCACGAGAAGCTGTCGCCGACCTTGGCGCTCTATCGCCGCGCCGACTTCGACGCCGCGCTCGACGCCGCGGCCGCGCTGGTCGCGCTGGGCGGCATCGGCCATACCTCGGTGCTCTACACCGACCAGGACCTGCATGCCGACCGTGTCGCCGCCTTCGGCGCCCGCATGAAGACCGCCCGCATCCTGATCAATACGCCTTCGTCGCACGGCGGTATCGGCGACCTCTACAACTTCAATCTCGCACCGTCGTTGACGCTCGGCTGCGGCTCCTGGGGCGGCAATTCGATCTCCGACAACGTCGGCCCCAAGCACCTGATCAACCGCAAGACCATTGCAAAGCGGGCCGAGAACATGCTGTGGCACAAGCTACCGAAGTCGATCTACTTCCGCCGCGGCGCGGTGGCTGAAGCCTTCAAGGATCTGCAGGGCAAGAAGCGGGCTCTGTTCGTCACCGACCGCTTCCTGTTCCTCAACGGCCATGCCGATACGACGATCGCTTTGCTCAAGGCCAACGGGATGGAAGTCGAACCCTTCTATGACGTCTCGGCCGATCCGACGCTGTCCGCCGTCCGGATAGGCGCCGAACGCGCCAACGCCTTCAAGCCGGATGTGATCGTCGCTTTCGGCGGCGGCTCGCCGATGGACGCCGCCAAGATCATCTGGGTCTTGTACGAGCACCCGGAAGTGCACTTCGAGGATCTGGCGCTGCGCTTCATGGACATCCGCAAGCGCATCTACAAGTTCCCCAAGCTCGGCGTGAAGGCTGAGATGGTCGCCATCCCGACCACGTCGGGTACCGGTTCGGAAGTCACGCCGTTCGCCGTCGTCACCGACGACGCCACCGGCATGAAGTACCCGCTCGCCGACTACGAACTGACCCCGACCATGGCGATCATCGACGCCAACTTCGTCATGAACATGCCGAAGTCGCTGACCGCGTTTGGCGGCATCGACGCCGTCACCCATGCGCTCGAGGCCTATGCGTCGGTTCTCGCCAACGAGTTCTCCGACGGCCAGGCGCTGCAGGCGCTGAAGCTGCTGAAGGAGTATCTGCCGGCCGCCTATTCGGAAGGCGCCAACAATCCGGAAGCGCGCGAGAAGGTGCACAACGGCGCCACCATCGCCGGCATTGCCTTCGCCAACGCCTTCCTCGGCGTCTGCCACTCCATGGCGCACAAGCTCGGCGCGGCCTTCCACCTGCCGCACGGCCTCGCCAACGCGCTGTTGATCTCGAACGTCATCCGCTACAACGCCAATGACAACCCGACCAAGCAGACGGCCTTCTCGCAGTACGACCGCCCGCAGGCCCGCCGGCGGTATGGCGAGATCGCGCTGCATCTCGGCATCCCCGGGCAGCGCACCGGCGAGCGGGTGGAAAACCTGATCGCCTGGCTCGACGGACTGAAGAAGCACATCGGCATCCCGGCCTCGATCCGTGAGGCAGGCGTCGCCGAGGACGACTTCTTCGCCCACGTCGACAGAATCGCGCTGGAGGCCTTCGACGATCAGTGCACCGGTGCCAACCCGCGCTTCCCGTTGATCGCGGAACTGAAGCAAATCCTCATCGACAGCTACTACGGCCGCGCTTTCACCGAATCGACCGACCGCGACGACGCGATCTCCGATGTCGTCGAAATCCCGACGCTCACCGCGGCCGGTCGCGCTGCCGAGTAATCCGCGAGAGCATTTCCTCGCCGGATGGCAAACATCTGGCGAGGAAGCAACGGCTCGCCGTTCGATAGCCGGGGCTTGGCCGGTTCGGATCGCATCGATCTGAGCGGGGCAGGCTCCGGGTCCGCTCGCCGCATCCGCGGCGCCTCCCGTCCGGCTCTGTGGGTTCGGCGGGTGGATCGCGTGAAGTCCCGCCTTCGGCCGGTCTCCCGCCGGCTCGCTCACCCTGACTGACCCTAACGGAGTTCATCCATGGCTGTACGCGTCGCAATCAACGGTTTCGGTCGCATCGGGCGCAACATCTTGCGCGCCATCATCGAATCCGGCCGCACCGACATCGATGTCGTTGCCCTCAACGACCTCGGGCCGGTCGAAACCAACGCGCACCTGATCCGCTTCGACAGCGTGCACGGCCGCTTTCCCGGCGAAGTGAAGACCGGTGCCGATTGGATCGACGTCGGCCGCGGCCCGATCAAGGTGACCGCCATCAAGGACCCGACCCAGCTTCCCTACAAGGAGCTCGGCATCGACATCGCCATGGAATGCACCGGCATCTTCACCGCCAAGGACAAGGCCATGGCGCTGGTCGCCGCCGGCGCCAAGCGCGTCCTGGACTCGGCCCCTTCAGACGGCGCCGACCTGACCGTCGTTTTCGGCGTCAACGACGACAAGCTGACCAAGGACCACATCGTCGTTTCCAACGCCTCGTGCACGACGAACTGCCTGGTGCCGGTGGTCAAGGTCCTCAATGACGCGATCGGGGTCGATCACGGCTTCATGACGACGATCCATTCCTACACCGGCGACCAGCCGACGCTCGACACCTTCCACAAGGACCTCTATCGCGCCAGGGCTGCGGCTTTGTCGATGATCCCGACCTCGACCGGCGCCGCCAAGGCCGTCGGCCTGGTGCTGCCGGAACTGAAGGGCAAGCTCGACGGCACGTCGATCCGCGTCCCCACCCCCAACGTCTCGGTGGTCGATCTGGTGTTCGTCGCCAAGAAGGCCACGACGGTCGCCGAGGTCAACGCCGCTATCCTGGCCGCTGCCACCGAGGGACCGCTGAAGGGCATCCTCGGCTACACCGACCTGCCGAACGTCTCCTCCGACTTCAAGCACGACCCGCACTCGTCGATCTTCCACCTCGACCAGACCAAGGTCATCGACGGAACCATGGTGCGCATCCTCTCCTGGTACGACAACGAGTGGGGCTTCTCCAGCCGCATGGGCGACACCGCCGTCGCCATGGCCAAGCTGATCTGATCGATTGAGAAACGGCCCGTTCGAGCCATTCTGGCCAGGCGCCGGGACACTCCCGTCCGACGCGGCTAAAGGATATGCCTCCCTATCCTGAAGCCGCCTGCGCCTTCCCAACCTGATGGGCTCGAACGGGCTGTCGCCCTGGACGCCAAGCCTTGGCCGGCACGGATCCGCCGCGCTGCGGGGCAGAGTGCCGAAAAGTTGAAGACTGGTCGGGCTGGAATATGGGTAGAAATAGCTAAGAGAGCCTGATCGTGTCGCTGATCGACGCGGGCATGCGCCGCTGCCGGAGTGGTCGCCGCCGTTTTGCCGACGCCCACCGCTGATGCCCACCGCTGACGCCCCTGCAGAGTGCATGCGGCCGCCCGGCGCTTGGTGCTGAAACGCCGCGGCAGGATGCCGCACATGGCGCTGCGAGCCGCCATCGCATCTTCGCGGGCCGGGCTCGCAGCTGTTGGAAATGTCACGCCTGGTTCGCCCTACTGGTATTTCATGCATGGCTGGCTGATCAGGCATACGTTATTGCATGATTGACCTCATTGCCGGAAAGCTCCGACAGGACCGGTCGCGCGGCAGCCGAAACGCTGCCCGTCCGGATGGAATGTGGTAAGGCAAGCTTTGTTGGCATCGTCTGAAGCGGCGCCGCGCCGACGACCGGGGGTTCCGAGCCGCCGCGAAGATGTGGTTTCCGGCTGATCAAAAATGCATGGCTGGGCAACAGCTGCGCGGCAATGTGATGCAGCGCAAAGAGCGGGTGGCCCCCGGTGCTATCCTGCCAATGCATAACAGGCAAAGTTCAACACGCGGTCGGCGATCCCGAGCCTCCGAGGCTCAAGCGGCGCGGACCCGAAGCGAAGAGGCTGGACCCATGAACATGCAGATGCGCATCGACCCCAACAGCGGCGATACGGCTCAGGGCGGGCTCGATCCTTGGCGTGGCTTTCAGGGGGCCGATTGGCAGCGCGGCGTCGACGTGCGCGATTTCATCCAGAAGAACGTCGTTCCCTATGAGGGCGATCAGAGCTTCCTTGCCGGAGTGACACCCCGCACCGAACAGCTGTGGGGGGAACTGAAGGACGTGTTGAAGGCCGAGCGCGACAATGGCGGCGTGCTCGACGTCGATTCCTCTTGCGTCTCGACGATCGTCTCGCATGGTCCCGGCTACATCGACAAGGACCTGGAGAGAATTGTCGGCTTGCAGACCGACGCCCCGCTGAAGCGCGCCGTCATGCCGTTCGGCGGCTGGCGCATGGTCAAGAACGGGCTCGATGCCTACGGCTTCAAGGGCGAGGACTGGTTCGGCAAGGTGTTCCCGGCCATCCGCAAGACGCACAATGACGGCGTCTTCGACGTCTACACCCCGGAAATGCTGAAGTGCCGCAAGTCCGGCATCATCACCGGCCTGCCGGACGCCTACGGCCGCGGCCGCATCATCGGCGACTATCGCCGCGTCGCCCTCTACGGCATCGACAAGCTCATCGAGGTGAAGCAGGCCGAGCGGTCGAGCCTCGAAGTCAACGCGTTCGACGAGAGCGTCATGCGGCTGCGCGAGGAACTGGCCGAACAGATCAAGGCGCTGAAGGAACTGGCCCAGATGGGCAAGTCCTACGGCTTCGATCTGATGCGGCCGGCGCTGAACGCCCAAGAGGCGATGCAGTGGCTGTATCTCGGCTATCTCGCCGCGGTCAAGGAAGCCAACGGCGCCGCCATGTCGCTCGGCCGCGTCTCGTCCTTCCTCGACATCTACATCGAACGCGACCTCGACGAGGGCACGATCGATGAGACCGAGGTGCAGGAGCTCTACGACCACTTCGTCATGAAGCTCAGGATCGTCCGCTTCTTGCGCACCCCGGAATACGACCAGCTGTTCTCCGGCGACCCGACCTGGGTGACGGAATCGATCGGCGGCATGGGCATTGACGGCCGCACGCTCGTCACCCGGTCTTCGTTCCGCATCCTGCACACGCTGACGACGCTCGGCCCCGCGCCGGAGCCGAACCTGACCGT
>JARLIU010000033.1 GCA_031291595.1 Ancalomicrobiaceae bacterium | reverse complement strand
GATGGCGGCGAGTTGCGACGGGTCAAGATCGGTCATCAGCCGGGCGTAGGCGGCAACGCGCTTGGCGCGAGGCGCCATCACCGAGTCGATGCCGAGGAGCGACACGCCCCTGAGGATGAAGGGGGCGACGCTGGTCGGCAGGTCCATGCCGCCGGCGAGGCCGCAGGCTGCCACCGCGCCGCCATAGCGGATCTGCGAAATGACATTGGCGAGCGTGGTCGAGCCGACCGAATCGATCGCGGCAGCCCAGCGCTCCCGGGCGAGCGGCTTGGCCGGCCCGGAGAGTTCGGCGCGGGCGAGGATGTCGGTCGCGCCGAGGCCCTTCAGATAGTCCGCCTCTTCCGGCCGGCCGGTGACCGCGGTAACCGACCATCCGCGCTTCGACAGCAGCGCGATCGCGGTCGAGCCGACGCCGCCGGCAGCGCCGGTGACCACCACCGGCCCCGCAGCCGGCGTGGCGCCGGCCGCCTCGATCGCCAGGACCGACAGCATCGCCGTGTAGCCCGCCGTGCCGATCGCCATGGCGGAGCGGGCATCGAGCCCGTCGGGACGTTTGAGCAGCCAGTCGGCCTTCACCCGGGCCAAACCGGCATAACCGCCGAAATGTGTCTCGCCGACGCCCCAGCCGTTCAACAGCACGTTGTCGCCCGGCTCAAACGCCGGCGAGGCGGAGGAAACCACCGTGCCAGCAAAGTCGATACCGGGAACGAGCGGGAAGCGGCGGATGACCGGCGATCTGCCCGTCACCGCCAGCCCGTCCTTGTAGTTGAGCGTCGACCATTCGACGGCGACGGTGACGTCGCCCTGCATCAGATCGGCCTCTGAGAGCTCGGTGAGCGCCACCGATTGGAGCTTGGTCGCCTCGTCGCGGCTGACGAGAAGGGCGCGGAACGACGTCATGCGATTGCCTTTCATGGTCGAAGTCGGAACGTTCGGGCGGGACATTCGCGCCGGGGATTGATGGCGGCGAATGCTGCCCGAAGCGGCCCGATGGCACAAGCCAGCGCATCGGCCAGCACACCGGGCGACGACTGGCCCCGGCCCGCGTCGGCTGCTCACTTGACGGAGCCTTAACCCGTCTCCCGGATAATCCTGTTCCAGGACGCAATGCCACCCGACTTTCGCCACGGCCCCGCCCCCTTGATCCCGGGGTGGGACGCGGGTAGAACGCGCACGCTACCCGAGACGACGTCCGTTGACGCCCGGGAAGGCTGATGGCCCTGCATGACCGAAAGTGTTGCCGAGACGACCGACGCCGCGTCGTCCCCTCACGATGGCCCGAACGGAACCGCCAACGGGGACCGAAAAGCTTCTTCCCATAGCCATTCCGGCAGCGTCTGGGGCCTCGCCCTCGGTTCGGTCGGCGTCGTCTTTGGCGACATCGGCACCAGCCCGCTCTACGCCTTGCGCGAATCCGTCGCCCACACCGCGCGTGCCGGCGTGCTCGACCGCAACAATGTCATCGGCGTGGTGTCGCTGCTGTTATGGGCGCTGATCATCACCGTCACGCTGAAATACGTCCTGGTGCTCATGCGCGCCGACAACAAGGGCGAGGGCGGCACCTTGTCGCTGCTGGCGCTGATCGAGGGCAAGCTCGGGACCCGAACCGCCTTCGTGTTCACGCTGGGCGCGGCCGGGGCGGCGCTGTTCTACGGCGATTCGATCATCACCCCAGCGATCTCGGTGCTGTCGGCGGTGGAAGGCCTGAAACTTCTTTCCGACGTCGACGGCATCAAGGAGTGGTTGCCGGCCCTCGACCCCTATATCCTGCCGATCACCGTGGTGATCCTCACCGGCCTGTTCGCGGTGCAGAGCCGCGGCACCGAGACGGTTGCCAAGTGGTTCGGTCCGATCATGGCGGTGTGGTTCGCCATTCTGATCGGCGGCGGCCTCATCCACATCGTCGACGATCCCGGCATCTTCCTGGCGTTCGATCCCTTGCGCGGCGTCGAATTCCTGACCGAGCACGGCCTCCTCGGCTTCGTGGTGCTCGGCTCCGTCTTCCTGGCGGTCACCGGTGGCGAGGCGCTCTACGCCGACATGGGCCATTTCGGCCGCCGTCCGATCCAGCTCGCCTGGCTCTGCTTCGTGTTCCCGGCGCTGGCGATCAACTATCTCGGCCAGGGTGCCCTGGTGCTGCACCGGCCGGAGACCTTGAAGCAGCCGTTCTTCCTGATGTTCCCGTCGTGGGCGCTGATCCCGATGATCCTGATGGCGACGATCGCCACCATCATCGCCAGCCAGGCGGTGATCACCGGCGCCTATTCGATGACGCAGCAGGCGGTGCAGCTGGGGCTGTTGCCGCGCTTCGAGACCCGCCACACCTCCGAGACGCTCGCCGGCCAGATCTACATGCCGCGCGTCAACTGGCTGCTGCTGATCGGCGTCTTGTTCCTGGTGCTCTTATTCAAGTCGTCCGACAACCTCGGCGCGGCCTACGGCATCGCGGTGACCGGCACCATGCTCGTCACCTCGCTCCTCGCCTTCACCGTGTTCCGCCATGTCTGGCGCTGGCCGGTCTGGCTGTCGGCGCTGATCATCGCGCCGTTCATCTGTGTCGATACGGTCTTCCTCGTTTCGAACCTGCTGAAGCTGTTCGAAGGCGGCTACGTGCCGGTGATGCTCGCCTGTTCGATCATCGTCGCCATGTGGACCTGGGTGCGCGGCACCAAGATCGTGTTCATGAAGTCGCGCCGCGAGAGCGTGCCGCTCGACAGCCTCGTGCGCATGCTGGCGCGCTCGAAGCCGTTCCGCCCGCCGGGCATGGCGGTGTTCCTGACGAGCGACCCGGAGACGGCGCCGGCGGCCCTGATGCACAATCTGAAGCACAACAGCGTGCTGCACGCCAAGAACGTCATCCTCACCGTCAAGACGGCGCCGACGCCGAGCGTGCCGGAAGACAACCGCGTGATGATCGAGCCGATCACCGACGACTTCACCCGCATCGTCGTCACCTTCGGCTACATGGAGACGCCGAACGTGCCGAAGGCGCTCGCCGCCTGCCGCAAGATGGGGCTGAAGTTCGATATCATGACGACGACGTTCTTCGTCGGCAAACGCACCTTCAAGGCGTCGCCGACTTCCGGCATGCCGCTGTGGCAGGACAAACTGTTCATCGCCATGGCGAAGGACGCGGCCAACGCCACCGATTTCTACCACATCCCCTCCGGCCGGGTGGTCGAACTCGGCCAGCAGATCACCGTGTGAATTCGACAGACATGATGGCCTTGATGGATCGAGGCGCCGCGGGTCGGGCACCTCATCCAAGCTCCGGCCGCCGTTGTTTCCGGCCCGGCGCCTCGCTTGAGCTCGGCGCGTTCGCGGCTCAAATCGCTCCACTGGAGCGATTTGCCGGGCTTCGCCCGGCGCCGTTCACCCCGCCAATTTCCCGATGCCTTCCCAGAAGGTCCGTGCGGCAAACAGGATGAACAAGAGCCCGGTGCCGCGGATGATCCAGATGGCGCGGGCGAGGTACAGCCGCCGCAACAGGCTGGTGCCGACCAGCCAGACCAGCACCACGTCACCGGCGACGAAGCCGAGGAAGGCGGCCGTCAGCAGCCAGGGCATGGCGGAAAACGTCAACCCGCCCGTCAGTCCGGCGAAAAGCGCGGCGAACATCGCCTGCGCCACCGGGTAGCTCTTCGGATTGGTCAGCCCGAACACGACGCCGCGCTGCAAGGGTCGATCGCCGATGAGGTTTTCCGCCGCCTTGGTCGAGGTCGCCATCAAGGAGCGCAAACCGAGGTAGCCGAGGTAGGCGGCACACACGAGCGCGATCAGTCCGAACACGCGCGGATCGATGGTCTCGGCACTGACGAGGGCGAAAATCGCCAGCCCGCACCACAGGAAGTCCCCGGCCAGATGCCCGGTGACGAAATGGATCGCCGGCTGGCGTCCGCGCGATGCCCCGAGGCCGATCAGCGCCAGAACGGCGGGGCCGGGCGACAACACGTAGAGCATGGCCGCGACAAGCGAGGCGGCAAGGGTCGACAAGGGCATCGGCAACCTGTTGGGAGCGGGTGGGATCGTCGCCTGCCGGCAGGGACCGGTAGCGGTGCAGCGATCCTATCGTTCCCTGCCGCGGCGCAGATGTCAAAAGGCGACTGCGGGGAGCAGCACGCCGCCAGCCGGGAGCCGGGAGCAGGCAATCGCCGCGGGCGGATTCGATCGCGGCACCGTTCAGGCCGCGGCCTGGTCGCGGCCGAGTTTGCCGCCGCGCCGCAGCAACACTTCGTCGATGGCCGAGCGCAACCGGTCGAACGAGACCGGCTTGGTCGAGAACCCGTCGACGCCGGCCTCGAAGGCGCGTTCGCGGTCCTCGGCGAGCGTCGCCGCCGTCAACGCGATGATCGGCACGCTGGCGTAGGCATCGTCGCTGGAGCGGATGGCGCGGGTGGCCGTCAGACCGTCCATGCGCGGCATCATGATGTCCATGAAGACGAGATCGAACGGATGGACCTGCAGCGCGTCGAGCGCCGCCTGACCGTCGCCGACGCTGGTGACCCGGTGGCCCATCTTTTCGAGGAAGCGCGTGGCGATCAGCGCGTTGGTCGGGCTGTCCTCGGCCAAAAGGATGTCGAGCGACTTCATGTCGACCGCATGCGTCCAGGCTGCATCCGTCCGGCCATCGCCGTCGCGCGCGTCCTGATCGATGCGCATCGGCAGGAGGACGGTGAAGGTCGAACCACGGCCGAGCTGGCTCGAGACCTGGATCTCGCCCCCCATCTTCTCGGCGAGCTTGCGCGAGATAGCCAGACCGAGACCGGTACCGCCGAAGCGGCGGGTGATCGAACCGTCGAGCTGCGAGAAGTCCTGGAAGAGATTGCCGATATTTTCCGGCGCGATGCCGATGCCGCTGTCCTCGACCGCGATGCGCAACAGGACGTTGCCTCCGGTGGCGGCACCGGCCTGATCGACACGCACCTGCACCCGGCCGACCTCGGTGAACTTGATGGCGTTGCCGAGGAGGTTGAGGATGATCTGACGCAGCCGGCGCGGATCGCCGGTCAGCCGCGTCGGCAGTTCGCCGGCGATGTCGACGCAAAGCGACAGGCGTTTGTCGGCGGCCTGCGGCGAGACCATGTCGCTCGTATTGGTCACCAGTTCGGCGATGTCGAACGGGATCGCCTCGAACACCATGCGGTCGGATT
>JARLIU010000236.1 GCA_031291595.1 Ancalomicrobiaceae bacterium | reverse complement strand
TCAGCCATTCGGCGTTGACCAACGGCTGCCGGCGGACGGTGGCAGATCGTTACAGCTTCAACCTCTTCCGCCGCATCTCGTAGAGCGCGACGCCGGTGGCGACAGCAAGGTTGAGCGAATCCGCCTGCCCCGCCATCGGGATCTTGATCACTTCGGTGCAGGCATCGACCAGCACCTGCGGCAGACCGGATTGTTCGTTGCCCATCAGCAGCACCGCCGGCTCGGGGTAGTCGGGACTGCGGTAGTCGACGGCGCCGGCCAAATGCGTACCGTAGACGGCCAGGCGCTTGGCTTTGACCAAGGTGATGAACGCCTCGGCCGATGCCTTGGCGATCGGCACGTGAAAGATCGAGCCCATGGTCGCCCGGACCGCCTCGATGGCAAAGGGATCGGTGGTCTCGCCGACGAGCACGACAGCGCTTGCCCCGACCGAATCGACCGTGCGGATGACGGTGCCGAGATTGCCGGGATCCTTGATGCCTTCGAGCGCTACGATGACGGTGGCACGGTCGAAGTTGATCGCCTCGATCGCGGCGAACCGCTGCTCGATCACCGAGACGACCATCTGCGGATTGTCGCGGCGCGAGATCTTTTCCAGGACCGCCTCGCTCACCTCGACGACGTCGACACCGCGAGCGAGCGCCGCGTCGACGGCTCTCGCGACCATCGGCTGGCTGCGCACCTTCTCGGCATAGGCGAGCGTACGGACCGTCCAGCCGGCGGCGAAGGCGTCGGTGACGAGCTTCAGCCCCTCGGCGAGGAACAGCCCGGTCTCGGCCCGCTCCTTCTTCGACTGCAGGCCGCGCATGTCCTTGACCAGGTCGTTCGTCAGGCTGGAAATCTGCCGCACCTGGTTTCTGGCGCCGGAGTCCTGGGCGGCTGGGTCGATCGCGGCCGGCGTCCCGCTCGGCGGCGCCGGATGGGCCGACAGCGCCGGGCGCTTGGAGCGCCGATAGAGGCCGGAACCGCGCGGTGAGCTCATGCCGCGCCTCCCGGCGACCAGCGGCAGAACAGCGACGTCGCCAACCGGCGTCCGTCCGCACCCTCCTCGCGGATGATCAACTCGCCCGATTCGAGCGTGCCGCCGCGCGAACCGAAGATCTCGGCGACAAGTTCGTGGAACGAGACGAAGGAGGCGCGCATGGCGTAGACGGTGAGAATTACGAACAGCGGCTTGTTCGCCGTCAACTCGCGGCACAGCCGCAGCATGTCGGGCAGGTGTTCGAACAGCTGCCAGACCTCGCCATTGGTGCCGCGACCGTATTTCGGCGGATCGAGCACGATGGCATCATAGCTGTTGCCGCGGCGGACCTCGCGGGCAACGAATTTCATCGCATCCTCGCAGATCCAGCGGATCGGCAGCGCTGCCATGCCGGACAGCGCCTGGTTCTCGCGCGCCCAGGCAATGGCCTTTTTCGAGGCATCGACGTGGGTGACCTGGGCGCCGGCGTCGGCCGCGATCAGCGAAGCAAGCCCGGTGTAGCCGAACAGATTGAGCAGCTTGGGGGTGGGACGGCCGGGCTCGTCGGCGATCCGCTTGGCGATGCGCTCGGCCATCCAGGCCCAATGCGCCACCTGTTCGGGAAAGACGCCGACGTGGCGGAACGAGGTGAAGCGGCAGAGGAACGCCGCCGGCCCATAGGCCATCCGCCAGCTCTCCGGCTGGGGACCGGCAAAGCGCCAACGGCCAGGGCCCTCCTCCTCGACGTCGCCGGTGAACACCGCGTCGGCCTGATCCCAGCGGGCCTCGCCGAGCCGCGGCGCCCACAGCGCCTGTTCCTCCGGCCTGACCACGGTGATCGCGCCGTAGCGCTCGAGTTTGCGGCCGTGGCCGGAATCGATGAGCGCGTAATCGGCCCAGCCGGCCGTCTCCAGCATGACCGGCAGGACGGAGCGAAGCGTCGTCGTCGCGGCAGGCTGGGGATCGTCGGTCTTGGGCGGAATGGGGGTATGCCTCGTCATGGCGGCAGCTTTCGCGCATGTCACCGGCAGCGTCAATGCCGGCGACAGGGCCGGCCGCTGCGACGCCGGCCCGCCATTGCGGCCGGACGGCAGTTGCGCCAAACCGATGCCGCCGGCCGTTCCGTCGCCGCGCGCCGGTCCGCAGGCTCGGTTTCGTCGAAATCTTATACTTTTTGGCAAATGACGAACACCCGATGCACCGGTTCAATGCGTACGCAAATTCCGCAATAGCAAAGGGTTCGTCAGGCTAGGCCGGCGCAGACCCAGGCGGGTCGACCGGGAGGATGGTCAGCGATGGAAATGACCGGCGAATACCGGATTCCGGCAACCCGCGCCGAAGTCTGGGCCGCGTTGAACGATCCCGACGTGCTGCGCGTCAGCATTCCAGGCTGCGAGACGCTCGACATGTCGTCGCCGACCGACATGACCGCCAAGGTGGTCACCAAGATCGGCCCGGTGAAGGCGACCTTCTCCGGCCGGGTGAAGCTGGAAAACATCAATCCGCCGAACGGCTACACCATTTCCGGCGAGGGATCGGGCGGCGTTGCCGGTTCGGCCAGGGGCGGCGCCGACGTGACGCTGACCGAGGACGGCGACGAGACGGTGCTGGCCTATGCGGCGCACGCGCACGTCTCCGGCAAGCTGGCGCAGCTTGGCTCGCGGCTGATCGATGCCACGGCCAAGATGATGGCGGACCAGTTCTTCGCCAAATTCTCCGCAGTCGTGGTCGAGCGGCTCAACCCGCCGGAGGAAGAGGCGGCCGCAGCGGCTGTGGATGCCGGCCCGGCCGCCGCGACGCCTGAAGGGATGCCGATGGCCACGGCCACTGCGACACCCGGAGCGGCGCCGATGGCCACGGCGGAAGCCCTGCCGCGGCGCGTGGCGAGCAAGGTTCACAGTGCCGCACCGATTTCGGTCGGCTCCCTCGTTCCCGGCTGGGTCTGGCCATTGGCGGCGCTGATCGTCGGCATTCTCATCGGCAAATTCGTCATCTGACCGCAATTGCACCCCGACGGCGGCGCCGGGACGCGCGACATAACGAGCAACGAAGAAGCCGGACAACTCATCGACCGGCCAAGCCCATGACGCCTTCGACCGAAGGCGGGAACCGCAACAGGCGCGCTGGGACGGCGGTTTGGTCCCCCCAGCGAGATCGGGAGGATCTCATGACCACGGTAACCATGACCGTCAACGGCAGACACGTATCGGCCGATGTCGAGGATCGCACGCTCCTCGTATCCTACCTGCGCGATACGTTGGGGCTGACCGGCACCCATGTCGGTTGCGACACCTCGCAGTGCGGCGCCTGCGTCGTGCATGTCGACGGCCGCGCCATCAAGTCGTGCACCACGCTCGCCGTGCAGGTCGCCGGCTCGCAGGTGACCACCATCGAGGGTCTGTCGACCGGCACCGAGCTGCACCCCGTGCAGGCGGCGTTCCGCGACAATCACGGCCTGCAGTGTGGCTTCTGCACGCCGGGCATGATCATGACCTCGGTCGACATCATCAGCCGTCACGGCGCCCATGTCGACGAGGCCACCGTCCGGCACGAACTCGAAGGCAACATCTGCCGCTGCACCGGCTACCACAACATCGTCAAGTCGGTGCTCGATGCCGCCGGCCGCATGTCGGTCGCCGAAGCGGCCGAATAGCGGACGGGTAATCCGCCGAAAACCGACGACGGCTCGCGTGCGTTCCCATCGGGAGCCCCGGCCGTCTTCTCCGACGACAAGCGGCTGAGCCGCAAGGAGGATCCCATGGGCGTGGAAGGCATCGGAGCGCGCGTGACGCGCAAAGAAGACAAGCGGTTCATCACCGGCAAGGGCAAATATGTCGACGACATCCGGCTGCACGGCATGACGCACGCGCAGTTCGTCAGGAGCCCGCATGCGCATGCCAGGATCCGGTCGATCGATCCATCCGCGGCATCGGCCATGCCGGGCGTCGTCGCCGTCCTGACCGGCGCCGAGCTGGTCGGCGACAAGATCGGCAACCTGATCTGCGGCTGGATGGTGCATTCCAAGGACGGCAGCCCGATGAAGATGGGCGCTTGGCCGGCCATGGCGCCGGAGACCGTGCGTTTCGTCGGCCAGGCGGTGGCCGTCGTCATTGCCGAAACCAAGGACCAGGCGCGCGATGCGGCGGAGGCCGTTGTCGTCGACTACGAGGAACTGCCGGCGGCCGTTGCCATTCTGGACGCTATTGCCGAGGGCGCGCCGCAACTGCACCCGGAAGCGCCGGGCAACCGCGTGTACGAATGGTCGATCGGCGACAAGGACGCGACCGAGGCGGCGATGTCCGGCGCCGCGCACGTCGTTTCGATGGACATCACCAACAACCGACTGGTGCCCAACGCCATGGAACCGCGCTCCGCGGTGGCCCAATACGATGCGGCGGACGATCATCTGACGCTGTGGACCACGTCGCAGAACCCGCATGTGGCGCGGCTGGTGCTGTCCGCCTTCTACAACATCGCGCCGGAGAACAAGCTCCGCGTCATCGCTCCCGACGTCGGCGGTGGCTTCGGCTCGAAGATCTACATCTATCCGGAAGAGATCGTCGCCTTGTGGGCGTCGCGCAAGCTCGAGCGGCCGGTCAAGTGGACGGCAGACCGCACCGAGTCGTTCCTGACCGATGCGCACGGGCGCGACCACATCACGCACGCCGAGCTCGCCTTTGATGCCGATCACCGCATCCTGGGGCTGCGCGTCCATACGTACGCGAACTTCGGCGCCTATATGTCGCTGTTCTCGTCGGCCGTGCCGACCTATCTCTACGCGACGCTGCTGTCGGGCCAATACGTCATCCCGCAGATCTACTGCGAGGTCGACGGCGTCTATACCAACACCGTGGCGGTCGATGCCTACCGCGGCGCCGGGCGGCCGGAAGCGGCTTTTGTCATCGAACGGCTGATGGAAGTGGCGGCACGGCAGCTGCGGGTCGATCCGGCCGAATTGCGCGCCAAGAACTTCATCACCCAGTTCCCCTACCAGACGCCGGTCATCCTCAACTACGACACCGGCGACTTCCATGCCTCGCTCGATGCCGCGCTGAAGGCCGCCGACTACGCCGGGTTTGCGGCGCGCAAGTCGGCCTCGGCGGCAAACGGCAAGCTCCGGGGCATCGGCCTTTCCTGCTACATCGAGGCCTGCGGCATCGCGCCGTCGAAGGCCGTGGGCTCTCTCGGCGCCGGCGTCGGCTTATGGGAATCGGCCGAGATCCGCGTCAATCCGGTCGGCACGGTCGAAGTGCTGACCGGTTCGCACAGCCATGGCCAGGGGCATGAAACCACGTTCGCCCAACTCGTCTCGACGAGGCTCGGCGTCTCCATCGACGCGGTGCAGGTGATCCACGGCGACACCGACAAGGTGCAGTTCGGCATGGGCACCTACGGTTCGCGCTCCGGCGCAGTCGGCATGTCGGCGATGGTGAAGGCGCTCGACAAGGTCGAGGCCAAGGCGAAGAAGATTGCCGCGCATCTGATGGAAGCCTCCGAAGGCGACATCGTCATCGAGGGCGGCGAGGTCAAGGTCGCCGGCACCGACAAGAAGATGCCCTGGGCCTTGGTGGCGCTCGCCGCCTATACCGGCCACAACCTGCCGGAAGGCATGGAGCCGGGTCTCAAGGAAGGCACCTTCTACGATCCGACCAACTTCACCTATCCCGCCGGCACCTATATTGCCGAGGTGGAGATCGATCCGGACACCGGCAAGACCAGCATTTGCTCGTTCACCGCCGCCGACGACTTCGGCAATCTGATCAACCCGACGATCGTCGAGGGTCAGGTGCACGGCGGCATCGCGCAGGGCATCGGCCAGGCGTTGCTGGAAGGCACCATCTATGATGCCGACGGCCAGCTGTTGACCGCGTCGTACATGGATTACGCCATGCCGCGCGCCGACGACCTCGTCTCCTACACGCTGACCCAGACCAATACGCCCTGCCCGGGCAACCCCTTGGGCATCAAGGGCTGCGGCGAGGCCGGCGCCATCGGCTCGCCGCCGGCGATCATCAACGCCATCACCAACGCCATCGGCCACGAGCATATCGCCATGCCGGCGACGCCGTCGCGCGTGTGGCAGGCGATCCACCAGGCCCTGGCGGCCGAATGACATCCGTGGCGGCGGCCGAAGCCATTGCGGCTGCCGCCGCCCCTTCGCCTTCGGGAAACCGTTTCGAGGCCGGTCATCGGCCGCCCATGTTCAAGGGAGCAGTCCCATGTATGCGCTGAACTATCATCGCGCCGCCAGCACCAGCGAAGCCGCGACCATTCTGTCCGCGGCCAGCGACGGCAAATTCGTTGCCGGTGGCCAGACCCTCATCCCGACGATGAAGCAGCGGTTGGCCAGTCCGTCCGACCTCGTCGACCTGACCAGGATCCCCGGGCTGGCCGGCATCGAGGTGTCGGCCGATACGGTCAGGATTGGCGCCACCGCCCGCCACTACGATGTCGCGTCGTCGGCTGCCGTCGCCCAGGCCATCCCGGCCCTGGCGAGCCTTGCCGCCGGCATCGGTGACCCGGCCGTGCGCTACCAGGGCACCATCGGCGGGTCGATCGCCAACAACGACCCGGCCGCCGACTATCCGGCCGCCGTGCTCGGGCTCGATGCGACCGTGACGACCAGCAAGCGGACGATCGCCGCCGCCGAGTTTTTCCAGGGCCTGTTTACCACCGCGCTCGACGACGGCGAGATCATCACCGCCATTTCCTTCCCCATTCCGGCGAAGGCTGCCTACGTCAAGTTCCCTAACCCGGCCTCGCGCTATGCGATGACTGGCGTGTTCGTCGCCAAGATGCGGGACGGGTCGGTCAGGGTGGCAGTCACCGGCGCCGGCGCGAGCGGCGTGTTCCGGGCGTCGGCCATCGAGGCGGCGCTTGGCCAGCACTGGTCGCCCGAGGCGGCCGGCTCGGGCGCTGTATCGCCCGACGGGCTGCTCTCCGACATCCACGGCACGGCCGAATACCGCGCCAACCTGATCTCGGTCGGCGCCAAGCGAGCAGTCGCTGCTGCATGAGGGTGGTGCGAAATCGTCTTACGGCAGCGCTCGCGGCCGGCGATCGGCGCCGATGGCGACGAAGGTGAACGTGGCCTG
>JARLIU010000032.1 GCA_031291595.1 Ancalomicrobiaceae bacterium | reverse complement strand
CTTGTGCGGGCAGAGCACCGAATAGGCGACCACGTCGCCGTCGGGCCCGACGCCGCCGTCAACCTTGACGCCGAGCTTCAAGAGAATGCCGGGGGAGTCATTGTCGGGGTAGGCGATATTGACGGGGTCGTTGACCTTCAGATCCTTCAGGTTGGCAAGCCGGTTGGACGGGTAGGCCACCCGCGCCGTCGCGGTCGCCGCCTTTGCCGGTGTCGGCATTACCGTCGCCGCCGCGACGCCGGCGACCGAAAACCCGGCGCTGCGCAGGAATTGCCGCCGGCCCGCTTCCACGAGCCCATCACATGTCTTCATCGGGGTCCCCCCAAGTCTTGTTGGTCTGGCGGGAAACCCATCGCAAGCTGTATGCCAGGAAATTGCGTACGTTAAATAACTGAAATAAATAGGATTATTCCACTAGGCTCGACTATGATGTTCGGAAATTCTGACGTCGCCGCAAACCATGTTCGGCTATCCGAACGGCTGCCCGCCGCGGCCGGGCGTCAGGAAGACCGGAGCGAAGCCGCCACCTTCAGTGCGAAAATTGGTCGTCTGGCCATCGTAGAGCCGGGCGGCGAAGAGCTGGACCTTGCCGGCATAGGAATAGGCGCGCAGATCGAATTTCAGGTGCGGCGCGCCGGCCTCCCGACGCACGACACGTTCAGGGGGACGCACGATCTCCTGCGCCACGTAGTCGTGAGCGAGAATCTCCTGCCAGACCCGCGACGTGATCTTGTCGCCGCGATAGGCGGCTCTGCTGCCGAAGCCATTCACCGGCTTGAAGAACAAATGCTTGCGCTCGGCCCACAGGCGGCCCTCGGTTTCTGGCGTCACCCGCTGCGTGCTGGGGATCGAGCGCAGCAGCGCCTCGGCGTCGTCGGCGCTGACGCCGAGGTGCTCGAGCATCGCTCTATCGCTGAAAATCGCTAGATTGGCCTTATTGGCGAAAAGCGCATGGGCGCGCGGATGCGGCGTGACGACGATTTTGCCCGACAGGTAGGCTGCCTTCAGCGCGTCATGTGCCGGCTGTTCGAAATAGAAATCGGTCAGGCGGTTGTAGACGAGGTCGACGGACGCGCCTTCCGCCAGCAGGGTCTCTCCCGTCCATGTCAACTCCGATGGATCGACGATGGACACGCTTGCCCCGGCCATCGTTTCCATCGCCTGCGCGATCAGGAACTCCGGATAGAGATATTGGCGCTCAGGCTGCTCGTCGACGATGGCAATATGGGCGGGATCGCGATCCAACTCGGCCCGGAACATCGCGTGCCATGTCGCCGGCAGGTGCGCGTTCGGCAAGGGCTCGCCCATCAGCAACAGCGCCTCGTCACAACAGGCCTTCTGCGCTTCCAGGAGCGCCCAGTTGAGATAAGCGCCACCGGCATTGGTGTTGATTTCGATGAGCCTCGGGCCATCGTCCGACAGGTGGAAGTCGTAGCCGAAGAAGACGCCTTTGGCCCCTGGCACGAATCGAGCGATCTCCGGCGCACCGGCAAGGACCGCGTCACGATAGGGCGCCGAGGCTGCAACAGACTCGATCGTTGCGACAAGCGCCTCGATCGCCGCAACGTCATCGCGCGAGATGAACACTGGTGAGGACGAGAAGAGGTGCGGATGGGTGACGGGCAGCGCCTGCGCGGCTGCCTTCAACGGTTTGGTCAGGGCAATCCGCTCGAGAAGCGTCTGGACGTCGAGAAAGCTGCACTCGACGTGCCGGTTGAGGCTCCGCGCCAACACGCGTTCGTCTTTGGCGTGAATGGTCATGCCGCTTCACCCTCTGAGCCTGACAAGCTGTGCAGCGAACTCGCGCAGCAGTCCTCCATCAGGAAGCGCATGAGTCCGCGAATGCCGTCGAAATCGGCGCAATAGCGGACGTTGCGACCCTCGCGCTGACCGCGGATCAGCCCGGCACGGCTCAGAACCGCCAGATTGGCGGACATCGTATTCTGCCGCACATTGAGCTTTTCGCCGATTTCCCCGGCCAACAGTCCGTCCGGCCCAGCAACAATCAGCAGCCTGAAGACGTCCAGCCGGGTTTCCTGACTGAGCGCAGCGAAGGCGTCGAGCGATTGCATCTTATCCATAAATCATGATCTATTGATTGATTGGACGCGATGCAAGGCCAGTCGGGTTTGTCCTCACTCCCCAGCGGCGGAGATTCCATAGCGTCGCATCTTCTCCCACAGAGTGGTGCGGGAGACGTCGAGCAGGCGGGCGGCGGGCTGGATGGCGCCCTTGGTGCGATGCAGCGCCTTCAGGATGTGCCGCCGTTCCGCGTCATCGCGGGCAGCGTCTAGCGGCTGCAGGCCGTGATCGCCGGCTTCCCCAAAGCCCGCCGGCGGATAGCGTTCTGGAAACAGGTCGCCCGGCATGATCCAGGGGCCGAGCGACAGCGCAACGGCCCGCTCGATGCGGTTGCGCAACTCGCGCGCGTTTCCCGGCCAAGGATGGCTGTGAATGGCGTCTATGGCCAGTTGCGACAGGCCGGCCAACTCGCTGCCCTGCAAGGCGGAGAACTCGACAAAGAAGCGGTCGGCCAGCCAGACGAGATCATCGGGGCGTTCGCGTAACGGCGGCACGACGACGCCGACGACGTGGATGCGATAGAGCAAATCCTGCCGGAATGTGCCGAGGCGGACCGCCTTGTCGAGATCGGCATTGGTCGCCGACACCAGTCGCGCGCGGAACGGAATTGCCTGCTCGCCGCCGACGCGAGTGAAACTGCGGTCCTCGATCAGACGAAGCAGCTTCGATTGCAGCCGGGGCGTCAGTTCGCCGATCTCGTCGAGGAACAGGGTGCCGCCCGCCGCCCGTTCCGCATAGCCGAGATGGCGCGAGCTCGCTCCGGTGAAGGCGCCCTTCTCGTGGCCGAACAGCTCGCTTTCCATCAGGTCCTGAGGAATGGCGGCGCAATTGACGGCGATGAACGGACCGGACGCGTGGCTGGACCGACTATGGAGAAACCGCGCCGAGACCTCCTTGCCGGCACCCGTCTCGCCGGTGATCAGCACGTTGGACGACACCCGTGCCAGCCGCACCAGCATCCGCTCGAGTTGCCGCGTCGCTTCGGAGACCCCGAGCACGGTCGATTCGCTGAAGAGCGCCGCGCCCATCAACAGGTCGATGCGTTTCAGGAAATCGCCCATGTCGAACGGTTTGGTGAGATAGTCGCCGGCGCCGGCCCTGAGCAGCCGGACCGCTTGGTCGATGTCGCCGAAGCCGGTCATGAACAGGAACGGCGGTGGCGCGTCTTGATCCGCCACCTGATGAAATACCGTCTCGCCGGAGGCATCCGGCAGGCGAATATCGCAAACGACGACGTCGGGCCGCTTGCGCGACATCGCGTGAATTGCCGCGCCAGCGGTCTGCCACCACTGCACGTCGGCGCCTTGCAGCGACAGTCCCTGCAGCAGCGATTCACCCATGATCGGATCGTCCTCGACGAGCCCCACGGTGCGGTTCTCAAGCGACATCTGGGAGCGCTCCTGTCTGGGCGAGCGGAAGGGTGACCGTGACGGAGGCACCGCCGAGCCGGCTTCTCGCAACGGCTATCCTGCCCGACAGGTCGGCGACCAACCGGGCAGTCATCCACAGGCCGAGGCCGGAGCCGGGACCGACATGCGGCACGGCAGCCGGGGCCGTCAGGATGCGGGCGGCATCGTCCGGCAGTCCCGGGCCGGAATCATCTACCCTGATGTGCAGCGCGCTTCGGACGATATCGACGGTCACCTCGACGGCGCCGCCGGTCGGCGCGGCCTGGCAGGCATTGAGCAGCAGATTGAGGGCGATCTGACGAACAGGCGAAGCCGGCAGATCGATGCGCCCGTCGCAGCCGTTGCGCCACGACAGCGTCAGGCCGTGCCGCCGCAGTTCGGGTCCGGCCAGCACTTTGAGATCGTCGAGATCGCGGCTGTCGAGCAGACGTCCATCCCGATCGGCACGGTAGGTCATCAGCGCGGAACGGACGATGTCGCGAATGCCGCATAGCCCTCGGTCGATGAGGCTGAGCGCGTCGGAGCGGACGAACGGGCGGTCGCCATGGCGCTTCAGCGTGTCGAGCGCGTTGAACAGCCCGCCGAGCGGATTGTTGATCTCGTGCGCCATGCCGGATGCCAGACGCCCGAGGCTCGCCAGCTTCTCCTCCTCGGCCAGGCGCCGCATCAGATCCTCGCGCTCGCGGTAAGCGTGGGCGATGGTATTAAAGGCGAGGAACAGGCGGCGGAATTCGGGGCCGGCGCGGCTGATGAGCGATTCCGGAATGGTTCCGACCGGACCGGCCACGCCTTCTTCCAGATGGGCGGCGAGGATCTGCACCGGCCGCAACATCCGCCTGACCGTGATCCACGCGGCAATCACCACCAGAATGGTCAGTCCCACGTTGGTCCAGATGAGGGTGTTGAGGGCGCGCTGGCGTTCCGCCAACAGCGGCGCGATATCGAGCCGGGCGTAGATCGCCCCGACCGGCAGGCCGTTGTAGACGATCGCCCGGTGGGCGAAGGCGCGCGCCTCGCTGACGCGAATCCGCAGGTCGTCCGTCTGCGATGCCTCGTATTCCGCAGGCAGCACGGCGCCGGACGGCACGCGGCGCGGATTGGTCGCGGCGATCACCCTGCCGTCCTGTGTCGCCACGATGGTTTCGGTGGCAGTCAGGTCGGGACTGCCTTGCCGTGTGCGGTCGAGAACATTGAAGACTTCCCACACGTCCTCGCGCAGCACGGCATCGACCAGCGCAGTGGCCAATCCATCCAAGTGCACGCGTGCCAGCGTCTCCAGGTGACGGGTCTGGATCTCCTCCAGACGTCTGAGCACTAGCTCGGAGGTGAACAACGACACCGCGACCAGAAAGGCCGCGACCACCACGGGCACCTTGACGGTTAGCGGCGCCCGCGTCGTCATCCGGCCGATCCTTTCACCTTATGCATCAAGCCGGCAATCGGGTCGAACAAACTGGCGTCCTCGACGTGAAAGCCGTCGAGCTGCAGCATGGCGAGCACGGCCCGTCCGTCCGCGTCGTCGCCCATTTCGGCAAGGGCTCGCCGCAACCGTTCGGTTTGGGGCGCCTGGGCAAGCGCGACCGAACAGGCGATCGGCGGGAATCCGAGCCAGTCGGAGGCCCGGACAATGCGGGTGGCAGCCGTCAGTTCGGCTTCAGTTTCCCGCATTACCTCATAGACATAACCATCGACGCTGCCAGACATGGCAAGCCCGGCGCCGACGGCGCGGATGACATTGCGATGACCGTAGGTGAAGAAGCTTTGACGGAAGAAGCGCCCGGGATCCGTCCCCATGTCGGCGAGTTCGGCCGCGGTCACCAGCCAGCCGGAGTTGGAATCCGGATCGGAAAAGGCGTGCGCATCACCATGCAGGTCGGCAAGCCGCGAGGCCGGACGATCGGCGGCAGCAATCAAGTAGGACTGGTAGAGCGGGCGTCCCTTCCACACCGGAACCGCGACCAACGCCAATTCCGAACGATAGGCTACAAATGGGTAGCCACAGATCCAAGCGGCATCCAACTGACCGGTCAACAACAGCGTAGTGATTTCCTGATAGGTCCGTCGCGTCACCAGCCGCACCGGACGCTCGGTCGCGCGCTCCAGATAGGCCTTCAGGCGCGCGAGCAGTTCGAGGTCGGAGGTGAGGAACACCGGGGTCAGGCCGAACCGCAGCTCCGTATCCGCCGCTTGCCCGACATTGGGCAGCACCGCGGCACCTGCAGCTGCAAGACCGGCACGCATGATCGCGCGCCGGCTCGGGAGCCGGAGCAAGGCCATGTCTTCCTCCATCCTCGCCCGGCTGTTGCGATGCCGCCGTTCACGAGTTTAAGGTGAATGCTACGCCGGCTGGCGATGGATTGGCAATCGAAATGCCGTAAATTCCCGTATCGACATGGTCGTCAATCGGGCTCCACGACTCGCGCGCAGGATGACGTCGGCGATAACGCCGGAACCGAACTCGGCGCTGGACAAAATCGGGGCAGCATCAGTCTGTAGGCGATCGCCGACGCGTGACACTCTGGTCCTGGTCGGTGCGAGTGCGCCTGCCCGTCGGGCGCTG
>JARLIU010000031.1 GCA_031291595.1 Ancalomicrobiaceae bacterium | reverse complement strand
GACGAGCCGCTCGACCGCGGTCGCGACCCGGACTTCGGAGCCGAGCGAGCGCACCGACGACCCGGTGCGCATGTACCTGCGCGAGATGGGCTCGGTCGAGCTCCTGTCGCGCGAGGGCGAAATCGCCATCGCCAAGCGCATCGAGGCCGGCCGCGAGACCATGATCGCGGGGCTGTGCGAGAGCCCCCTCACCTTCCAGGCGATCATCATCTGGCGGGACGAACTGAACGACGGCAAGATCCTGTTGCGCGACATCATCGATCTGGAAGCCACCTACGCCGGGCCGGACGGCAAGGCGCCGGTCGGCGGTCCGCCGATGGTGCCGATCGAAGCGGTCGGCGAGCCGGCGATCGAGGGCGAAGACTTGCCGGAGGCCGAATTGGCCGAAGACGGCGAGGACGACATGGAGGGCAACGTCTCGCTGTCCGCCATGGAGGCCGAACTGAAGCCCAAGGTGCTCGAGACCTTCGACCGCGTTGCCGAGGACTACAAGAAGCTGCGCCGGTTGCAGGACCAGCTGGTCGAGGGCAGGCTGAAGAACGAGACGCTGTCGCCCAGCCAGGAGCGTCGCTACAAGAAGCTGAAGGAAGACCTGATCGCCGAGGTGAAGTCGCTGTCACTCAATCAGGCGCGTATCGACGCCCTGGTCGAGCAGCTTTACGACATCAACAAGCGGCTGATCGGGCTGGAAGGCCGGCTGCTGCGCCTGGCCGAATCGCACAAGGTCGGACGCGAGGATTTCCTCAAGAACTACCAGGGCTCCGAACTCGATCCGCACTGGCTGAGGCGCGTCG
This sequence comes from Ancalomicrobiaceae bacterium, assembly GCA_031291595.1. GTDB lineage: Bacteria > Pseudomonadota > Alphaproteobacteria > Rhizobiales > Ancalomicrobiaceae > CAIYYN01. The sequence goes on along the minus strand of JARLIU010000031.1, from coordinate 5,128 downwards.
CCAATCTCGGCACCCGCGGCTGGAAGGATTTCGTCAAGCATGACATCGAGATGATCAAGGATCTCCGGCAGGAGATCCAGACGCTGGCGACCGAAACCGGGCTGGAGATCATCGAGTTCCGCCGTATCGTGCACATGGTGCAGAAGGGCGAGCGCGAGGCCCGGCAGGCGAAGAAGGAAATGGTCGAGGCCAACCTCCGCCTCGTCATCTCGATCGCCAAGAAATACACCAACCGCGGCCTGCAGTTCCTCGACCTGATCCAGGAAGGCAACATCGGCCTGATGAAGGCGGTCGACAAGTTCGAGTACCGCCGCGGCTACAAGTTCTCCACCTATGCGACGTGGTGGATCCGGCAGGCGATCACCCGCTCGATCGCCGATCAGGCGCGCACCATCCGCATCCCCGTGCACATGATCGAGACGATCAACAAGATCGTCAGGACGTCGCGGCAGATGTTGCACGAGATCGGCCGCGAGCCGACGCCGGAAGAACTGGCCGAAAAGCTCGGCATGCCCTTGGAAAAGGTCAGGAAAGTCCTGAAGATCGCCAAGGAACCGATTTCCCTCGAAACGCCGATCGGCGACGAGGAGGATTCGCACCTCGGCGACTTCATCGAGGACAAGAACGCCATCCTGCCGATCGACGCGGCGATCCAGAGCAATCTGCGCGAGACGACGACTCGCGTTCTGGCGTCGTTGACCCCGCGCGAAGAGCGCGTGCTCAGGATGCGCTTCGGCATCGGCATGAACACCGACCACACGCTGGAAGAGGTCGGCCAGCAGTTCTCGGTGACGCGCGAACGCATCCGCCAGATCGAGGCCAAAGCGCTGAGGAAGCTCAAGCATCCGTCGAGGAGCCGGAAACTCCGCTCCTTTCTGGACAACTGATTGACGTCAGAGACCGTTTGGCGGCCGGGCAGACGATGTCTGCCCGGCTTTTTTGTGCGCCAACGAAGGCTTGGGCGCAGTGTCCCGTCGCGCCGATGTCGGCCGTTCGAATTGCCGTGCCGCCGTGGTATAGTGGTGTCATGAACACACCCCGCTTCCAACGTCCCGACGGTTTCGCCGTTCGCCTGTTCACGGTGAGCGATCTCGACCGCATGGTTGAGGCCGGGGTCATTGGCTATGACGAACGGTTGGAGTTGATCGGCGGCGAGGTCAGGCAGATGTCTCCGAAGGGCGCGCGGCATGAGTGGCTGAAGACTGGGCTCACGCGGTATTTCGGCAAGCATTGTCCCGATAGTGTGATTTTCACGACCGAGGCAGGTTGGCATATCGACAAGTTCACCTACCTGGAGCCGGATTTCCTGCTCTACTCGGCCTCCCTGCGCATCGAAGAGGTGAAATCGGACGACGCGCTCCTGGTGATCGAGCTTGCGGATACCTCGCTCAGCTTCGATCTCGGCCTCAAGGCGGCGCTCTATGCGCGGCTCGGCGTCCGGGAATACTGGGTGATCGATGCGGTGAAGCGCGAGACGCACGTGCACCTGATGCCGCGGCCGGACGGCTACGCCGCGGTGCGGGCCTACGACGAAACAATCCGGCTGGTGCCCGAGCTGATGCGGCAGGTTCCGGTGCTGTTGGCCGACATCCCGCGGTGAGGCCGCTTCATCCCGCCGTCTGACACACATCGACCCATTGCGCTCCGACGAGGTCGACCAGTCGCTCGGGCGCGATGCGGATGGCGGCGTTGATCGCGCCGGCAGCCGGCAGCACTTCCTCGAACACTTTGAGCGAGACGTCGCAATAGACGGGGAGGGGGGTCGCCAACCCGAACGGGCAGACGCCGCCGATCGGATGGCCGGTCACGTCGGCGACGACTTCCGCTTCGAGCATGCGCACCTTAGCCCCGAAGGTGTCCTTGGCCTTGCGGTTGTCGAGCCGCGCGTCGCCGCGAGCGACGAGCAGCACGATGCGCTCGCCGACCTTCAAGGTCAGCGTCTTGGCGATCCGCGCCGGCTCGACGCCATGCGCCTCGGCCGCCAGTGCCACCGTGGCGGTCGAATCGGCGAGCACGATGATTTCGATGTCCGGTGCCCTTTCGGCAAAGAAGGCGCGGACGCTGGCAAGGCTCATCGATAATCCCCATGCTTTGTTGCGCCTAAACCATTCCATGGCCGGGGCCGTCCTGGCAACCGCCGGTGCGTCGAGGCAGCTTCGCTGCGGCGTCGCCGGCACAACTGTGCTAAGACCATGGCATTCCATCGAGTGGGTTATGCCATGTCCTTCCTGAAACGCCTCTTCGGTTTGTCCTCGGAGCCCGCCGCCGCCCCGGCCGGACCGAAGCAGGAATACGGCGGCTACGAGATCGAGGCGACGCCGACGAAGACCGGTCACGAATACCAGATATGCGGCGTCATCCGCGAACTCGAGGGCGAGAAGCGCGAGCACCAGTTCATCCGCGCCGACAAGATCACGTCGCGCGACGAGGCGATCGACTTCATCTTCCGCAAGGGCAAGCAGATCGTCGACCAGATGGGTCCGCGCATGTTCGGCTGAGCCGGCGCCCGCAGCAACGAACGGGCGGGTTGCCGGACGAACGCAACCCCGGTTGTGTTTTTGCCGCGGCCATGGTGAGACTTGCGGATCGCACTCCCTGACGACGGAGCACCGGTTCGATGTCCGCGGATAGCAGGTCGCTCAGCCGGTTCGGCCGTCGAACGGCGCTCATCATCGCTCTGGCGGTCGGTCAGGCCTATGGGCTGGTGCTGTTCGCCACCATCTGGGTGCAAGCGGCGCTCGGCTGGGCGTTCGTCGCCACCACCGAACTCTATGTGGTCGTGATCGCGCTCGTCGGCGCGCTGATCTTCGGTTTCGTCGCCGCGCGGCGACGGCTGATCAACGTCTTGGGCGTCGCCGTCGCCGGGCTTGCGAGCGTCATCGCCGGCCGGATCGTGGCGTCGTTGCTGCTGTTCACCGCGACCGGGGCCGTCGCGCTGGCGAAACGACCCGAGGCCTTCGGCGACTATCTCGGCGTTCTGGTGCCGGGATCGCTCGGCTTTGCGGTTCTGACCGCGATCCTGACGCTGTTCGTGCCCGAGGTGCTCGGCGTCGCCTCCGGCCTGGCCATTCTGGGTATCTTGCGCGGCCGGTTCGCCGATGTGCGCAGCGAGCCGGCCTGATGACGTGAAGGTCAGTTTTCCACGACGGTCGCCGCCATGGTGAAGGCCGCTTGCGCGCCGGGGGCAAGAGTGATCGAGCCCGGCTTCTGGTCGAGCGGTCCCGCAAAACCTTCCGGGCTGGCATAGCCCTGCCAGGGTTCGATGCACAGGAACGGCGAACCGCCGGGCTTGGCCCAGATGCCCAGGTGCGGCATGCCGTGGAAGTCGACTTGCAGTGACGTGCCCTTGCCGCTCGCCGCGCCGAAGCGGACGCTGCGGCTGCTGGGCGAGAGATAGAGCAGCGCGTCGCCGTCGAACAGATTGTCGGGAAGCGCCATGCGGCGGTCGACAATGCGGCTGGCCGTCTCCTGGTAGATGACCAGCCCGGCCTTGTCGATGCGATGGGCGGGGGCGGGCTCGTCGGTCTCGAACTCGACCACCTGTTCGGCGCGGGCGCCGGCGCCCGGCAGCGGCCACAGGAAGGCGGGGTGGTAGCCGAAAGCCACCGGGATCGGCCTGTCGTCAAGGTTCTCGACGCGGCCGGTGGTCGTCAGCGTCGCGCCGTCGATCGCGAAGATGACATCGAGGCGGAAACGGTAGGGATAGGCGGCGAGCGTCGTCTCGTTGGCCTCCAGTCGGAAGGTCACGGCGGTCGGCGAGGCAGCGGCGACGGCAAAACGGCAGTGCCGGGCAAAGCCATGGCGCGGAAGGCTGTAAGCTCGGCCATCGACGTTGTGGTGTTCGTGCTTGAGCGAGCCGACGATCGGGAACAGGATCGGCGCGCGCGCCGCCCACCACGCAGGATCGCCATTCCATAGCAGTTCGCGGCCGTCGGCGGTGGTCAGCCGCATGAGTTCGGCGCCATTCGGCGAAATTTCGGCACTGAGGCCGGTCGAAGCAATGGCGATCAAGTCGGTATCGGGGTGAGCCATGATTTGGATCCGCTGGTGTCAGGCGGCCGGCTCGGCGTGGACCGGGCGTGGGCGGCCGTTGTCGTCAATGGCGACGAAGGTGAAGGTGGCCTCGGTGACCTTTTCGCGGGCGATGGACATGAACCGTCGCGCCCAGGCTTCGATGTGCAGCCGGAACGAGGTGCGGCCGATCTTCTCGACGTCGGTATAGACGCAAAGCACGTCGCCGACTTTGACCGGCCGTAAGAATGTCATCGCGTCGATCGCCACGGTGACGACGCGGCCTTGCGCCAGCTCGTAGCCGCGGATGCCGCCGGCGAGATCCATCTGCGCCAACACCCAGCCGCCGAAAATGTCGCCGTTGGCATTGGTGTCGGCCGGCATGGCGAGGGTTCTGACGGTCAATTCGCCATGCGGAGCATCGGTTTCGGGGGCGGTCGCGCGATCGGACATCGGGCCTCGGTCGGGGGAAAGAGGGGACGGGCGGCACTATAGCCGTTCAACCAGGGCCGACAAGCGGGCGCCGAGGGGGATCGGTGCGCGGAAACATCCATCCGGCGGCGGGCACAGGCCTCCAGTGGATTGCATCAACAACAATTGATTCTGCTGAATGTGAGGACGTTCCCGGCCAAGGCGGGGCAAATCAACAAGCGATGCACGGGCAATTCAATACTTCCATCGTGGAGTGTATTTGGCCAATTTAAAGGTTATGTTGCATACGAATTCTGCGTGATTTTCGGGTTACGCGATACATGTCCCAACGCTTCTCTCTCGTTGTGCGTATTTATCCGTCGGACATTTTTGGAATTATCGAAATATTAACTTAATGGGGGAGATCGAGGCGATCTCGTAAACGTCTTTTCTTGGCAATACCACAGCTGTTAGTCTGTTGTTAACTTGTGTATGCAAAATTTCTCAGTAACTCTGATCTACCGGCACCGCCGATCATGGGGCACACGTGGCAACGACGCCACGCAACCGCTGTCGAACTGGTCATCCGGCTATTTCTCTTGCAACTGCCCGACGCGAAAGCAAATGACATGTGGCCTTTTTCCGCCTCTTCCGCCCAGCGCATCCTTGAGGCTATCTCGCGTTCGCAAGCGATCATCGAGTTTCT
>JARLIU010000235.1 GCA_031291595.1 Ancalomicrobiaceae bacterium | reverse complement strand
TGGATCGATGTGCCGGCCGTGGAGGGGGCCTTCGTGATCAATATCGGCGACGCCTTCATGCGCTGGACCAACGACGTGTGGGTTTCAACCCCGCACCGGGTCGCCAACCCGCCGCCCGGGAGCGGCGCAGGCTCTCGGCGCCAATCCATCCCCTTCTTCCTGAACCCGAACGGCGCGGCGGTCATTCGCTGCCTGGACCAGTTCTGCAGCGCCGATCGTCCAGCTCGCTACCCACCAGTCACCTATGGCGACTATATCGCGCTGAAAACACGGCAAGCAAACGCCTAAGGAAGTCGATACGATGAGTTTAGCTTCTGAGAATACAAAGCACGCCGAAAGCGAGATTGACGAATGGACGGTGCGCTGCGAGCTCGCAGCCATCTATCGACTCCTAAGTCACCTTCACATGTCCGACCTCATCTACACGCATGTGAGCGCCAGATTGCCGGGATGGCGGGATCGATTCCTGATCAATCGATACGGAATGCTGTTCCACGAGATCCGCGCCTCCGACCTCATCGAAGTCGACGAGACGGGAACGGCGGTGAACGCCGCGCCGGGCGCGGCGGCCGAGGTCAACGCCGCCGGATTCAACATCCACTCGGCCGTCCACAGCGGCCGGCCGGAAGTCCGGTTCGTCATTCACACCCATACGCGAGCCGGCGCTGCGGTCTCCTGTCAGCGCGGCGGCCTGTTGCCGATCAGCCAGCAGGCCCTGATGTTTCACCAGAAGCTCGGCTATCACGACTACGAGGGCTTTGCGCTCAGTCTCGAGGAACGGGCCCAGCTGATCGCCGACCTCGGCTCCCACAATGCGATGGTCATGCGCAACCACGGGCTGCTGGCGGTAGGCCGGACGGCCGCCGAAGCCTTCAGCCGGATCTACATGCTCGAGCGCGCCTGCGAGATTCAGATCGCCGCGATGGCCGGCGGCGGCGACCTCGTCATCCCCCCAGCGGCAGTCCAGGCTCGCACCGCCAGTCAGGCCAATCCCGAGGGACAGGCCGACTGGGAAACGCTGGCCTGGACCTCCGCGCTCAGGCTGATCGCCCCGGCCCAGCCGGACTACCGGAGTTGATGGCCTCGCCGCGCCCGCCGGCCTCAGGTCGCGGGCAAACGGCTCAGTTCGACCTGCATCCGGCGATAGAGTTCGGCCGGGTCGAGACAGCGCCGCAGCCAAAGACAGTTGTCCGCCTTGCCGGTCTGACGCAGCCAGTCGACGACCGTCATGCCGGTGGTGAGTTGGCCGGCGCATTCGAACTCCACCGGGCATCGGCGGCCCTCGAACAGGTCGGGCCAGAGCAGCGCGCCGACGGCGATCGCATCGTGAAGCGGCCGGGTCGGCGTTCCATACTTCGCAATGCCGTGCCGCTCGAAGAACCGCATCATGCCGGCGCAGGCGCGGCCGACCTGGGTGTCCATCGCCTCCAGCTGCATCGACCAGTCGATCGGTGCGGGCGCGCTGTGAGTGCAGTCGATCGGCGCCGCCGTCACGTCCATGCCAGCTCCGAGCACGATGGCCGCAGCCTCGGGGTCGACCAGGATGTTGTATTCCGCCGCCGGCGTCATGTTGCCGCCTTCGAAATAGCCGCCGCCCATGAAGACCACCTGGCGGATTCGCGCGGCTATCGCCGGTTCGCGGCGCAACGCCAGGGCAAGGTTGGTCTGGGGCGCGAGCGCGATCAGGGTGACGGCGCCCACCGGTTCGCGCAGCAAGGTCTCGACCAACCAGTCGACCGCATGCTCCGGCCTGATCGGATGCGCGGGCGGCGCCCAGGCCCAGCCGTCGATTCCCGTGTCGCCGTGGATCTCCGGGACGGGCCGCGGCGCACGCAGGATCGGGCCCGCCGCGCCTGCGAAAACGGGTATGTCCGGCCGCCCTGCGAGCTCGACGATCCGGCGCGCATTGTCGGCGGTCTGAGCGACGGGGACGTTGCCTGCGACGGTCGTGACGCCAATGACCTCGACGTCGGGCGAAGCAATCGCCAACAACAAGGCGAAGGCGTCGTCCTGCCCCGGATCAGTATCTATAATCACGCGATGCACATCGCCCTCCACGAAAAATCAACACATCCAACCGATCGACAATTGTTACTACGTGTTTTGAAAACGATAAACAACAACAATGACCCAATATCGACAATATACTGAATATTATGGTCGAATACGATTAAATTCAGGCACAATTCGCGCAGATATAGACTTGAGACAAGCAAGTCCCGCCGCTCATCACAACGATCCAAACCATTGGCGCAGAAGGACCCCACATGCGAGGCGAATTCTCCGAGATTCCCCTGGTCGACGTCTCCCCCTTGGCCGACGACGCGGCCCCCGCAGCGCGTGCGGCCTGCGTGGACTCGCTACGCGACGCCCTTGAACGCAGCGGCTTCGCCTATCTGCGCGGCCATGGCGTTCCGCTGGCGCTGACGGATCGCCTCAGCGAACTGTCGCGCGCCTTCCACGCCTTGCCGATGGACGCCAAGCGACGCCTCACGATGAACGCCTTTCATCGCGGCTACATGCCGTTCTCGACCTCGACGATCGTGACCTC
>JARLIU010000234.1 GCA_031291595.1 Ancalomicrobiaceae bacterium | reverse complement strand
CTATTTACATACTTACTGGTATACTTCTGATGTTCTCCGCGGCGGCACTGGCGGAATGGTGGGGGCGGGTGCGATGATGATGAATGCGATCAGGGCTTTTGCATTCGGCGGTTTCGTCGTCTGCAACGCGCTGGCCGCCGCCGGCGCCGACCAGAACGGTCCGATGCCGCCTCTGCCGGCGGAATGTCGCACGCCCGGCGTCAATGCGAACAAGGTCGTCACCCTGCCCAATGTCGCCACCGCCCTGCGCACCCGGCACCGCATCGTGGTGCTGGCGATCGGCGCCTCCAGCATCGGCGGCCGGCCGTTCGGCAGCATGGACTACTACACGCTGGTCGAATCCTACCTGGAGCGGGCGTTCAAGGGGCTCGACGTGGTGATCGTGCAGCGCGGCGTCTCCGGCGAATTGGCGCGTGATGCGGCCGAGCGAATCAAGCTGGAAACCGCCCGCTCGGAACCAGACGTGGTGTTCTGGCAGGTCGGAACGGCGGATGCGCTCGCCGGGCTGGAGCCGGGGGAGATCGCCGACACGGTACGCGATACGGTCCGCTGGCTGCGCGAGCATAACGTCGACACCGTCTTGATCGGACTGCATTATTCGCGCGCGCTGGCGGCCGATCCGCATTATCAGGCCGTCCGGGCGGCGCTCGCCGAAGTCGCAAGAACCGAAAATATTCAGCGCATCAGTCGTTACGAAGTGGTAGAGACCTTGAGTAAGCTGAACGAGAGCCTCGGCGAGCCCGACACGGATGCCGAACTCACCACGGAAAGCTACAGCTGCATGGCGGAATACTTGGCACGTTCGCTGGCGGCAGGCCTGTTCGGCCGCAACCTGCCCGGGCCGAGCGAGACGCCCTGAGGCTGTGGCCGCCGCCGACCCGATCAACCGAGGCGCGGAAGAACCGCCCCTGCCGAGCCGGACACTCGCATGACCTTTGCTCTCCTGCCGTCGCGCCTGACCGCCTGCTGGCGATCACACCCTGGCCGTCGGCACACGGCCCTGCTCAGGGCGACGCTCGCCCTGATGCTGACTGCTGCCGGCCCCGTTTCGGCCGCATCGCCGGAACCGACAACTGTCTGTGCGGTTCCGTCCACCCTGACGGTGCTGCGCAAGGCGCTGCCGCATCTTTCGAAGAAGCTCGCGGCGGACGGACCGGTCACCATCGTTGCGCTCGGTTCCTCCTCCACCTTCGGCTTCGGTGCGTCGTCGCCGGCAGCGACCTATCCGAGCCGGCTGGAAGCTGAATTGAAGCAGCTCTACCCCGGCCACGCCATCAAGGTCGTGAACAAGGGCGTCAACGGCAACGAAACCCGGGACGAGTTGCAGCGTTTCGAGCGCGACGTGCTAGCCGAAAAGCCCGATCTCGTCATCTGGCAGGTGGGCACCAACACGCTGTTGAACGGCCACGACATGTGGCCGGTCTTCCTCAACCTCGAGAACGGCATCCGGCGACTGCGCGATCAGGGCGCCGACGTCGTACTGATGAACATGCAGTATTCGCCCAAGGTGCTGTCGCGCCCGAACCACGACGACATGCTGGAACTGATCAAAGTCGCCAGCAAGGAGTTGGACGTCGAGGTCTTCGATCGCTTTGCCATCATGCGCAACTGGGCTTCGGGCCAGCACCTGGCGTTCGATCGCTTCATCACGCCCGACGGCCTGCACATGAACGACTGGGGCTACGGCTGCATCGCACATCTCTTGGCCGGGGCGATCACCACGGCGGGAGCTGCCGAAGTCGCCCGCTCGCCCGTGCCCGGCGCCGGCATCGCACGATAGCGGACCGGCCGACAACGCGGTGCCCTGCGCCGGTGCGCCGCCAGCCAACGCCGGCGGGCGTTTCATGCTATTTCAATCGGACGATCTGGCTGCGTCGGGGGATCGGCTGATGCGGGCGCGTGACTGGGTGGCGGGTCTGTCGGTCGCCGGCCTGATGCTGCCGGAAGCCGTCGCCTATGCCGGTATCGCCGGCCTCACGCCGGAGCGCGCCATCCTTGCAGCGATCGTCGGAGCGCTTGCCTATGCCGCCGTCGGCCGCAGCCGCTTCGCCATCGTCGCTCCGACCTCGTCATCGGCCGCGATCCTCGCCGCCACGCTGGCCAATTTTCCTGGAGATGCGGCCGAAAAGGCCATCCTTGCCACAGTGTCGGTCGCGTTCGTCGGCTGCCTGTTCGCTGCCGCTGCCGTCGCTCGGCTCGGGCTGCTGACCGGCTTCATCGCCCGCCCGGTGCTGAGGGGCTTTTCCCTCGGGCTGGCGGTGACCATCATCCTCAACCAGCTGCCGACCCTGACCGGCGTCGAGGTGCATGCGGCCGATCTCGGCCGCTATGTGCTGGCGCTCGCGGCATCGATGCCGCATTGGCATGGACCAAGCCTGGCCACCGGGGCGCTGGCGCTCGTCGCGCTGATGCTGTTGAAACGCTTGCCCCTGGTCCCCGGCGCCTTTCTGGTGATTGCCGCCGGCACCGCCGGCTCGCTCCTCCTCGGCCTGGAGGCGCAGGGCGTCAGAGTGGTCGGACCGATCACGCTCGTCCTCGCCCTCCCCCACCTCGGCATGCTTTCCGTCGCCACGCTGTCGCAGCTCCTGCAATATGCGCTGCCGCTCGTCCTCATCCTCTTCGCCGAAAGCTGGGGCACGATGCGGTCGTTGGCGCTGCAGCACGGCGACTTCATCGAGCCGAACCGCGAACTCGGTGCGCTCGGCACAGCCAATCTCGTCGCGGCGCTCGTCCAGGGCATGCCGGTCGGCGCCGGATTCTCCGCCGGATCGGCGGCAGAGGCGGCGGGCGCGGCGAGCCGGCTGACGGCAGTCGTCGCCGGGCTCGGTCTGCTCGTTCTGGTTGTTGTCGCCGCGCCGCTGATCGCGCATCTGCCCGAACCGGTACTGGCCGCCGTCGTCATTTCGGCGTTGGCACATGCGCTCGACCCGGCCCCATTCATCCGGCTGTGGCGGCTCGACCGCGACCAGTTCCTCGCCATCGGCGCTGCCATCGGCGTCATGGTGTTCGGCGTGGTCGACGGCATGCTGATCGCCATCGGCTTCTCGCTCGTCGCGCTGCTCAGGCGCATGGCGAGCCCGCAGATCGCCCGGCTCGGCCGGCTGGGCGACGGTCGCGAATATGTCGATGCCGCCCGTCATGCCGATGCGGTCAAGCCAGAGGGGATTGCGGTGTGGCGACCGTCGGAGCCGCTGTTCTTCGCCAATGCCGAGCGCATCTTCGGCGTCATCGCGCAGGCGAGCCGCGCCGAGCCGGGGCTGGTGGCGATCATTGTCAGCCTGGAAGAGACCTTCGACCTCGATTCCACCTCGCTCGAAGCGCTGCAGGAATTCGACGCCCGGACGCGAACGGAAGGGATGCCGATGCGGCTCGCGCGGGTACGCGACCATGTGCGCGACGTGCTGGCGCGCGCCGGCGCCGTGACCCTGGTCGAGCGGGCGAGCTACAGCGTCGACGGCGCGGTCGAGGCGACGCGGCGCGAGCTGGCGGCGCGGACGTCGGCCGCCGGCTGAGATTGGCGATCCGGGAAGCGGCCGCCGCGCCGGGATGCTCCGTTCGGCGCGGTACCGGCTCCCCAAAAACAACGCCCCGCCCGGGAAACCCGCGGCGGGGCGCAAATGCATCGCACTTTCGGGGATGGTCAGGCACCCCGGACGGGATCAGCCGTTGACCGCGTCCTTCAGACCCTTGCCGGCGCGGAACTTCGGCGCCTTCTGCTCGGGAATCTGGATCGCTTCGCCGGTGCGCGGATTGCGGCCTTCCGAAGCCGCGCGCGTGGCAACGACGAAATTGCCGAAGCCGGCGATCTTCACTTCGTCGCCCTTGGCGAGCGCCGTGGCAATCGCTTCGAACGTCGCCTCGACGGAGTCGCCGGCGGCGGCCTTGGTCAGACCAGTCTTGCCGGCAACTTCGGCGATCAGGTCGTTCTTATTCATCTTCAGTTCCTTTTCATCTCGTTTGACGTCGCAACGCGGATAGCGTCGCCCGACCTCGCATGCGGGCAATCAGCCATCGACGTTTGGGGCAGCCAGGCCCAGTGTCCGAGTGGTCGCCGCCTGATACGGTTCGCTACCGGGCTGGCGCGGCCACACGGCTCAAAAGCCCCGATTTGCGCCGTTTCGCAAGCGAATTTTGTTTAGGCCGGCGGAAAACCCCGAAATTTCCTCACAAATCGGCTAACGCCACCGCAGAAACGACGAACGGCCCCGGGGATGAGCCGGGGCCGTTCGAATCAAAGGGTTGCCTTGTCAGTGTGCCGTCATCCCGGCCGCGTCATCTTCCGGCGTCGCGATGGCCGGCGGCACCTTCGGCTCCTCCCACACGATCGGATCCGGCACACGCAGAAGGGCGTGCTTCAGCACTTCCTCCATGCGGGAGACCGGAATGATCTCCAGCCCGCTCTTGACGTTCTGCGGGATTTCGGCGAGGTCCTTGGCGTTCTCCTCGGGGATGAGGACCCGCTTCAGGCCGCCGCGCAGCGCCGCCAACAGCTTTTCCTTCAGGCCGCCGATCGGCAGCACCCGGCCCCTCAGCGTGACCTCGCCGGTCATGGCGACATCCCTCGACACCGGGATGCCGGTCATGACCGAGACGATAGCCGTCGCCATGGCGATGCCGGCGGACGGGCCATCCTTCGGGGTGGCGCCTTCCGGGACATGCACGTGCACGTCGCGCCGGTCGAACAACGGCGGCTCGATGCCGAAATCGACGGCGCGCGAGCGGACGTAGCTGGCCGCTGCGGAGATCGATTCCTTCATCACGTCGCGCAGGTTGCCGGTGACCGTCATCCTGCCTTTGCCGGGCATCAGCACGGCCTCGATGGTGAGCAACTCGCCGCCGACTTCCGTCCAGGCGAGGCCCGTGACGCCGCCGACCAGATCCTCGCGCTCGGCCTCGCCATGGCGGAACTTCGGCACGCCGAGATAGGCCTCGATCGTCTCCGGGGTCACCGCGATGGCATCGGACTTCTTCAGCACCAGATCCTTGGTCGCCTTGCGGGCGAGCGTCGCCAATTCGCGCTCGAGATTGCGCACGCCGGCTTCGCGGGTATAGCGGCGGATGATCGTGTAGAGCGCCTCGTCGCTAACGGAGAACTCCTTGTCGGCCAGGCCATGGTCCTTCATCACCTTCGGCATCAGATGCCGCTTGGCGATCTCGACCTTCTCGTCCTCGGTGTAGCCGGCGATGCGGATGATCTCCATCCGATCCATCAGCGGGCCGGGGATGTTGAGCGTATTCGCCGTGGTCACGAACATCACGTCGGACAGGTCGTATTCGACCTCCAGATAGTGGTCCATGAACGACGAGTTCTGCTCGGGGTCGAGCACTTCCAGCAGCGCCGACGACGGATCGCCGCGGAAATCCATGCCCATCTTGTCGATCTCGTCCAAGAGGAACAGCGGATTGGACTTCTTGGCCTTGCGCATCGACTGCAGCACCTTGCCCGGCATGGAGCCGATATAGGTGCGGCGATGGCCGCGGATCTCCGCCTCATCTCTGACGCCGCCCAACGACATGCGGACGAACTCGCGGCCGGTCGCCTTGGCGATCGACTTGCCGAGCGAGGTCTTGCCGACGCCCGGAGGGCCGACCAGGCACAGGATCGGCCCCTTCAGCTTGTTGGCGCGGGCCTGCACGGCGAGATACTCGACGATCCGGTCCTTGACCTTGTCGAGGCCGAAGTGGTCGGTGTCGAGCACGTCCTGGGCGTAGTTGAGGTCGAGCTTCAGCTTGGAGCGCTTGCCCCACGGCAATCCCAGGATCCAGTCCAGATAGTTGCGCACCACCGTGGCTTCTGCCGACATCGGCGACATCTGCCTGAGCTTCTTCATCTCGCCCACGGCCTTCTCGCGCGCCTCCTTGGAGAGCTTGGTCTTCTTGACCCGCTCTTCCAGTTCGGCGAGCTCGTCGCGCCCGTCCTCGTTGTCGCCGAGTTCCTTCTGGATGGCCTTGATCTGCTCGTTCAGGTAGTACTCGCGCTGCGTCTTCTCCATCTGGCGCTTGACGCGGCTGCGGATGCGCTTTTCCACCTGCAGCACCGAGATCTCCGACTCCATCATGCCCAGCACCTTTTCCAGGCGCTCGGCGACGGAGACCATGGTCAGCAGTTCCTGCTTCTCCGCGATCTTGACGGCCAGATGCGAGGCGATGGTGTCGGCGAGCTTGGAATAGTCGTCGATCTGGGTGACGGTGCCCAGAACCTCGGGCGAAACCTTCTTGTTCAGCTTCACATAGTTCTCGAACTCGGTGACGACCGAGCGGGCCAGGGCCTCAAGCTCGACCTTCGGCCCGACCTCTTCGGCGAGCGCCAGGGCGCGGGCCTCGAAGATGTCGGTGCGGTCGGTGAAGCCAACGATCTCGGCGCGCGAGCCGCCTTCGACCAGCACTTTCACGGTGCCGTCGGGCAGCTTCAACAGCTGCAGCACGCTGGCCAAAGTCCCGATGGTGAAGATCTGGTCGGTCTGCGGATCGTCGTCGCCGGCATTCTTCTGCGTCGCAAGCAGAATTTGCTTGTCGGCACGCATCACTTCTTCGAGCGCCTTGATCGACTTCTCACGCCCAACGAAGAGCGGCACGATCATGTGCGGGAAGACGACGATATCCCGGAGAGGAAGCACCGGATAGATCTCGCCGACAGGGGCGGACTTCCTTGAGCCAATGGCCATGATCTCATCCTTTTGAGCGCGCGTCGCCCGGTCGAGTCGACCAACGGCGGGCTCCACATGAGCCCCGCCTGTCGTTTGTAGCGTCCACGCCGCGATCGCTTCCGTCCTGCGCTCGCCCGACCCGGCGAGGGCATTCAAGATCCGGGCCGGACGCTCGCGCCCTTCCGCAGGCGCACGACCGCCGCCCGCGACCGCATTCATCCGCTATTAGGTGGCGCCGAGGGGGCGCTGTGTCAAGGAAAAGCCCGATGCCCAAGGGCGTAATCCCAATCTGGGTGAAAGAGAAGGAAATTGAAGCACATGCGACGGTGGGACGCACCGCGTCGGCCGCCGGCCCGCTACCGCTCGCGCTGGCGGGCGACCGGCGAGTGCCGGCGGCGATCGCGACATTGTGCGATTCGCGCCCGTCCGGACCGAGGCGGCGCGACCGCTCCGGCGCCCGATTGCCGCTCCCGCCCTTCCCGCCACCTGCCGCCGCAGCGAAGGAGCAGTGTGCCGCCGAGGCAGATACGCAGTATCATCTATAGTTCACGGTCCGGGCGAAAACGCATGACCGTCAGTCCAGCCGGCCGATATTGATGTGAGTCATGAGCGACTTTCCGGAACTCCCTATGCCAAAGGCGATATTGGTCCCTGTGGCGATATCGGCCGCCGCCCTTGCCTCCCCGGCGCTTGCCCGGAAGCCGGCGGGGGACACGTCGACCGGCGCTTCTCCCGGTGGCCGCGGCATCCTGCCGAGCGCACAAGATCTGAGCAGCGGCGGCCAACCGGGCAGCGGCGGCAATGGCTTTCCGCCGTCGCCTCGGGCATCCGGCCCGATTGTCGTTGCCTGCGCCGGTCATTCTCAGACTCACCGATGCCTCCGACTGGCCTGAACCGAATGCGGGCAGGATCGTCAAGCCACATCGGAGCTTGACGCTGGCGCTGATCGGCAATGCCCAGGTGCGGCAGATTGCCGTCGCTCAGCGCAGGCGGGAAGATATCACCTCGGGCGCGATCCCATGCCGAAGCCCGCATCCGGACCGCGAGGCCTGCATCCGGCCGGTCAGCGACTGCGGTAAGGTCGGCAGCAACGTCATTCGCACGGCTGGCGACAAAGCTGCGCCGGAACAAGCAGTTGCCGGCCGCAACGTCGCCGGTGGGGCGTTCGCGCATGTCAGATCTGCACTGCGGTCGACGTTGCGAAGCGCACACGGCGACGTCCGCGATCGTCGGACCCGGATCGACGGCGACGGCTGCCGTTGCGATGGCCGCGCCGCCGCGTCGGTCAAAATGTAAAATTATGCATACGAATTTGTTGAATCGGCTTTGCGCGAATAAATCCTGGCGCGCATACTTCCCTATATAGAGCCGAGCATGCCCTTCGGGGAATGCAGGTGAACTGGCTCGGGAGGAAAGCTATGAAGGTAAGAGCCGTCGTCCTCGAGGGCATTGGTGATATTTGTCTTCGCGATATTGAAGTCCCCGGCACTTTGGAGCCAGCGGACAACGAGGTACGGATAGCCATCAAGACGGTCGGCATCTGCGGCAGCGATGTCCATTACTATAAACACGGCAGAATTGGTGATTTCGTCGTCAACGAGCCGATGGTGCTCGGGCACGAAGCCGCTGGCGTTGTCACCGCGGTCGGCGCCAAGGTTGCCCAACTCAAAGTCGGCGACCGAGTCTGCATGGAGCCCGGCATTCCCGACTTCGGGTCGCAGGAAACACTCGCAGGCCACTACAACCTCGATCCGTCGGTGCGCTTCTGGGCGACGCCGCCGATCCATGGCTGCCTGACGCCGGAGGTGGTCCACCCGGCCGCACTGACCTACAAACTGCCCGACAACGTCAGCTTTGCCGAAGGGGCGATGGTCGAGCCTCTCGCCATCGGCGTCTATGCCGCCGCCAAGGCAAAGATCGAACCGGGCGACGTCGCGGTCGTGGCCGGCGCCGGCACCATCGGCATGATGATCGCCTTCTCCGCGCTCGCCGCCGGCTGCTCCGAAGTGATCGTTAGCGACATGGCCAAGGCCAAACTCGACCTCATCGCCGATCGCCCGGGGATCGTCACCGTCGACCTCAATCACCAGAAGCTCACCGACGTGGTGGCCGCGCATACCGCCGGCCGTGGCGCCGACGTGTTTTTCGAAGCCAGCGGCAGCCCGCACGCATTCGACAACATGATGGACGTGATCCGTCCCGCCGGCCGCGCGGTGCTCGTTGGCATGCCGCAGGATCGGGCCCCGCTCGACGTCGTGGCTCTCGAAGTCAAGGAAGTCACGGTCACCGGGATCTTCCGCTATGCAAACGTTTGGGATCGCACGCTGGCCCTGCTCGGGTCCGGCAAGATCGATCTCAAGCCGATGATCTCCGGCAGCTACCCGTTTGACGAATCGGTCGCGGCGTTCGAACGCGCCGCACAGCAGAATCCGTCGGACGTCAAAATCCAGATCACGTTCTGATCGACAGAGCCGACGCGGGACGCTGCTCGGGAGTGGCAGAAAGGCGTGCATCATGAATGTAAGGCCTGTGCTCGAGGTGATCCAGACGCCGCTCGAGCGGACGTTCCGCGTCTATGCCCACGACTATCCTTTCACCTATTCGGGATGGCACCACCACCCGGAATACGAGCTGCATCTGATCCGTCGCAGTGGGGGACATTTCTACGTCGGCACCTATGCCGGCGAGTTCGGCCCGGGCAACCTGGTGATGACGGGCCCGAGCCTGCCGCACATGTGGGTTTCCGACGCCAACGACCGCGACACGGATGGTCGGATCGCCGGGCGGGATCTGGTGCTGCAGCTGAGTTCCGGCTTCGCCGAGCGGTGCGCCGCCGAGTTCTCGGACTGTACCAACCTCAGCGGCCTGCTCGAGGCGTCGCGTGCCGGCATCGAATTCTCGGCGGTGGCGGCACGCGAAGCGGCGGAGCTGATGGCGGCGCTGCTGACCGCCAGCGGCTTCGAACGGATGGCGCACTTCTTCAGCCTGCTGAAGATTCTGGAACAGGATCGCGGGCAGACGTCGCTGTCGCTCAAGGGCACCTACCACCAATGCGCCCAACCCAAGCGGCTTGAGAGGATCCTGGTCTACATCGCGGAAAACTTTGATTGTTCCGACTTGTCATGCCGCGAGGTGGCGCAGGTCGAAGGGATGGGACTATCGGCCTTCTCAAGGCTATTCGAACGACATATCAAGTGTAGCTGCATAGAATACATAAACCACCTGAGGATCTACAAGGCCTGTCAGCTTCTGATGGAGACGGAGGACCAGATCACATCGATCGGTCTGAAGGTTGGGTACGATACTCTATCCACCTTCAATCGGAACTTCATGCGGCTGATCGGGAGAACGCCGTCGGCATTCAGGGCAGAGAGGACGCCCGCCGATGCGGCCTTGCCGAAGGCGAAACAACAGGTGGATGAGGGAGGACAGGAACAATGTTCATCGGCGTCGACTGCGGAACGCAGGGGACCAAGGCGCTCGTCATCGACGAGGACGGGCGAGTACACGGCCGCGGCCACGCCGCCCACAGTCTGATCGAGCGCGACAGCGGCGCCCGCGAGCAGCATCCATCGATCTGGGTGGAGGCCATGGTCGCGGCGGTGCGCATGGCGCTCGGCGAAGCCGGCGTGCCGGCCGACGCGATCCGCTGCCTTGGCGTCTCCGGCCAGCAGCACGGTCTTGCGGTGCTCGATGCCGCCGGAACGGTGATCCGCCCGGCCAAGCTGTGGAACGACACCGAAACAGCTCCCGACAACGAGCGGCTCGTCGCCGCCCTCGGCGGACCGGCAGCCTGGTTCGACAAGCTGGGCATCATCCCGCTCACCGGCTACACCATCTCCAAGCTCGCCTTCCTGGCCGACCGCGAGGCCGGCAACTTCGCCCGCATCGCCCATATCCTCTTACCGCACGACTATTTGAACTACTGGCTTACCGGCCGCTGCGTCGCCGAGTATGGCGATGCTTCGGGCACGGGCTTCTTCGACGTCCGCAAACGCACATGGGCTCCGCAGGTGCTGTCGCTGATCGACGGCGGCAGCGGGCATCTCGCTCGCGCCCTGCCGGAGCTCGTCGCCCCGGATGCCGTCGTCGGGTCGCTGACCGCGGCTGCCGCCGAAGCGCTCGGCCTCTCCCCGGCATGTCTGGTCGCGGCCGGCGGCGGCGACAACATGATGGGCGCCATCGGCAGCGGCAACGTGCGCGAAGGCGTGGTCACCATGAGCATCGGCACGTCGGCGACGGTTTACGCCTATTCCGATACCCCGGTGCTCGATCCCACCGGCGCCGTCGCACCCTTCTGCTCGTCGACCGGCGGCTGGCTGCCGCTGGTCTGCACCATGAACGCCACCAACGTCACCTCAGGCGGCGCCCATCTGCTCGGCCGCGATGTTGGCTTCGTCTCCGAGGCGCTGCAGGCGACCGCGCCCGGTGCCGGCGGCATCACCATGCTGCCGTGCCTCACTGGGGTGCGGACCCCCGATCTGCCGACAGCCCGCGGCAGCATTCTCGGCCTCAGCGCCGTCAACATGACGCCGGAGAACCTGATGCGGGCGATGGTCGAGGGCGTGACCTTCGGCGTGCTCGCCGGTCTCCACCGCATCCGCGGCGACAAGACTCCCGAACGCGTGTTCATGATCGGCGGCGGCGCACGCAGCACGCCGTGGCGGCAGACGCTCGCCGACATGACCGGTGCCGAGATCGTGGTGCCGGTCGGCGACGAGGCCGGATGTCTCGGCGCGGCGATCCAGGCGATCTGGGCCTACGGCCGGGCGAGCGGGGCGGGCGAGGACATCGCAGCCATCGCCGACCGTTGCGTCGCGCTTGATGCCGACAAGACGACCGCCCCTGTCGCCAGTCGCAAGCCCGCCTACGACGATGCCTTCGGGCTCTACCGGGCCCGGCTCGCCCAGGTTCACGGCGTGAATTGAGGACGATGCCATGCTCCTCCCAGTCGGCGCGCAACCAAGTCGAATCAAACGGGATTCTGCCAAAGCAATGCTAACGGACAGACTTGCCGCACGGAGTCGGGCATGACGCAGAATCTTCTTCTTGAAGTCAAACACATAAGCAAAGCATTCCCTGGCGTGAAAGCGCTCGATGACGTGTCGTTTTCGGTCAAGGCGGGCTCGGTGCATGTGCTGTGCGGCGAAAACGGCGCCGGAAAATCGACCTTGATGAAGATCATCAATGGGATTTATCAGCCGGACAGCGGAGAGACTTTCGTCCGGGGCGAGAAGGTGCATATCGGCTCTCCGATCAAAGCCGGCGAGCTCGGCATTTCGATGATCTTTCAGGAACTGAACTATACGCCCGAGATGTCCATCGAAGAGAGCCTGTTCGTCGGCCGCTGGCCGAAGAAACGATTTGGGCTCATCGACTGGAGATCCATCCGCGAAAGAACACTCCAGCTGCTCGAACAGGAAAACCTTCCCTACGACCCGGAAACCAAACTGAAGGATCTATCGATCTCCAATCTGCAAATGCTCGAAATCCTGAAGGCGGTTTCCAGGGATTCGGACGTCATCATCATGGACGAGCCCACGTCGTCCATCACCAACAAGGAAATCGAGATCCTGTTCCAGAAGATCGACAACCTGCGCGCCCGCGGCAAGGCGATCGTCTATATCTCGCATAAAATGGATGAAATCTTCCGGATCGCTGACGAAATCTCGATCTTGCGCGACGGTAGAGTTGTCGAGACGCGAGCCAAGGACGAGTTCGACATCGATTCGGTCATAGCCCTGATGGTGGGGCGCACCCTGGGTCACGGGTACCCCAAGGAAGACGTCGCTCGTGGCGAAACGGTGCTGGAGGTGGAGCATTTCAGCGGGCCGAGCGGGTTCGACGATGTCTCCTTCCACGTCAAGAAAGGCGAGATCGTCGGCTTTGCCGGACTTGTCGGGGCCGGGCGGACGGAACTGGTACGGGCGCTGTTTGGTCTCGACGAGCATTTCCACGGGACCGTCAAGGTTCATGGCAACCCGATCAAAATTCGAAGCGTTCAGGACAGTATAAAGAGCGGCATTGTCATGCTTTCCGAAGACCGGCGACGGTTCGGAATCGTTCCGGTCCGGGATGTCAAGGAAAACGTCACCCTGGCCTCGATGGAGCAATTCTTCAAGAACGGTCACCTGTATACGGCCAAGGAGCGGAGCAAGGTCGAAGAGATTTGCGGGCGGATCAATGTAAAAATGCCATCGATTGACGTCCAGGTCAGCACATTGAGCGGCGGAAACCAGCAAAAAGTCGTGCTGTCGAAATGGATGCTGCAGGACCCGGATATTCTCATTCTGGACGAGCCAACTCGAGGCATCGACGTTGGCGCAAAGGTCGAAATCTACAAATTGATGACGACTCTGGTGAAAGAAGGCAAGTCGATCATCATGGTGTCTTCAGAACTTCCCGAACTGATCGGCATGTGTGATCGCATGTATGTCATGGCAGCGGGACGAATAACCGGCGAACTCGAAAGAGCGGAATTCTCGCAAGAGACGATCATGCGCTACGCGATGAACATGGCTCGGCGAGCCAGCTGACTGCAACGGGTTGGGACGATCCAGAGGAAAAGAAGATGAGTAGCCTGATCACCAGAGAAAAGTGGCAGACGATCAAGTCGCGATACTCCATTTATTTGGTGCTCATCGTGATGATCATTGCCTGCAACTTACTGAACGAGAACTTTCTTTCCTCTCGGAACATCGCAAACATCTCCGCGCAGATCTCGGTCACGACGATCCTGGCGTTCGGCGAAACGTTGCTCATCATTGCTGGATTGTTGGACCTGTCTTGCGGCTCGGTACTGGCGCTGGCCGGCGTGATGTCGGTGTTCATCTATAAGGAAACAGGCTCGATGCCCGTTGCCTTCGGCATCGGTCTGCTGTTCGGCGTCGCCTGCAACTACATCAATGGTATTCTTGTCTGGAATTTCAGAATTCCCGCGTTCATCGCGACCCTGGCAATGATGACGGTGGCTAGAGGCATATCTCTCCTCTTTACACGTGGACAGAATATCTATCAAATCGGTGATTATGTCTGGTTTGGTCAGGGACAGGTCGGTTTCGTGCCAATCCCCGTGATCTTCATGGTCATCGTTGGTATCCTGACCTGGTACATCCTTGGCCACACCAGCTTCGGCCGCTCGCTCTACGCGGTCGGCGGCAACGAAGAGGCGGCCCGCGCGTCCGGGATCAACATCGGGCGGATCAAGATCGGCGCCTATCTGATCAACGGCGCCTTCGTCGGCCTTGCCGGCATCCTGATGATGGCGCGAACCAATGTCGGCGCGCCGAACTCCGGCCAAGGCTACGAGTTCGAAGCCCTGACAGCGGCAATCATCGGCGGAACCAGTTTTTCCGGTGGTCTCGGGACCGCCGGGGGAACGCTCGCCGGCGCGTTCATTGTCGGATTCCTCAACAACATCATGAACCTGACCGGTGTCGACTCCTATCTGCAGCAGGTCATCAAGGGCGCCATCATCGCTTTGGCCGTCGGATACGACATGTGGGCCAAACTGAACCGCACCAAGAAGACGCTCGGTGCCGCCAGAATACCGAATGAACCAAAGGAGGCGAAAAAGTAACACTTTGGTTTAGGACGCATGGAGGGGCTGCCTCACCCGAATGACTCCCCTCATCAAGTAGGAAACTCTAGGAGGAAATCCAGATGAAGACGTTTGTGAAGACACTCAAGACTGCGGCGGCCGTCGCCGTATTGTGCCTGGCGGCCGCAACGACCGCACAAGCTCAGCAGTACAAGGTGGCATTCATCGCCCGCGCGCAGGCGGATTCGTTCGCGGCATGGCTGACGAACGGCATCATGGACGAGGCGAAGAAATATCCCGACCTGAAGGTCGACGTGATGGACGCCCAGGCCGACGACGCCAAGGAGAATGCGTTCATCGAGAACGCCGTCGCCAACAAGTACAATCTGATCATCGTGCAGCCGAACAACGGCGAAGCGCAGCGCCCCTATGTCGAACGGGCTGTCAAGGATGGCGTCAAGGTCATCACGACCAACGCTCGCATCAAGAATATTCCCGGATCGTCGTCGGTCGATGCGGATCCGTACGAGCAGGCCGCTGTCAATGCCCGCCTGGCACTGAAGCAGGTTCCGCAGAACGCTAAGGTCGTCGTGTTGAACGGGCCCTCGGGCAACATGCATGCCGACATGCGTCGCGACGCATGGCAGAAGGAATTCTTTGCCAAGCGCCCTGACGTCAAGATCGTCGGCGAACAGATCGCGCATTGGAACAAGGAAGAAGCGATGCGCTTCATGGAGGACTGGGTTCAGGCCAATCCCCAGATCGATGCCATCGTCTCGATGAACGACAACATGGCGGCCGGCGCGCTCGAAGTCATCAAGAACGATCCGAAGTTTTCGAAGATCCTCGCCTACGGCGTCGACGGCACCGCCGAGGCGATGCTGCTGATCAAGGCCGGCAAGATGACGTCGACGGCGCTGCAGAATGCCTATGATCTGGCCGGGAAGAATATGAGTGTCGCCCACGACCTGCTGACCGGCAAGATCAGCCAGATCGACACCGATATCGATTGCCCGCTGGTTACCAAGGACAACGTGGATACGTTCATCGAGATCCACAAGAAGTCGGGTGCCATCAAGTAATCTGCTCGGTCATCGTGAGGGCGGGATCGATTATCCCGCCCTTTCCTTATCGAAACAAAGCCGCCCACTCGCATGGTATTGCTTCGGCAGCGGCGGTCTGAGCCGGCTCGGGTATGCCGGAGGCTCCGGCTTCCCAGTCGAATGGAGCCATGACGGCCAAGGCGCCCCGACAGAGCCGGAGGGCTGCCGCTGACGCCAGAGCAGGTGCGTTCGAATGGATCGCCTCGGCGGTTCCATCTGAACGCCGAGTCAGCCGCGCTAGAGCAGGATGCTTTCAGATGGAATCGGCCGGCAATCCATCCGAAAGCTGAACCACTGCTCTATCAATAGCTTAGAGCGCTGATGCCGCTGTCACATGATTTCATGTGACAGCATCGCGCGCTAAGTGCGCGGAATGGCGCTCACCGTTCGGCTCCTGACCAGCGTCAGCAAGGCGAGAT
>JARLIU010000030.1 GCA_031291595.1 Ancalomicrobiaceae bacterium | reverse complement strand
GACGTTCCCCTCAATCCTGCGAGAGAACCACGAAGGCAAGTAACCGTGCCGCCCAGAGGCAGCACCGCCGTCGTCGATGGACCGGCTTATAGATCCCACCCTCCCTACATGTCAACTCCAACAGTCAGAAAAAGTTCATGCGATTTTGCCGACGCCGTCCGCTTCGACCCAAAACGGCCGATTCGCGGCGGAAACCCCAGCATTTGCCTGTGGATAACGGAAGCTCGCCGGGATCGCGACCGGGGCCGTCTCCAGCCGCTGACGGCCCCTCCCGACCGATTGCAAGCCCGCCAGGCGCCCTCGCCAAACAAAAACGCGGAAGAGCTTGCGCCCCTCCGCGTTTGCCGTCTGCCACCGTCCTGAAGCTGCTGAAGCCCGTCAGGACTTGGTCTTGTTGTAGACGTCGATCAACACGGCGAAGAACAGCACCGCGCCCTTGATCATGAACTGCCAGTCGATGCCGATGCCCTCCATGGTCATGCCGTTGTTCAGCACGCCCATGATGAAGGCGCCGATGACCGCGCCCATCACCGTGCCGACGCCGCCATAGGCCGAAGCGCCACCGATGAAGCAGGCCGCGATCACGTCCAGTTCGAAGCCCTCGCCGGCCTTCGGCGTCGCCCAGCCGAGCCGGGTGGCGAACATCATGCCGGCCAGCGCCGTCAGCACGCCCATGTTGATGAACGCGTAGAAGACCAGACGTTCGGTGTTGATGCCCGACAGTTTGGCTGCCTTCTCGTTGCCACCGAGCGCGAACACGCGCCGGCCGATCACGGTGCGCGTGGCGATGAACGAGTAGAAGGCAATCAGCACGCCGATGATGACGAAGACGTTGGGCAGGCCCTTGTAGGTGGCGAACAGATAGCAGAGATACAGCAGCATCCCCGCGATGGCGAAATTCTTGATCACGAAGATCACGAACGGTTCGTCGTTCATGCCGCGCGCCACCTGCTTCGCCCGCGACATGAAGGCGCCAAGCAGCATCGCCACCACGACCACGACGCTGATGGCCAGCGAGGCAACATGGACCGTACCGCCGGCAACGAACGGGTCCGGCGCCTTGCCGACGAATTCCGGAAAGAACCCGGTCAACAGCGTCGAAATCTCATCCGGGAACGGCCCGACATTGCGCCCGCCGAGCGTATTCAGCGTCAGCCCTCTGAAGACCAGCATGCCGGCCAATGTCACGATGAAGGACGGCATTTTCAGGTAGGCGACCGAATAGCCTTGCACGCAGCCGACCACCACGCCAACCACGACAGTGATCGCCACGCCAAGGTACCAAGGCATGCCGTAGTCGACCATGGCAATCGCCGAAACGGCGCCGAGGAAGCCCGACAACCAGCCGACCGACAGGTCGATATGCCCCGCGACGATGATCAGCAGCATGCCCAGCGCCATCACCACGATGTAGCCGCGCTGCTGAATGATGCTCGTCAAGTTGTCTGGGTTGAACAACTTCCCGTCGGTGGAGTATTGGAAGTAGAGCATAATCGCGATGAGCGATATCAACATACCGTATTCGCGGATGTTGTTCTTCAAATAGGATCCAAAGGAGGCCCGCTCCTGATGATCAGCCCCCGAAACAGCTTCAGTGGACATGTCAGGCAACCTCCAACTTCATGATCGCAGCCATGATTTTCTCCTGCGTGGCCTCCGTGGCACTGAACTCGCCGACGAACCGCCCCTCACTCATCACATAGATCCGGTCGCATATGCCGAGTAGCTCCGGCATTTCTGACGAGATGACCACCACGCCGCGGCCGCTGTCGGCCAGTTGGTGGATGATTGTATAGATTTCGTATTTGGCTCCGACATCGATGCCGCGGGTCGGCTCGTCGAGGATCAGCAGCGTCGGATCGGCATTCAGCCATTTCGACAGCACCAGCTTCTGCTGGTTGCCGCCCGACAGGTTGACCGCCTGTTGAAACACGCTGGACGAGCGGATATTCAGCCGCTGCCGGAAGGTCCGCGCCAGGACGACTTCCTCCTCGCGGTCGATCACGCCGTTCGGCGCCACCGGCTTCATGTTGGCGAGCGGCACGTTGAAGCGGATATCCTCGTTGAGGATCAACCCCAGCTGCTTGCGGTCCTCCGTCACATAGGCGATGCCGTGCGCGATCGCCTTCGGGATCGTCGAGACGTCGACCTCTTTACCGTTCACCAAAACCTTGCCGGAGATGCGCTTGCCGTAGGCGCGGCCGAACACGCTCATGGCGAATTCGGTGCGCCCGGAGCCCATCAGACCGGCGATGCCGACCACCTCGCCCTTGCGCACATGCATGCTGACGTTCTTGATCATCTGCCGGTCGGTGTGCAGATGGTGGTGCACCACCCAATCCTTGACCTCGAAGAAGGTCTCGCCGATGTTCGACACGCGCTTGGGGTAGCGGTCGCTCATCTCGCGCCCGACCATGCCCCGGACGATGCGGCTCTCGTCGACCTTGATGCCGCGGCAGTCGAGAGTTTCGACCGTCATGCCGTCGCGCAACACCGTGATCGAGTCGGCAACGCGCGCCAACTCATTGAGCTTGTGCGAGATCATGATCGAGGTGATGCCCTGCTGCTTCAAGCCGAGCAGCAGGTCCAAGAGCGCCTGACTGTCGCGCTCGTTCAAGCTGGCGGTCGGCTCGTCGAGGATCAACAGCTTGACATCCTTCGCCAAAGCCTTGGCGATTTCGACCATCTGCTGCTTGCCGACGCCGATGTCGCGGATGAGCGTCGCGGGCGAGTCGTAAAGCCCGACCTTTCGCATCCAGACCCGCGCGTTTTCGTGGGTGGCGTACCAGTCGATCACGCCGTTCTTGGCGATCTCGTTGCCGAGGAACATGTTCTCGGCGATCGAAAGCTGCGGCGCCAGCGCCAGCTCCTGGTGAATGATGATGATCCCGAGGTGCTCGCTGTCGCGAATACTGGAGAAGCGGCGGACCTCGCCCTCGTAGATGATTTCGCCGTCGTAAGTATCGGCCGGGTACACTCCGGACAGCACTTTCATGAGGGTCGATTTGCCGGCGCCGTTCTCGCCGCAGATCGCATGAATTTCGCCGCGTTCCACAGTCAGATTCACGTCCACCAGCGCTTTGACGCCCGGGAAGACCTTCGTGATGCCCCGCATCTCGAGAATTGCGTCCATCACCAACTCCGTTCTTGGCCTTATTCTTCGGAATTCCAGAACCAGATGCCCTGCCGGACAACTCGACCGCCAGCCGCTGTCGCCGGCGAAGGTCGGCGCTCAATCGGAGGTCCCGGGCGCGTGTGGCGGCTTGCGAGCAGATCGGCGGGATGGCTCCGCCTGTCGCCGCGCCCACTTCAAGCTGCGCGGACTGGTCTCGTGCAGACCGGGGGTCAGAGAATGGTCGGGCTCGACGCCGCCTTCTCCACTCTAGGATCCGCGCCAAGTCGGGCAGTTCGTCCAACTTGTCGGCGCGTTACGCTCCACACGCGACCTGAATGGTCCCCCGCCGGATTCGGCCGGCGGGGGAAGAGTGCAACAGTCAGATCACTGCAGTTGATTCAGCTTGTAATAGCCGGAGTCGACCAGCACATGCTGCCAGTTGGACTTGTCGACGATCACCGGCTTCAAGAGGTAGGACGGAACCACCTTCACGCCGTTGTCGTAGGTCTTGGTGTCATTGACTTCGGGCTCCTTGCCGGACAGCACCGCGTCGATCATGTTCACGGTCACCTTGGCGAGTTCGCGGGTGTCCTTGAAGATCGTCGAATACTGCTCGCCCTTGATGATCGACTTCACCGAGGGAACTTCCGAGTCCTGACCGGAGACGAACGGCAGCGGCTGATCCTTGGTGCCGTAGCCGACTGCCTTCAGCGACGACAGGATGCCCATCGAGATGCCGTCATAGGGCGACAGCACGGCATTGACCTTGTCCTTGCCGTAGTAGCCGGACAGGATGGCATCCATGCGGGCCTGGGCGGTGGCGCCGTCCCAACGCAGCGTGGCGACCTTGTCGAACGCCGTCTGGCCGGACTTGACCACGAGCTTGCCGCTCTTGATGTAGGGGTTCAGCACCGACATGGCGCCGTTGAAGAAGAACCCGGCGTTGTTGTCGTCCGGCGAACCGGCGAACAGTTCGATGTTGAACGGTCCCTTGCCTTCCTTCAGGCCGAGGCCCGTCTCGAGCGTCTGAGCCTGCTCGACGCCGACCTGGAAGTTGTCGAACGTGGCATAATAGCTGACGTTCTTCGAACCACGGATCAGGCGGTCATAGGCGATGACCTTGATGCCCTTGTCGGCGGCCTTCTGCAGAGCCGAAGTCAGCGTCGTGCCGTCGATGGCAGCGATCACCAGGATCTTCACGTCCTTGGAGATCATGCCTTCGACCTGGGCGAGCTGATTCGGGATATCGTCCTCAGCGTACTGCAGATCGGTGCCGTAGCCCTTCTCCTTAAGGACCTTGACCATGTTATCGCCGTCAGCGATCCAGCGCGCCGACGACTTGGTCGGCATCGAGATGCCGACGGTGCCCTTGTCGGCGGCGTCCGCGGTCGACACCATCGACATGATACCGATGGCAAGAGCGGCCAGCGTAGTTTTAAAGGTGGTCACGATTATCTCTCCCTATACTTCGTTATCGGAGTGTCGCGTTATTCGCGAAAGCGGAATGCAGCGATGAGACCGATGTGCCGTCAGTCATACGGCGCGCAACCCGATCGCACCAAACAAGGCCCGGTGCAATCTGGGACAAATCCGTTTGCCAACTGCCCCGCAGCACGCCTAGTGACGTGCGGCCTCCCGGGCGTTCGGCGCGGACCTTGTCCCCGTTGAGTCACGGCAACATGATTAGTACGATTATTCCATGACGCTCGTCAAACGGAACGTGATCATTTGCCAACGTTTCGACATGACGGTCAACTGGGTGTCCTCAGACGATTTGCAATTCACCGCATCCGGCCGGTTCACGCCTCCGGCGCCGCCGCATCGGCCGTCGTTACCGGGATCGAGCGGTGCAGCTTCTTCAGCCGCCTTCCCTGCATCTGCTCGATCTGCAGCTGCTGCATCTCGGCCAGCCGCTGCCATTGCCGGCTCAACAGATAGTCAATCTTTTCATGCAGATGCCTGATCTCCAGCTCGGCCTTCAGATTGACCTTGTAGTCGTTCATCGCCCGCAGCCGATCCTTCGTCTCCTGCCGCTTCTGGCTCATCATGATGATCGGCGCCTGGATGGCGGCGATGCACGACAGCACGAGATTTAAGAGGATAAACGGATAGGGATCGAACGCAGTCCTGTCGCCGGTCACGAGGTTGATCGAGATCCAGATCAGTAATATTCCGGCGAACGTCAGCAGGAACGCCCAGGAGCCGCCAAAAGCCGCCATGTGATCGGAAAGTTTTTCACCGAACGACCGCTTCTCCTCGAAATCCTCCTCGATGTTCTCGACGATCGATTCGTGGTCCGACATGCTCTCGGCCACCTGCCGGTCGAGTTCGGACAATTCGCCGCGGTCGTGCAGCATCAGCTCTTCGACCACTTTCGAGCGGTAGAAGCCGACGGCGTCGAGACTGATCGGCGCGTTGGCGGCAATGTCGGGAAAGTCGCCCCGGATGCGCTCGGCCAGGCTCGGCCTGAGTGCATAGAGCGGAATGGCCTTCTTCTTCGGCACTTCCTTGCCGGTCACCGCGCAGATCGTCTTCTTCGGCACTTTCGGCGGCTTCTGCGGCTCGGTGAAATCCACCTCCAGTTCAGTCACCGCCTCGGCCTCGGACTTCGGGTAGGTCTCGCCCTCCTCCTCGCCGACGCTTTCCTCGTCACCGACGCCTTCCTCAACGAGATCTGGCACGTCCGTTTCGCCAAGATCGATGGCAGGCACGGATTCGTCTTCGACGCGGTCGGTTCGAAGCTCGGGCTGGCTTTCGTTGGTCTGCATGACGGGTCCTGGACTGTCTGTGGTGCGTGAAATCCGCCGTTGGCGAGCGAGGGTATGTCCAAACCATCTCGCCGGCGCAACCGGATTCCGCCCCGTGTCGCGTCTCCATACGGTATTTCATCGATTGCTAAGGAAGGACACGTAAGATCCCCTAAGCGATCAAGGACGGACCTGAATGAATTTGTTGAATATTCAGAGCCTGGCGGCGACGCTGGTCGTCGTCCTGCTCGCCAGCGGCGTCTTTTTCACCGGCTCGTGGTTGGCAAGACGAGATCGTCGATTGTACGTCTGGATCGGCATGGCGTCTCTGGCTGCCGGTCTCGGCTGCCTCCTGCTGACGATGCGCACGACGACGCCCGAAATCGTCAATGTCTGGCTCGGGCAGTCGCTGATCCTCGTCTCCAACGGTCTCGTCTGGGGAGCCGTGCGTGCCTTCGACGGCAAGACGCATCCTGCCCGGATGATCTTTGCCGGCAGCTTCGTGTGGACCGCGGTCTACCTGGTGCGACCGCTCGTCGGTCAATTCGATCTGCGCCTCGCCGTCGTCCACATCATGGCCTCGGCCTATTTTGCCGCCGCCGCCTACAGCCTGTTGGAGCGCTATCGGCAGGAACGCCTGACCAGTCGCGTGATCGCCGCCTCGCTTGCCGGTATCCACGCGCTCGCCGGCCTGTTGCGGCTCGGCATCTACTTCGTGCCGCATACCGACGATTGGATCCACTCCGGCCATTCGCCCTGGATCGCCGGATTCCTGCTCGAGACCCTGCTCGGCGGCATCCTGCTGCCGCTCGCCCTCACCATCCTCGAGCGCGATCGCGCCGAATTGTACCAGATGACCGCGGCCTCGACCGACGTCCTGACCGGGACGCTGAGCCGGCGCGGCTTCATCGACCAGGCTGCGGCCTGGGTGGAGACCGCTGGCGGCGACGGCGCCTTGATGCTGTTCGACCTCGATCACTTCAAGCGCATCAACGATTCCTTCGGCCACGCCGCCGGCGACACGGCGCTCGTCGCCTTTGCCCGGATCGTCGAGCGGCGGCTCGAAACCGCGACGCAGATCGCCGCCTTCAACCGCGAACTGGTCGAGCGCCGGGCGGTCGCACGCGGCGGCGAACCTCCCGCCCGCCGCCGCTCGACCATGCAGAGCATCCTGTTCGGACGGCTCGGCGGCGAGGAATTCGCCTGCCTGCTTCCCTATGTCTCGGAAAAGCAGGCCGTGCTGATCGCCGACGACATCCGCCGCGCCGTCGGCTCCGGCAACATCCGCTATAATGGCGAGCGCATTGCAATGACGGTCAGTGCCGGGGTGGTGTCGACCTCCGAGACCGGCCATTGGCTGCACACGATGATGGTGGCCGCCGACTTCGCCCTCTACCGCGCCAAGCACAACGGCCGCGACCGGGTGGAAAGTTCGACCGAGGACGGGCTCGCCCGCGCCCGCCGCGTGGTGGCCTGATCGATCGAAGGTCGGACCGCGGTGTGCGCCTGCGGGCCAGTCCTCACAGCAGCTGCCCGCCGTTGATGTTGATTTCCTCACCCGTCATGTAGCTGGACGCTTCCGAACACAGGAAATGCACGACATTGGCGACCTCTTCCGGCCGCCCCAGCCGCTTCATCGGGATGAGCGGAACGAAGCGCTCTTCCGTGCCGGGCGACAGGATCTCCGTGACGATCTCGCCGGGGGCGATGGCGTTGACCCGGACGCCGAGCGGTCCGAAGTCGGCCGCCATTTCCCGCGTCAGCGACGACAAGGCGGCCTTCGACGTGGCGTAGGCCGTGCCGGCGAACGGATGCACGCGCGAGCCGACCACCGACGTGATGTTGACGATCGCGCCATGCGCGGCGACGAGTTCGTTGATCAGTCCGCGGGCAAGGAACAGCGGCGCAAGGAAATTGACGTGAAATACCCGCATCCACTCGTGATCGGGCGTCGTCAGCGAGTTCAGCCGCTCGCCGTTCGGCCCCTTCGGCGAGATGCCGGCATTGTTGACCAGCGCATCGAGCGGCTGGCCGGAAAGCCGGTCTCGCAGGCTCTCGATCGCCGCCACCAGCCGCATCCGGTCCGACAGATCGATGACGACATGGTCCTCCGGGCCCGACAACCATGGGCAGCGTGCCTGATCGAAGGGATGGCGCGAACAGGTGACGATGCGCCAGTTCTCCTCGGCGAACTTCCTGACGATGGCGTGGCCGATGCCACGGCTCGCCCCGGTCACCACGATGGTGCGCTGGCGCTTGCCCGTGCCCGGCGCTTGGCGCGTCTCGATCGCCTGATGCGGAAACGGGCACTTGGGCGCATCAACAGGCAAAATCTCGTTCATGCCACCTCTCCGTGAACCGCCGTCCCGAACGGCACGGCCGAACCCGCCGCCGGCTGACCGTCCTGTTATACTCCGAGCCGGCGCCCATGTACAAAAGGACACCGTCCGCGTCGGCGCCTGTCCCGAATATCTCAGCGGCCGGCCTTCCAGGCGTCGTAGCGCGCCCTGGTCTCGGCACTCATCGGATAGAGGCCGGGGAGTCTGGCTCCAGCTTCGACTTGCGCCACGATCCAGGCCTCCATCCGCTCCTGCTCCGGCCCTTCTTCCGCCACCGCCTCGACGAGCGCCGCCGGGATGACCACCGCGCCATCGCCGTCGACGACGATGATGTCGTCGGGAAATATGGCAACGCCGCCGCAGGCGATCGGTTCTTGCCACCCGACGAAGGTAAGCCCTGCAACGGACGGCGGCGCGGCGACGCCGCGGCAGAAGATGGGCAGCCCGGTTGCCAGGCACCCCGCCCCGTCGCGCATCACGCCGTCGGTGACGAGGGCCGCGACCCCGCGCTTCGCCATCCGCGCGCACAGGATGTCGCCGAAGATGCCGGCATCGGTGACCCCCATGGCATCGGCGGCGACGATGACGCCCTGCGGCATCTCCTCGATTGCCGCCCGCGTCGAGCGCGGCGAGGCCCAGGAGGCCGGCGTTGCCAGATCTTCCCGAGCGGGAACGAAGCGCAGCGTGAACGCCGGCCCGACCAGCCGTCGCTGCACCGAGCCGAGCGGCATCGCCCCGCGCAGCCAGACGTTCCTCAGCCCCTTCTTGAGCAGGACCGTGGTGATGGTCGCCGTCGATACCGTTTCGAGTGCTGCCATGATCTCGCGTGCAACTGCCATCTGCCTGTCTCCTCGCTCTGCTATCCACCACTTGAACCGGGACGGCGGCGGATTTCCAGTCCCCCGGAACGCACGGCAGCGATCTGCCGGGCGCTATCGGTGCGAGCCATGGCGGCAGCGAACCGATCCGCCCGATCCGCAGCGTTTCCCGTCATCTAGACCCTTGACCTGACTGATGCCCGGGTCAAATCTCCGGCGACGCGCATCCCAGCCGGCCGGCGCGGGAGCAGGCTGCACCACAGCATTCGGGAGACCAACGTGCCGCGCATTCGGACTTATCTGACGCCGCTCGCTCTTGGCCTTGTTCTCATCAGCGCGACACCGGCTGCAACCGCCCAGCCGAAGACATTCTCCGAACGGCTGCATGCCCTGATTTCCCGCATTTCCGGCAAACATCTGCCCGCGGATATTGTCTCGACCAACGGCCGCATCGAGGCCGAGCAGGTGCTGGTCGCCGCCAAATACGCCGGCCGGGTCAAGGAGGTGCTCGCCGACGAGGGTCAGACGGTGGAGGAGGGTCAGGTCGTGGCGCGCATGGACACCTCCGAGCTCGATACCCAACTGGCCGGCGCGCAGGCGCAGGTGTCGCGGGCCGAGAAGTCGGCGCTGTCCGCCGATGCCGCCATCTCCCAGCGCGACAGCGAATTGAACCTGGCCAAACAGGAATTCGAGCGCACCTCGGCCCTGATCGGCAAGGGCTTCGCCACGACGCAGCAGCTCGATCAGCGCCGCAGCCAGTTGAGCGTCGCCGAGGCCGCCAACCGCGCCGCCCACGCCGCGCGCGACGAGGCCGAGGCCGCGACGGAAGCCGCCCGCGCCGAGGTTGCCCATATCCGCTCGCTGCTGGCGGATGCCGAACTGAAGGCGCCGCGTCGCGGCCGCATTGAATATAAGCTGGTGCGCTCCGGCGAAGTGGTGGCGGCCGGCGCGCCGATCGTTACTCTCCTCGACCTCTCCGACGTGTACATGACCGTCTTCGTGCCGGCCCGCGTCGCCGGCAGGCTGGCACTCGGCGACGAAGCCCGCATGGTGCTCGATCCCGTGCCCGACTATGTAGTGCCGGTCAGCGTCTCCTTCGTCGCCGGCGACGCGCAGTTCACGCCGAAGCAGGTCGAGACGGCGGACGAACGCGAGAAGCTGATGTTCCGCGTCAAGCTGAAGGTCGCCCCGGCGCTGCTGCGCCGCTTCGAGGCCCGGGTGAAGACCGGCGTCCGCGGCGTCGCCTATCTGCGCACCTCTGCCAAGGCCGACTGGCCGGCGGAGCTGACGCCGAAGCTGCCGCAATGAGCGACCCCGTCGCCCGGCTCGTCGACGTCCGTCACCGCTACGGCAAGACGACCGCACTCGACCTGGCCGAACTCGCCATCCCCGCCGGCAGCATGGCCGGGCTGATCGGCCCCGACGGCGTCGGCAAGTCGACGTTGTTGGGGCTTGTCGCCGGCGTCACCAAGCTGCAGTCCGGCCGGCTCGACGTGCTCGACGCCGACATGGCCCATGCGTCGGAGCGGCGCCGGGCCTGCGGCCGCATCGCCTATATGCCGCAGGGACTGGGGCGGAACCTCTATCCGACCCTGAGCGTCGCGGAAAACCTGCACTTCTTCGGCCGGCTGTTCGGCCAGGGTCAACGGGAGCGCGATGCCCGCATCGCCGAACTTCTGGCCGCCACCGGCCTGTCCGCCTTCGCCGACCGGCCGGCCGGCAAACTCTCGGGCGGCATGAAGCAGAAACTCTCCATCTGCGCCGCGCTGATCCACGATCCCGACCTCCTGATCCTCGACGAGCCGACCACCGGCGTCGATCCCCTCTCCCGCCGCCAGTTCTGGCAGCTGATCGACGCCATGCGCGCCCGCCGGCCTGCTATGAGCACCATCGTCGCCACTGCCTATATGGAAGAGGCCGAGCGCTTCGACTGGCTCGCCGCCCTGTTCGACGGCAAGCTCTTAGCCTCCGGCACGCCGCCCGACCTCATGGCCAAGGCCGGCGCGGACAGCCTCGATCGGGCCTTCATCGGACTATTGCCTGAAGCTGAGCGCGCCCGTCATGTCCCCCTGCCCGCACTGACGCCGCTCGCCCACGACGGCGCCGTGGCGATCGAGGCGGAGGGGCTCACCTGCCGCTTCGGCGCGTTCACCGCCGTGGACCACGTTTCCTTCCGCATCCGCCGCGGCGAGATCTTCGGCTTCCTCGGCTCGAACGGTTCGGGCAAGTCGACGACGATGAAGATGCTCACCGGACTGTTGCCGGCAAGCGAGGGCGAGGCGAAACTGTTCGGCCAGAAGCTCGATGCGTCGGACATGTCGACCCGCCGCCGCGTCGGCTACATGTCGCAGTCCTTCTCGCTCTACGGCGAACTGACCGTCGGCCAGAACCTCACCCTGCACGCCCGGCTGTTCCAGCTGCCGAAGGACGAGATCACCCCCCGCGTCGCCGAAATGCTCGATCGCTTCGATCTGAAGGATGTCGTCGACATCGGGCCGGATTCGCTGCCGCTTGGTCAGCGCCAGCGGCTGCAATTGGCCGTCGCCGTCATTCACCGCCCGGAACTGCTGATCCTCGACGAGCCGACCTCGGGCGTCGATCCGATCGCCCGCGACTCGTTCTGGGTCGAGCTCATCCGGCTGTCGCGCGACGACGGCGTCACCATCTTCCTGTCAACCCACTTCATGAATGAGGCCGAGCGCTGCGACCGCATCTCGCTGATGCACCACGGCAGGGTGCTGGCCGTCGGCAGCCCGGCGGAGATCTGCGCCGAGCGGAAGACCGCCAGTCTCGAGGACGCCTTCATCTCCGTCCTGGAGGCAGCCGGCATGGGCCGCGAGGGCGGGGCGCCGGCCGACGGCGTCGATGCGAAGTCCGTTCCCGCGGCAGCGGTGGCGGCACCGGTTCCGCCGCGCTTCGATCTCGGCCGGCTGATGGCCTATGCTTGGCGGGAGATGCTGGAGATCCGCCGCGATCCCCTCCGTCTCGCCTTCGCCTTCCTCGGACCGCTCATTCTGATGCTGGCCTTCGGCTACGGCATCTCCTTCGACGTCGACCACCTCGCCTATGCCGCCTTCGACCAGGACCGGTCGGCCGAAAGCCGGCAGTTCCTCGCGGCCTTCGAGGGGTCGCACACGTTCGACCGCAAGGCGCCGATCTCGAACGCCACCGAACTCGATCAGCGACTGAAGAGCGGCGAGTTGAAACTCGCCGTCGAGGTGCCGCCGGGCTTCGGCAGCGATCTCGTTCGCGGACTGAAGCCCGAAGTCGGCGTCTGGGTCGACGGCGGCATGACCTTCCGCGCCGAGACCATCCGCGGCTACATTTCCGGCCTCACCCAGACCTACCTGCGCGACCAGGCGTTAGCCCGCTATGGCACGGCGAACGCCGTAGCTGCGCCGATCGATATCGAGACGCGGTTTCGCTACAATCAGGCCTTCCGCAGCGTCAACGCCATGGTGCCCTCGGTCATGGTGCTGATGCTGG
The DNA here is from genome assembly GCA_031291595.1 of Ancalomicrobiaceae bacterium. GTDB lineage: Bacteria > Pseudomonadota > Alphaproteobacteria > Rhizobiales > Ancalomicrobiaceae > CAIYYN01. The sequence continues at coordinate 14,275 of JARLIU010000030.1, read as the reverse complement.
CGCTGATCCCGGCGATCATGACGGCGATCGGGGTGGTCAAGGAAAAGGAGACCGGCTCGATCGCCAATTTCCAGTCGACGCCGGTGACGCGGGCGGAATTCCTGATCGGCAAGCAGCTGCCTTACGCCGCCATCGCCTATGTCTCGTTCTTCCTCTTGACGATCGAAGCCTTCCTGCTGTTCGGCGTGCCGATCAAAGGCTCGTTTGCGACGCTGGCCCTGGCCGCCCTGCTCTACGTGCTGGCGACCACGGCCTTCGGGCTCCTCATCTCCACCATCGTCAAGACCCAGGTTGCGGCGATCTTCGCCACGGCGATCATCGCCATCATTCCGGCGGTGAATTTTTCCGGCCTGCTCGTCCCCGTCTCGGCGCTGTCCGGCGGTGCCCGCGCCATCGGCCTGGCGTTTCCCGCCGCCTGGTTCCAGCCGGTCGCCATGGGGGTCTTCGCCAAGGGACTGGCGATCGACGTGCTGTGGCTGAACACGGCCGTCGTCGGCCTGTTCGCCGTCGGCTTCCTCGCCGCCGCCAACCTCTTCCTGTCGAAACAGGGGCGATGACCATGCGCGCCGGCTTGATGAAGATCCTCCGCCTCGGCATCAAGGAACTCTACGGGCTGAAGTCCGACGCGGTGATGATCGCCCTCATCGTCTATGCCTTCACCGTCGCCATCTACGCGGTGTCGACCGGCGCCAAGTTCGACGTCGAGAATGCCGCGATCGCCGTCGTCGACGAGGACCAGTCGGCGCTCTCCGACCGGCTCAAGGACGCGCTGATGAAGCCGATGTTCAAGCCGGCGGTGGAGATCGGCGCCAACGAGGTCGATGCGGCGATGGATGCGGGTCGCTTCGTCTTCGTCGTCGAGATCCCGACCAACTTCGAGCGCGATGTCATCGCCGGCAAGCATCCGGCGGTGCAGGTCGATGTCGACGCCACCGCCATGAGCCAGGCCGGCAATGGCGCCAGCTTCATCCAGGCGATTCTCCTGAACGAAGTCGCCGCCGCCTTTCCGGACAAGCTCAAAGCTACGCCGTTGAACGTCGTCGTGCGGGCCAAATTCAACCCCAACCTCGAATCGATCTGGTTCACCTCGGTGATGCAGGTGATCAACAACATCACCATCCTGTCGCTCATCCTCTCCGGCGCCGCGCTGATCCGCGAGCGCGAGCACGGTACCATCGAGCATCTGCTGGTCATGCCGGTCAAACCCGTCGAGATCTTGCTGTCGAAGATCTGGGCGAACGGCCTCGTCATCGTCGTGGCGGCGACGCTCTGCCTGACGATCGTGGTCGAGCGGCTGTTGGGCGTCACCGTCAACGGTTCGTTGCCGCTATTCGTGACGATCACCGCCATCTATCTGTTCTCGGTCACCTCGCTCGGCATCCTGATCGCCACATTCACCACCTCGATGGCGCAGTTCGGCCTGCTGGTCATGCCGGTGATGATCGTGATGATGCTGCTGTCCGGTTCGATGACGCCGTCGGAAAGCATGCCCGTCTGGCTGCAGGACGCGATGCTCGTAGCGCCTTCGACCCACTTCGTCGCGCTCGCCCAAGCCGTGCTCTACCGCGGCGCCGGGCTCGACCTCGTGTGGGGCCGCATGCTGATCCTGTTCGGCATCGGCGGCATCTTCTTTGCCTTGTCGCTCGCCCGCTTCCGCGCCTCGCTGCTGAAGGCCGGCTGAGGCCGTTGGGCCGTTCAGTCCTGATTGTTATGCGACGACGAAGCCCTTGCCGCGGATTATCGGCCGTGCAAGGCTGACAATACTGTCAGGCGCAGCATAAGCGCCGGTATCCGCGCCTTTTTGGCCATTTCGCCGGCGCGGCTTCGCTTTTCGCGAGTTTCCTTTGCCGATGGAGATTTTCATGGCTGGTTCCGACGACCCTTACGATACATCCACACTGTCCCCGGTCCGCCAGAAGGTGGCGGAACTGTTCGGCCAGATCCCCGTCGATCGCGACGTCAACTCGAACGGCGACACCGCCGGCCTGTTCGAGCAGCTGACCGGCTGGAACCAGGCCAAGCTCGACGCCAAGTGGAAGGACGAGGATGCTGCCCGCGCCACGGCGCGCGCCGACGGCAAGAGCGAAAAGCAGATCTCGCTGATGCCGAATACCACGACCTGCAACGAATTCGTCATCCGCGTCGGCCATGCCATCAAGTCGCCGATCGCGCTCGGCCAGTTCTATATCGACAACGTGTTGCAGAAGGCCGGCTTCGAGGAAGCCTGGGTCCCGGCCGGCTCGGGCGAGCGCCCCGGATTGGGCGATCCGTTCGTCGTCACCTCGCGCGGCCACATGGGCGTGTCGGACAAATTCATCGGCGACCAATGGTACACGATCGAATCCGGCCAGGGCGGCCATAAGGTCGGCCATGACATCATCAAGCGCAAACAGACCCAGTGGGACCCGTCCAAGCTTCTCGGCTGGGTCAACATCGACAAGCTGATGCAGCTGGCACAGCCGGCACCCGACTGGCTGACGGGTTGGTGGGTGATCGATTTCGGCGGCACGCAGGCCTGGCTCTACGTCGGCGACCATCCGAAATGCCCGTGCTTCGCCAAGAAGCCGCTCAACATGTCCGGCAAGCCTATCGGCTGGACGCCGTGGGACGCGACCGTGCACATGAACGAGGACGGCCAGTCGGCGACGATCGACTTCGGCTCGGGTGGCGGCACCGGTACCGGCGGCCTGGTCAAGAACGTGCAGGCGAACGGGCCGAACGCCATTGCCGGCACCAAGGACGGTGGCGTCAAGGTGACCGGGACACGGCCGGGCTGAACCTTTGCCGTACCCTGAGGCTGCTGCCGCGCGCTCAAGCTCGCGGCGTTCGCGGGCCGTCGCCTGGCGCTCGCTTTAGCTCGCGCCGTTCGTCACTCGAAAACGTCCACTGGACGTGTTCGTCGGCTGCGCCGACCGTTCCTCACTCCTCCGCCCACAGCCGATAGCCGACGCCCGGCTCGGTCAAGACCAGCCGTGGCGTCTCGGGCGCCGGCTCGATCTTGGCCCTGAGCTGTCCGACGAACACGCGCAGATATTGCGTGTCGTCGGCATGCGCCGGGCCCCAGACCTGGCTGAGGATCTGCCGGTGTGTCACCACCCGGCCGGCGTGGCGCACCAGAATGGCGAGGAGCTCGAATTCCTTCGGCGTGAGCCTCACCGGCTTGCCGTCGCGCGAGACCAGCCGCCGATCGAGATCGACCGTGAGCCCGTCGGCCTCGAAGCGGCTGATGTCCTCGCCGCCCTTGGCCCGGTGCCTAAGCGCCGTTCTCAGCCGCGCCATGAATTCGCCGATGCCGAACGGCTTTTCCACGTAGTCGTCGGCGCCGAGATCGAGTGCGGCGATCTTTTCCACCTCGCGATCCCGCGCCGACAGAATGATGATCGGCACCTGCGAGAACCGCCGGGCCTCGGCGAGCACCTGCTTGCCGTCCATGTCCGGCAGGCCGAGGTCGAGCACCACGATATCGGGCGCGGCGGTGGCAATCAGGTGCAGCGCCTGCCGCCCCGTTTCCGCCTGCAGCACATCGTAGCCCGAGGCCACCAGCGCCGGCCTGAGGAAGCGCTGAATCGGCGCCTCGTCGTCGACGACCAGAACGCGCGCAGTCATGCCGGATGCCCTTCCCTCATGCGCACGGCCGGGAACCGCATCAGGATCCGCGTGCCGCGGCGGCGGATCGCCGGACTCTGCGCCTCGATCGTGCCGCCCATCGCCTCCACCAGCCCCTTCGAGATGGAGAGCCCCAGGCCGGTGCCCGCCTTGCGGCCGTCCGTCCGCCCGCCACGATAAAACTTCTCGAAGATCCGCGGCAGGTCCGTCGGCTTGATGCCCGGCCCTTCGTCGGTGACGCTGATCACCACGTTCGTCCCTTCCATGCGCGCATGCACGATGGCACTGCCGCCGCCGTGCTTGTGCGCGTTGTCGAGCAGGTTGAACAGCACCTGTTCCAGGAGTTGCGCATCGCCGCGCACGAACGGCAGGTCGCGGGCGATGCTGGTCTCGATCTTCTGAGCCGGCAGCGCCCGCCGGCCGCGTTCGACTGCGGCGCGGATGCTGTCCGTCGGGTCGATATAGTCCTGCTTCACCTTGAGCGCCCCGGATTCGATCCGCGACATGTCCAACAGGTTGGCGATGAAGCCGGACAGCCGCGCCGCCTCCTCTTCGATCGAGGCGAGCAGGTCCTGCCGGTCGCTCGCCGGCATCTTGTCGCCCAACTGCCTGAGCGACGTCACCGCTCCGGTGATGGAGGATAACGGCGTGCGCAAGTCGTGCGACAGCGAGGAGAGGAGGATGGTCCTAAGCTTCTCGTTGTCCTCCAGCGCCGCGGCCCTGACCGCCTCGCCGACCAGGATGGCGCGGTCGATGGCGATCGCCGTCTGCTCGAGGATGGCGGTCAAGGCGCGCTCGTCCTCCGGACTGATCGGCTCCTCGGCGTCCTTCGGCGCGAAGCCGACGACTCCGACCGTGCCGCGCGGCGTCCGCAGGGGGCGGAACTGCTTCTTCAGGTTCGGCAAGGTGTTGGTGCGCCAGCCGGCAATTTCGTGTTTGGAAAACGCCCAGTTCGCCGCGCTCACTTCACCGGCCGACAGGTCCTGATCCGGCGGCCAGGCGGTCTTGACCTGCAGTTCACCCTCCTCCGGCATCAGGAACACGATCGGCCCGCCCTGCGTCTTCTGCAGATGCGTCGCCGCCGCCCACAGCACCTCGTCGAGCTTGGCAGCGCCGGCAAGCTTGCGCGAGAACTCATAGAGCGATTGCGTATCCAGCGCCCGCTGGCGCACGGCCTGCGCGCGATCGTGCGCCCGGCCGGCGAGCGAGCCGGTCAACACCGCGACAATGAGGAACACGGTCAACGACAGCAGTTCCTGCGGCTCGGCGACGGTCAGCGTGTAGAGGGGCGGGATGAAGAAGAAATTGAACGCGACGAACGACAGGAGCGACGCGGCGATCGCCGAAACAGGCCCATAGGTCGCGGCGCAGGCCAGCACGGCCAGCAGGAACACCATCGACAGATTGGGCAACACCAGCAGCTGCCGCAGGATCTCGCCGACACCGACAGCCGCCGCAACCGCAACCGCCGCGGCGATCAGCCCCTGCCCCAGGCGCCGCGGCGCCGGCATCGGCAGGATGCGGCGCACGAACGGCGTCTGCGGATCCGGGCTGTTCACCACGTGCACGGCGACGTCGCTCGCCCGGCGGACCAGCCGGTCGGTGAAGCCGGCCCCCATCAGCCGCCACAACGGGTGGGCGCGCGACCGCCCCATGACGATCTGGGTGACGTTCTCGCGCCTGGCGTAGCGCAGCACCTCGGCAACGGGATCGAGACCGGCGAGGCGTTGGATCTGCGAACCCAGCCGATCGGCCAGCCTCAGCGCATCGTCAACCCGCTTGAGCTTGGCCGGATTGGTCTCCTCGTGTCCGCTGCGCTCGACGTGTACGGTGATCCAGGAGGCGTTGAGCCGCGTCGCCAGACGCCCGGCCGTGCGCACCACCACCTCGGCCTGATCGTCGCCGCCGACGCAGACGAGCAGATAGTCCGACGTCTCCCATGGTCCTTCGATGGCGTTCTGGCGGAGATAGTCGACCATCTGGTCGTCGACCCGGTCGGCGGTGCGCCTGAGCGCCAGTTCCCGGAGCGCCGTCAGATTGCCACGGGTGAAGAAATTCTGCGTGGCGCGGCGCGCGGTCTGCGGCAGATAGACCTTGCCTTCGTTCAGCCGCTCTATCAGTTCGTCCGGCGTGATATCGACGAGGACGACGTCTTCGGCAGTCTGCAACACCATATCCGGCACGGTCTCGCGCACCTGGACGCCGGTGACCCGGCTGACGACGTCGGCCAGGCTTTCCAGATGCTGGATATTGAGCGCCGTCCACACGTCGATGCCGGCATCGAGCAACTCCGCCACGTCCTGCCAGCGCTTGGGGTGGCGGCTGTCCGGCGCGTTGGTATGGGCGAGTTCGTCGACGACGATCAGCTTCGGCTTGCGCTTCAACGCCGCATCGAGATCGAACTCGTCGATCTGCCGGTCGCGATAGGCGGTCGTCCGGCGCGCCAGCACGTCAAGCCCGGCGAGAAGCGCCGCTGTCTCGGCCCGCCCGTGCGTCTCGACCAGACCGATGACGACATCGACACCCTCGGCCTTCAGCCGGCGCGCGCCCTGCAACATGGCAAAGGTCTTCCCCACGCCGGGAGCGGCGCCGAGGAAGACCTTGAGTTTGCCGTGCCCCTCCTTGGCCGTCAGCGCCAAAAGCGCGTCCGGATCGGGGCGGCGGTCGTCGTTGACGTCAGTGGCCATGCATCATTTGAGTGTATCGAGAGCCAGATTAAGGGCGAGGACATTGACCCGCGGTTCGCCGACGATCCCGAGAAAGCGATCCTCGATCTTTGCCTCGACGAGCGCCTTGACCTTCCCCTCGTCGAGACCGCGCACCTTGGCCACGCCAGCGACCTGGGCGAGAGCATACTGCGGCGAGATGTTGGGATCGAGCCCCGAAGCGGACGTCGTCACCGCATCTGCTGGGATCGGACCCTGCCAGCCGGCGGCGCGTTCGGCTTCGACTGCCGCCTTCACCCGGTCGGCGAGCGCCTGGCTCGTCGGGCCGAGGTTGGAGCCGGACGAATTCACCGCATTGTACGGCGCCGCAACGGTCTTCGAGGCATCCTTCGGGTCAGGCCCGCTCGTCGCCGACGGCCGCGGCTGGAAGTAGCGGTCGGAGCTGACCGCCTGGCCGATCAGGCTGGAACCGATGATGACGCCCTTGTTGTCGACGATCAGGCTGCCGTTCGCTTGCGCCGGCAGGAAGGTCGCGGCGAAGCCGTTGAGGGCGAAGGGATAGAGAATGCCGGTCAGCACCGTGAAGATGACGAGCATGACGAGGGCAGGACGGAAATGCTGGAGCATGGCAGGGTCCCTTACGCGAGATGCAGCGCCGCGACCGCGAGGTCGATCAGCTTGATGCCGATGAACGGCGCGATGATGCCGCCGAGCCCGTAGAGAACGAGGTTGCGGCTCAACAACGCCGCCGCCCCGACGGCCCGGTATTTCACGCCTTTGAGCGCCAGCGGAATGAGCGCGATGATGATCAGAGCATTGAAGATCACCGCCGACAGGATCGCCGACTGCGGCGACGCCAGATGCATGACGTTGAGCGCCGTCAGCTCCGGGTAGGTGGCGACGAACAGCGCCGGCAGGATGGCGAAATACTTCGCCACGTCGTTGGCGATCGAGAAGGTGGTCAGCGCACCGCGCGTCATCAGGAGTTGCTTGCCGATCTCGACGATCTCGATCAGCTTGGTCGGATCCGAGTCCAGATCGACCATGTTGCCGGCTTCGCGCGCCGCCTGCGTGCCGGTCTGCATGGCGACGCCGACATCGGCCTGGGCGAGCGCCGGAGCGTCGTTGGTGCCGTCGCCGCACATGGCGACCAGCCGGCCACCGGTCTGCTCGCGGCGGATGAACTTCAGCTTGTCCTCGGGAGTGGCCTCGGCGAGGAAGTCGTCGACGCCGGCCTCGGTGGCGATCGCCGCCGCGGTCAGGGGATTGTCGCCGGTGATCATCACCGTCTTGATGCCCATGGCGCGAAGCGCGGCAAACCGCTCGCGGATGCCCGGCTTCACCACGTCTTTGAGGTGGATGACGCCGAGCAACGCGCCGTTCTCGGCCACCGCCAACGGCGTGCCGCCGGTACGGCTGATGCGCTCGACCGCGGTCTTGAACTCGTGCGGCACCTGGTCGGGAGTGAGCCCGACGAAGCGCAGGACCGAATCGACCGCACCCTTGCGCACCTGCCGATCGTCGACATCGATGCCGGAGATGCGGGTCTGCGCCGTGAACGGGATGTTGGTGGCGTTCCGGGCAGCAAGTTCCGGCTCGGGCAGGCGGTAGTCACCCTTGGCCAGCGCCACGATCGAACGGCCTTCCGGCGTCTCGTCGGCAAGCGAGGCCAGGAGAGCCGCTTCCGCCATCCGGCGCGGCTCGACGCCCGGCAGCGCCACGAACTCGCTCGCCATGCGGTTGCCGAAGGTGATGGTGCCGGTCTTGTCGAGCAAGAGCGTATCGACGTCGCCGGCCGCTTCGACCGCGCGCCCCGAGGTGGCGAGCACGTTGAAGCGGATCAGTCGGTCCATGCCGGCGATGCCGATCGCCGACAGCAAGCCGCCGATGGTGGTCGGAATGAGGGTGACCAACAGCGACACCAGCACCACGACCGGAACCATGGTGCCGGAGTAGTCGGCGATTCCGTAAAGCGTGACGACGGCGATCAGGAAGATCAGCGTCAGGCCGGTCAACAGCACCGACAGCGCCAGTTCGTTCGGCGTCTTCTGCCGCTCGGCGCCTTCCACCAGCCGGATCATGCGATCGATGAAGGTCTCGCCGGCTTGGGCGGTGATGCGGACTTTGATCCAATCGGATAAGACCGTGGTGCCGCCGGTCACAGCCGAGCGGTCGCCGCCGGCCTCGCGGATGACGGGGGCGGATTCGCCGGTGATGGCGCTTTCGTTGACCGAGGCGACACCCTCGACGATGTCGCCGTCGGACGGGATCAGGTCGCCGGCCTCGACCAGCACGACGTCGCCGAGCTTCAGTTCGATCGCCTGCACCAGATCGTAGCCGGCCTTGCCGGTGCGCTTGTCGGTGCCGCCGGTGAGACGCTTGGCCACCGTATCGGAGCGCGTGGCCCTGAGCGTCGCCGCCTGCGCCTTGCCGCGACCTTCGGCAATCGACTCGGCGAAGGTGGCAAACAGGACCGTGAACCACAGCCAGGCGGAAATCTGGCCGGAGAACCACGCCTGTCCGGTGCCGCCGACGAGATCGCGCAGGAACAGGACGGTGGCGAGACAGGCAACCACCTCGGTGACGAAGATCACCGGATTGCGCATCAGCTGGGTCGGCGACAGTTTTTTTACCGCGTCGACGGCAGCCTGACTGAGGATCGCCGGATCGACGAGCGCCAGCGCATGCTTGGTTTCGGATTTTGCGGACATGGAGATCGATCCTTTAGAAGGTCTTGGCCGAGAGCATCAGGAAATGCTCGACGATCGGCCCCAGCGCCAAGGCCGGGAAGAATTGCAGGCCGCCGACGATCAGGATGACGCCGATGAGGAGGCCGACGAACAGCGCGCGGTCGGTCGGGAACGTGCCGGCCGACGCCGCGGCCCGCTTCTTCGTCACGATCGAGCCGGCAATTGCCATGACGGGGACGACATAGCCGAAGCGGCCCATCACCATCGCTATGCCCAAGGTAGTGTTCCACCACGGTGTATTGGCGCTGAGGCCGGCAAAGGCCGAACCGTTGTTCCCCGTCGCCGACGAATAGGCGTAGAGGATCTCGGAGAGGCCGTGCGGACCGTTGTTGGCCAGGCTCGTGAGCGCCGACGGCAGCACCGCGGCGACCGAGGTGAAGCCGAGGATGGCGAGCGGCAGGATCAGCACCGCCAGCATGGCGAGCTTGATCTCGCGCGCCTCGATCTTCTTGCCGAGGAACTCCGGCGTACGACCGACCATCAGCCCGGCGATGAACACCGCCAGGATGGCGAAGACGATCAGCCCGTACAGGCCGGAGCCAACGCCGCCTGGCAGCACTTCGCCCAATTGGATGAGGAACAGCGGCACCAGCCCGCCCAACGGCGTCAGGCTGTCGTGCATGGTGTTGACGGCACCGCAAGAAAGCCCTGTCGTCACCGCGGCGAACATCGCCGACAGCGCCTGGCCGAAGCGGATCTCCTTGCCTTCCATGTTGCCCACCGACGGATCCACCCCGAGCGAGGTCAGGATCGGATTGCCGGCGCTCTCCTGCCAATAGACGACGGCAATGCCGGCGATGAGGATCACGCCGACACTGGCCAACAGTGCCCAACCCTGGCGCACGGAGCCGACCATCTTGCCGAAGGTGACGAGCAACGCCGCCGAAATGGCGAGCATCGACCAGATCTGCAGGACGTTGGAGAGCGCGTTCGGATTCTCGAACGGATGGGCGGAATTGGCGTTGAAGAAGCCGCCGCCGTTGGTGCCGAGCTGTTTGATCGCCTCCTGGCCGGCCATCGGACCGAGCGCGATCGTCTGCTTGGCGCCATCGAGCGTAGTGGCATCCACCGAGGCCAGCAGCGTCTGCGGCACGCCTGAGACGATCAGTAGGATGGCGACGACGATCGATAAGGGAATGAGCACGTAGAGCGTGGTGCGGGTGAGGTCGACCCAGAAATTGCCGAGCGTCGAGGCGCTCGCCCGTGCGAACGCCCGCGTCACCGCAATCGCCAGGGCGATGCCGGTTGCCGCCGACAGGAAGTTGTGCACCGCGAGCCCGGCCATCTGGGTGAAATGGCTCATCGTCGTCTCGCCGCTATAAGCCTGCCAGTTGGTGTTGGTCAGGAACGAGATGGCGGTGTTGAAGGCGAGGTCCGGCGGGACGTTGTCGAACCCTTGCGGGTTCAAGGGCAGATAGGCCTGCGTTCTCAGGATCGCGTAGAGCGAGACGAAGCCGAGGGCGGAGAACACCAGCATGGCGAGCGTATAGCCGAGCCAGCCCTGTTCCTTGTCCGGCTTCACGCCGGACAGCCAGTAGAAGCCGTGCTCGACCGGACCGAGCACCGGAGTGAGCAGCGTGCGGCGGCCTTCGAATACCGCCGCCATATAGAGACCGAGCGGGCGTGCAGTGATCAGCACCAGCCCGACGACAAGGCCGATTTGCAGCCATCCATTAAATGTCATGGGAAGAGATCCCTCGTGCGGTTCAGAAGCGTTCGGGCCTTACGAGCGCGACGACGAGATAGGCGCCTAACGCCAGCGCCACGACGAGGCCAAGGATCGGTTCGAACATCCGTGCCTCCTTTAGGCGCCCGTCAGCGCATTGGCGTAAACGGCCATGGCGCCGATGAGCGCGAGACCGAGGATGAGATAGACAACGTCCGACATGCTTCGCTCCTTTCGCGAATGATGGCGAATTGTCGCGCCGATGTGCGTAAGGGATCGATGGCGAAGGCGGGTCGGCCGCATAAGGAAGCCATAAAGATCGGGGCGGGACGGCCGCGGCGCGAAATGGCGGGAATGGACGACATTTTGCTTCGCTTCGACGCAGGACGCGCGCCGAGCGAGGCCGCACGCTTGGCCTTTGCGCCAATCCGCCGAGCCCTTGGCGGCCATCACCCTGCCGACGCCGCCGCTGTCACGGAGAGACCATGCCTCAGCCCAACATCCTGATCCTGATGGTCGACCAGCTGAACGGCACGCTGTTCCCGGACGGGCCGGCCGGCTTCCTGAGTGCGCCGAACCTGCGCCGGCTTGCGGGCGCGGCGACGCGGTTTTCGACCTGCTATACGGCAAGCCCTTTATGCGCACCGGGCCGCGCCTCGTTCATGTCGGGGCAATTGCCGAGCCACACCCGCGTCTATGACAACGCCGCGGAATTCGCCTCCGACGTCCCGACGTTCGCCCATCTCTTGCGCCGCGCCGGCTACCGCACCTGCCTCACCGGCAAGATGCATTTCGTCGGGCCGGACCAATTGCACGGCTTCGAGGAGCGGCTGACTACCGACATCTACCCGGCCGATTTCGGCTGGACGCCCGACTATTCGAAGCCCGGCGAGCGCATCGACTGGTGGTACCACAATATGGGCTCGGTGAAGGAAGCCGGCATCGCCGAAGTGACCAACCAGCTCGAATACGACGATGAGGTGACCTTCCACGCGGTGGCGAAACTCAGGGACCTGTCGCGGCGCGAGGATGCGCGGCCGTGGTGCCTGACGGTCAGCTTCACCCACCCGCACGACCCCTACGTCGCCCGCCGCAGGTATTGGGATCTTTATGAGACCTGCGCCCACCTCGACCCCGAAGTGGCGGCCATCCCCTACGACCGGCAATGCGCCCATTCGCAGCGGCTGCTGGATGCCTGCGACTATAAGGGCCTCGACATCACGCCCGACGACATCCGCCGCGCCAGGCGCGCCTATTTCGCCAACATCTCCTACGTCGACGACAAGATCGGCGAGATTCTCGGCGCGCTCGGCGACGGACGCATGGCGGACAACACCATCGTCGTTTTCCTCTCCGACCACGGCGACATGCTCGGCGAGCGCGGCCTGTGGTTCAAGATGAACTTCTACGAGGGCTCGGCCCGCGTGCCGCTGCTGGTCAAGGCGCCAGGCATGCCGGTCGGGTGCATCGATCAACCCGTCTCGACCCTCGACGTCGTCCCGACGTTGGCCGACCTCGTCGGCGTCGATCTCGCCGGCATCGCGCCCTGGATCGACGGCGAAAGCCTCGTCCCCGTCGCGGCCGGCAGCGCCGTCCGGGGCGCCGTGCCGATGGAATATGCCGCGGAAGGCTCGATCGCCCCGCTGGTGTCACTGCGCCAAGGCGACTTGAAGCTGGTCCTGTGCGAGGCGGACCCGCCGCAGCTGTTCGATCTGGCCACCGACCCGCTGGAACTGGGCAATGTTGCCGCCGATCCGGCCTATGCCGAACGCTTCGCTGCACTCGTCCGCAAGGCCTGGAACCGCTGGGATCTCGCCCGCTTCGATGCCGAAATCCGCGTCAGTCAGGCCCGCCGCCATGTCGTCTATGCCGCGCTCAGGAACGGCACCTACTACCCCTGGGACTTCCAGCCGTTGCAGAAGGCGTCGGAACGCTACATGCGCAACCACATGGACCTGAACGTGCTCGAAGCTTCCAAGCGCTATCCGCGCGGCGAATAGCCCCCCTGCCCAAGAGCCCCTGCAATCGAACGCCGATCGGTCTCCGGTCGGCGTTTTCGTCTGTTCTGCCGTCATTGCGGTCCCGACGGACCCGATCCGAAGCGGTTTGAGCGGAATCATGGCCATTGCGGGTCCGAAAGACCTAGATCGGCGCCCTTTCCGCTGCATGGCGCGATCACGGCGCCCAACGAGAAGACAGGAGACAACCGTCGTGAACGTGTTTCGAACCAAAGACCTCGATGATCTCATTCGGTCGAGCCGCCAGCCGGGTGGCCTGAAGAAGGTGCTCGGCCCGTTCGACCTCGTGCTGATGGGCATCGGCGGCGTCATCGGCACGGGAATCTTCGTGCTGACCGGCACCGGCGCGCTGACCGCCGGCCCGGCGCTGACCATTTCCTTCGTGGTGGCGGCGCTCGCCTGCGGCTTCGCCGCCTTCTGCTACGCCGAATTTGCCTCCGCAGTCCCGGTCGCCGGCTCGATCTACACCTATTCCTACGCAACCCTCGGCGAGCTTGTCGCCTGGATCATCGGCTGGGATCTGATGCTCGAATACGGGCTCGCCGGCGCCGCGGTTTCCACCGGCTGGTCGGGGTACTTCCAGTCGCTGCTCTCGGGCTTCGGCATTTCGCTTCCCGCCGTTCTGACCGCCGCGCCCGGCTCGGTTCCCGGCGTGACCACCTGGGTCAACTTGCCGGCCTTCCTGATCATGATGGCGCTGACCTGGGCGCTGTCGGTGGGCGTGCGGGAATCCGCCCGCATCAACAACGTCATGGTGCTGATCAAAGTCGCAGTCGTCCTGCTGTTCATCGTGGTTGGTTTCGGCCATGTGCAGCCGGCCAATTGGCAGCCCTACATGCCGTTCGGCGTCACCGGCGTGATCAGCGCCGCGGCACTGGTGTTCTTTGCCTTCATCGGCTTCGACGCCGTCACTGCCGCAGCGGAAGAGGTCAAGCACCCCGAGCGCGACCTGCCCATCGGCATCATCGGCTCGCTCGCCATCTGCACCGTCCTCTACGTCATCGTCGCAGCGATCATGACCGGCATCGTGCCGTACAAGCAATTCCTCGGCGTCGACCATCCCGTCTCGCTCGCCCTGCAGCGTGCCGGCGAGACCTGGGTGGCCGGATTTGTCGATCTGGGCGCGATCCTCGGCATGACCACCGTGATCATGGTCGTCGCCTATGGCCAGACCCGCATCCTGTTCGCCATGTCCCGCGACGGCCTGCTGCCCGCCCGGCTGTCGACGGTGCATCCGACCTACGGAACGCCGTACTTCACCACCTGGGTTGTCGGCATCGTCGTCGGCCTGATCGCTGCAGTCGTGCCGTTGAGCATCCTGGCCGAACTCATCAACATCGGCACGCTCGCCGCCTTCAGCCTGGTCTCGCTGGCGGTAATCGTGCTGCGCAAGACGCGCCCCGACCTGAAGCGCGGCTTCCGCTGCCCGGCGGTACCCCTGGTGCCGATCCTGGCCATCGCCTTCTGCCTGATGCTGATGGCCTACCTGGCGGCAACGACCTGGATCGCCTTCGGCATCTGGCTGGCGATCGGCCTCGTCATCTACTTCGGCTATGCCCGTCAGCATTC
>JARLIU010000029.1 GCA_031291595.1 Ancalomicrobiaceae bacterium | reverse complement strand
TCACACCTTCAACAACAGATATTCCCGCTCCCACGGTGAGATCACGCGCATAAACGTCTCGAACTCCGCCTGTTTGATCGCGCGATAGGCCGAGACGAAGCTCTTGCCGAAGATCTCGCTCAGTTCGTCGCTCTCGTCGAACAGGGCGACGGCCTCGAGAATGCCGCGCGGCAGGCCGAAGGGCAGCGAATAGGCCGAGCCGTCGATCGGTTCTTCCGGCACATAGCCTTCCATCATGCCGATATAGCCGCAGGCGAGCGATGCGGCCATGGCGAGGTAGGGGTTGGCGTCCGACGACGGCACGCGGTTTTCCACCCGTCGCGCCTGGGGCGACGAGTTGGGGACGCGCAACCCGACCGTGCGGTTGTCGTAGCCCCAATGCACGTTGATCGGGGCAACCGACTGGCGCAACAATCTGCGGTAGGAATTGACGTAAGGCGCCAGCATGCACATCACATGCGGCAACAGCTTCTGCTGGCCGCCGATGAAGGCGAAGAATTCGCGCGTCGGCCCGCCCAGGGCGTTGGAAAAGATGTTGTCGCCGGTTTCGGTGTCGACGATCGACTGGTGGATGTGCATGGCCGAGCCGGGTTCGTTGGCGATCGGCTTGGCCATGAAGGTGGCGTACATGCCATGCTTCAGCGCCGCCTCGCGGATGGTGCGCTTGAACAGGAACACCTGATCGGCGAGCGCCAGAGGGTCGCCGTGGAGGAGGTTGATCTCCATCTGCGCTGCGCCCTCCTCATGGATGAGCGTGTCGATCTCCAGCCCCTGCGCTTCCGAATAGTCGTAGATGTCGTCGAACAGCGCATCGAATTCGTTGACGGCGGCGATCGAATAGGATTGCCGGCCGGTCTCGGCGCGCCCGGAACGGCCGATCGGCGGCTTCAGCGGATAATCGGGGTCCTGGTTGCGGTCGACGAGATAGAACTCGATTTCCGGGGCGACGACGGCGCGCCAACCCTTGTGCTTGTAAAGCTCGATGATCCGCTTCAGCACCTGACGCGGCGCGAGGTCCACCGGACGGCCGTCCTGATGGTAGGCGTCGTGGATCACCTGCGCCGTCGGATCCTTGGCCCAGGGCACCACGGCGAGGGTGGCAAAATCCGGTACCAGCACGATGTCGCCGTCGCCGGGATCGGCGACGAAGGTCTCCTCGTCCTCCGGATATTCGCCGGTGATCGTCTGCAGGAAGATCGAGCCGGGGATCGACATGGAAGTGGAGGCGACGAATTTCTCCACCGGCATCATCTTGCCACGGGCGACGCCAGCCATGTCGGGGACGAGGCATTCGATGTCTTCGAGCCCACGGCCGGCGAGCCATTCGGCGGCGGCCGCGGCATCGGCGACGCCGCGGTTCACTGCTACGTCGCGAACCAGTTTCTTCTTCTTCGCCATGGGGTTTCCTTAAGCGACAGGAGGGCTGGGCGCCGCGCGGCCCTCGGCGCGTCAGTCGCCGCGATGCGGCGGACGCAGCACATTGATGACGATCCAGATCGGAACGACGATGAAGGCGCCGAGCCCGATCTTGGGGATGGCCCAGGCCACGCCGCGCATGATCAGTTCGACGAACTGATCCGGCGTCAGGCCGAGATGCGCCAGCACGTCGGCATGGGTGATGTGGACGAGCGACAATAGCACGCCGACGCCAAGCGAGGCGGCAGTCAGCTTCACGAGCGAGGCGATGAACCGGACAAGCATGGCGATGCAGCGGAGGGCGGGTTTGCCTCGCCTCCATATGCCCCATTCGCGTGAGATTCGTCCAGCCGCAGCAAACCCCGACGCCGTTCATTCAAGACGCCGCTTCATCTTCCCGTCATGTGCCGGGACTACCCGAGACCGGACGTGGGGCGGAGGTGGATCTTGCGCATCATTCAGATATCGGACACGCATCTTTCGGCTGAATTCTCGCACTTCGCAGCCAACGCGGAGACGATCGGACGCCACGTCGCGGCTTCCGGCGCCGATCTGGTCATCAATACCGGCGATCTGTCGATGAACGGTGCCGTCAGCCCGGCCGATCTGGCGCTGGCGGCCGGATGGCACCGCTCGTTGGGCGTGCCGGTCAAAGCCGTTCCCGGCAATCACGATGTCGGCGACCGTGTCGAGATCCGCGCCGACCAGCCGCTCGACGATGCAAGGCTCGAGACGTTCCGCCGGGTGATCGGTCCCGACCGCTGGGTCGAGGACATCCCAGGCTGGCGGCTGATCGGCCTCAACGCCATGCTGTTTGCGACCGGCCACCGGGAAGACGAGGAACAGATCGACTGGCTCGCCGACGTCGCTCGCGTCGATGCCAAGGTCGCGCTGTTCCTGCACAAGCCGCTCTGCATCGACACGCTCGACGAGGGACCGCGTGGCTATTGGACCGTGGTGCCGGAACGGCGGCGGCCACTGCTGGCGGCGCTCGGCCAGTCGGATCTCCGCCTCGTCGCCTCCGGCCATCTGCACATCGCCAAGCATCGGACGATCGGCGGCATCGAGCACATCTGGTCCCCTGCCGGCTCGTTCGTGTGCGGCGACATGCAGGAAGACCTCGGCGGCGACCGGCGTATCGGCTGGGTCGAATACGAATTTTCTCCTGACGGGTTCACCCATCGCTTCGTCTTTCCCGAAGACGCCCGCGACCTGCCGCTCGATCCCCTGCACGACCTGATCTATCCGCCGTTCGCGGCGGAAGATGCATGAGGACCCGATGAGTGCGCCGCCGCAGATCTCGTTTCGCTCGGTCGCCAAGCGCTACGGCGCGACGCTGGCGCTGAAGTCCGTATCGCTCGACATCGCCCAAGGCGAATTCCTCGCCCTGGTCGGGCCGTCGGGCTGCGGCAAGTCCACGCTGTTGCGGATCCTCGCCGGGCTGGAAAGCCTCGATGACGGCCGCATCTCGATCGCCGGCCAGGATGTGACGGCGCGCCGGGCCGCGGATCGCGACGTCGCCATGGTGTTCCAGTCCTACGCGCTCTACCCGCATCTGACGGCGCGGCAGAACATGGCCGTGCCCTTGGTGATGCGCCGCATGAACGCCTGGCAACGGCTGCCCTTCGTCGGCCCGATGATGCCGGGACGGCGGGCGGTCGACGCCAAGATCGCCGACAAGGTCGGCTCGGTTGCCGACAGCCTGAAGATCGCCGCTCTTCTCGACCGCAAGCCCGGCCAGATGTCAGGCGGCCAGCGTCAGCGCGTCGCGCTCGGGCGCGCCATCGTGCGCGAGCCGAAGGCGTTTCTCATGGACGAGCCCTTATCGAACCTCGATGCGGCGCTCAGGGTCCATACCCGCTCCGAGATCGTCGACCTGCACCGCCGCCTGGGGGCGACCACCGTCTACGTCACGCACGACCAGGAAGAGGCGCTGTCCATGGCCGACCGGGTGGCGGTGATGAAGGAGGGCCGACTGCTGCAGGTCGCCACCCCGCGCGCCATCTACGACGATCCTGACCATATCGAGGTGGCGGAATTCATCGGCTCGCCAAAGATCAACCTCGCCGCCGCCGATGTCGGCAGCGATGGCGTCGCCCGGCTTGGGCCGACTGTCATCGCGGACGGGCTCGGCGATTTCCATGGTTCGGTGCTGCGCGTCGGCTTCCGCCCCGAACACGGCCGGATCGGACCGCAGGAGCGGCCAGGCGACGGCGAGGTCGCCGTCAGCTTCAGCCTGACGCGACTGGAATTCCTCGGCGCCGGCGCCATCGCGCACGGCACGCTCGCGACCGGCGAAAGCGTCGAACTCAGGGTCGGACACGACTTCGTTCCCCCGGCCGACAGCCGTGTATTCCAACTGGTGCTGCCGATCAGGCAGTTGATGCTGTTCGCGCCCTCCGGCGACCGGCTGCGCACCGGCACGTCGCTCGCCGCTCCCCACGCTGCGGAGGCCATGCATGGCTGAGGCCGGCGCCGCGACCAGTCGAGCCAGGACGAGCGAGGTGCGCGTCCGCCAGGAGGAGTACGCCGGCTGGCGCCTGAGCGCACCGGTGATGCTGCTCGTCATCGTCCTGCTCATCGCCCCGACCATCGCGGTGTTCGGCCTGTCGCTGACGGACGCCGAACTCGGTAGCAGCGAGTGGCATTTCATCGGCGTTTCCAACTACAGCGATCTCGCCGGAGACCGCACGTTCCGCATCTCGATCTGGAACACGGCGCGCTTCGTCCTCCTGGTCGCGCCCGCCTCGGTGGCGCTCGGGCTCGGGCTGGCGCTGCTGATCGAATCGAGCGTGGAACTCAAAGGCTTCTTCCGCTCGGCCTTCTTCCTGCCGGTGGTGTCGCTGACGGTCGCCATGGCCTCGGTGTGGCAATACCTGATGCATCCGACCATCGGGCCGATCAACCAGATGTTCCGGCTCGTCGGGCTGCCCGCCATCAACTGGCTGTCGTCGAGCGACTGGGTGCTCACCGGTCTGGCCGTCATCGGCATCTGGCAGGCGACCGGCTTCGCCATGGTGTTGTTCCTCGCCGGCCTCACCGCCATCGACCCGCAGCTCTACCAGGCGGCCGAGATCGACGGCGCCAAGAGCCCCTTAGACCGCTTCCGGCTCGTCACCTGGCCGATGCTCGGGCCGACGACATTGTTTGTTACGACCGTAACAATGATCAACGCGTTGAAAGTGTTCGAGACCGTCTACACGCTGACCGAAGGCGGGCCGGCGAAGGCCTCGGAAGTGCTGTTGTGGACGATCTTCAAGCAGGGTTTCACCTACCTGCAGATCGGCTCGGCCTCGGCGATGGCGGTGGTGTTCATCGTCGTGCTGCTGGTCCTCGTCGTGTTGCAGACCCGGGTCCTCGACAGACGGGTGCACTACTCATGAGCGCGGCGACGCACCTGCCCGGCTCCTGCCGGATCTGCCGCGTCGCCCGGCTCGTCGTGCTCGGGGCAGCGGCGCTGGTCTTCCTGATGCCGTACCTGTGGATGCTGTCGACATCGCTGAAGCCGCAATCCGAGGTCTTCGCCTCATCCCTGTCGCTGATCCCCGATCACTGGTCGTTCCTCGTCAACTACGGCAAGGCGCTCAGCCGGGTGCCGATGGGGCGGATCCTCGTCAACGGCACCGTCGTCTGCGTGACGATCGTCGCCTTTCAGATCGTGTTTGCGCTGCCGGCGGCCTATGCGCTGGCAAAACTCAAATTCCGTGGTCGAGAACTGCTGTTCGGCTCGGTGATCCTCGGGCTTCTGGTGCCGATCCACGCGCTGTCGATCCCGCTCTATGCCGCGGCAAAGGCGCTCGACCTGATCAACACGCTGGCGATCCTGGTGATCCCGTTCGTCCTATCGGTGTTCGCCATCTTCCAATTCCGCCAAGCGATCAAGTCGATCCCCGACGATCTGATCCAGGCGGCGCGCATGGACGGCATGTCGGAACTCGGCATTTGCTGGCGGGTCGTCTTGCCGAATATCTGGCCGGCGGCGACGTCGTTTGCCGTGTTCTCGGTCGTCGCCCACTGGAACGACCTCTACTGGCCGTCGGTGGTGATCACCAAGACCGAACTGGCGACGCCGCCCTTAGGTCTGCTGTTCTTCCGCGCGGCCGAGGCCGGCGACGACTACGGCGCGCTGATGGCGGCGACCGTCATCGCAACGTTGCCGCTGATCCTGCTGTTTCTCTTCGCCCAGAAGGCCTTCATCGAGGGGGTGACCTCCTCGGGGCTGAAGGGCTGAGCCGATACCTGCATCCAACCAACCTGGGAGCGTCACCATGCGTCGCATGATCATGGGCCTCGTCGCCGGCATGGCCCTCATGGCCGGTCCGGCCATGGCCGCAACAACCGAAATCACCGTCCACTACCCGATGCCGGGCTTCTTCAAGGACGTGATGGCGAAGATCGCCGACGAGTACGTCAAGAGCCATCCGGACGTGAAGATCACCTTCGTCAGCCCGTCGGCGTCCTATGACGAAGGCCTGCAACTCCTCCTGCGTCAGGCCGGCACGTCCGACATGCCGGACGTTTCCTTCGTCGGCCTCAACCGTCTGCGCGTGCTGGCCGAGAAGAACATTGGCGTCGATCTGAAGCCGATTCTCGCCGAGGACAAGAACCTCGCGGCCGAAGGCTTCACCGACCAGATCCTCGGCCTCGGTCGCTTCAAGGACCGCCAGGTCGGCCTCGCCTTCGCCGCCTCGAGCCCGATCTTCTATTACAACGCCGACCTCGTTAAGAAGGCCGGCGGCGACCCGGACAACATGCCCAGGGATTGGGACGGCGTCATCAAGCTCGCCGCCAAGATCAACGATCTCGGCGACGGCGTGAACGGCATGAGCTATTTCTGGGCGCTCGATGACTGGATGTTCTCGGCGCTGGTGTTCTCCAACGGCGGCACGATGATGTCGGTGGACGAAAAGTCGGTCGCCTTCGACGCCGAGGCCGGCAACAAGGCGGTCAATCTGCTCGCCCGCTTCGTCAAGGAGGGCAAGATGCCGGTGCTGAGCCCGGACGCCATGAAGCAGGCGTTCACCGCAGGCAAGACCGGCATGTTCTTCTGGACCACCGGCGCGCTCAAGTCGACCATCAACGGCGTCGGCGACAAGTTCGAGCTCCGCACCACCACCTACCCCGGCCTGGACGCGACGAACGGCCATCTGCCGACCGGCGGCAATGCCATCGTCATGTTCACTCAGGACCCGGCGAAGCAGAAGGTCGTCTTCGACTTCATGAAGTTCGTCACCGGCCCGTTCGGCGAATCGATCGTCGTGCCGGGCACCGGCTACGTGCCGACCAACGCGCTCGCCGCTGAGGACGACAAGTACCTGAAGAGCTTCTACGCCAAGAACCCGCTGTTCCTCGCCGGGCTGAAGCAGCTGCCGGTAATGGTGCCGTGGTACGCCTTCCCCGGCAACAACGGCGTCAAGATCACCCAGGTGATCGTCGACAATCTCGGCGGCCTGATCGAGCAGAAGACCACGCCGGAAGAGACGCTCGCCACCATGGCGGCCGAGACGAAGAAACTGTTGCCGCGGTAAGCGGCGCGACGTTTTCCGACGCTTTGAACCCCTCTCCCGCCCTTCGGGCACCCTCCCCCCCAAGGGGGGGGGGGGATGAGGCGCCCTTCGACCTTGCTGAAACCACCGTCCCTGCGGCTCTTTCGCCCTCCCCCCTTGTGGGGCAGGGTGCCCGAAGGGCGGGAGAGGGGTGACAGGGCCAGCAATCGCCGCAGCGAGCCCACTCACCCCTCGTGCTTCTCCAGGAATTCCTCCGCCGTGAGCGCACGGAAATCCGGCAGCGCGGCGTGCAGGCGTTCGTGCTCCCAATCCCACCACGCGAGCGCCAGCATGCGTTCGGCGGTCTTCTCGTCGAAGCGCCGCTTGACGACGCGGGCGGGCGTGCCGGCGACGATGGTATAGGGCGCCACATCCTTGGAGACGACCGCGCCGGCCGCCACCACCGCACCGGTGCCGATGGTGCGGCCGGCGAGGATGATGGCGCCATGGCCGACCCAGATGTCGTGGCCGAGGCTGACGCGATGCTGGCGCCGCCAGTCGAAGAAGGCCTGATCATCTGCTTCGCCGTCGAAGTAGGCCGACGACCGGTAGGTGAAATGAGCCTGCGTGGCGCGGTGCATCGGATGATTGCCGGGATTGATGCGGGTCATCGCCGCGATCGAGCAGAACTTGCCGATGGTGGTGTAGATGATGTCGGAGTCGTTGACGACATAGGAATAGTCGTCCATGCCGCTCTCGGCGATCCTGGTGCGCTCGCCGACCTCGGTATAACGGCCGAAACGGACGTCACGCACATGCGCCGTCGGATGAATGAACGGCAGGTCTCCAAGCTTTTTCCCGGACGAGCGGGCATCCGCAAAATTATCCATAGTCATCTCTCCCCAGATCGAACCTGCTCGTTGCCATGGTATTCGCGACAATTCTATGACGTCTCAAATGAATATCCGGCTAAGGTCACCTGTCATTCGATAGATGCTTCCGGGGACGTCATGAAAGCGTTGCCGAGCGCGACTAGGAGTCGGCCCCGATCCGAATTGACCGGGACAGCGACATGCTTTCAATCGAAGGGCTTTCACGACATTTCGGCAGCAAACGGGCGCTGGACGACGTGACACTGAAGGTAGCGGAAGGCAGTTTCGTCGGCATCATCGGCCGTTCCGGCGCCGGCAAGTCAACGCTCCTTAGGCAAATCAACCGCCTCGCCGAGCCGACGTCCGGCCGCATCGTCTATCACGATCGCGACGTGACCGCGCTCAAGGGCAAGGCGCTCAGGGACTGGCGTGCCGATTGCGCCATGGTGTTCCAGCAATTCAATCTGGTCGGCCGCCTCGATGTGCTGACCAACGTGCTCATGGGCCGACTCAACAAGGTGTCGACCGTTCCCTCCGTCCTCAGGCTGTGGTCGCGCCAGGACATGGCCATGGCGCTCGCCGCGCTCGAGGCTTTCGACATCGCCAATCTCGCCGCACAGCGCGCCGACAGCCTGTCGGGCGGCCAACAGCAACGCGTGGCGATTGCCCGTGCGCTGGTGCAGGAGCCCAAGATCGTGCTCGCCGACGAGCCGATCGCCTCGCTCGATCCGCGCAACACCAAGATCGTCATGGACGCCTTGCAGCGGATGAACAAGGACTTCGGCATCACCGTTCTCTGCAACCTGCATTCGCTCGATCTGGCACGCGCCTATTGCGACCGCCTGATCGGCATGTCCGCCGGCCGCGTCGTGTTCGATGGCAAGGCCTTCGACCTGACCGAGGACGTGGCGCGCGAACTCTACGGGCTCGAGGCCGGCGACGTCATGGATCTTGACGACGAACCGGTCGCCAGCCGGCAATTTCTCGACGCCTGACCGGCGGCTCGTCGCCGATCCGGCGCAAGCCCCAATCACTCACGTGCTTATTAACCGGGAGACCTAGCATGCTGACCCGCCGTCTCGTTCTTGGCGCGCTCGCCGCCGCCGCCCTCGTCGCCCCCGCCCATGCGGCCGACGACTGGAAGGCCAAGTATCCGGAACTGACCTTCGCCATCGTGCCGGTCGAGAATGGCGCCGACACGCTCAACCGCTGGGGCCCCTTCGTCGACTACCTGTCGAAGGAACTCGGCGTGAAGGTCAACATGCGCGTCGCGCAGGACTACGCCGCCGTCATCGAAGGCCAGCGCGCCGGCAACATCCAGATCGCCAACTTCGGTGCCGCGTCGTTTGCCCGTGCCAAGATCACCGGCGTCAAGACCGAAGCCTTCGCCACCGACAAGAACGGCGACGGCTCGACCGGCTACTATTCGGTGTTCTATGTGCTCGCCAAGAGCCCCTACCAGAAGATCGAGGACCTGAAGGGTAAGAACCTCGGTCTCGTCGACCCGAACTCCACCTCCGGCAACAATGTTCCGCGCTTCGAACTGAACAAGCACAGCATCAAGCCGGAAGATTACTTCGGCAAGGTCGTCTACACCGGCAGCCACGAGAACGCCGTCCTCGCCCTCTCCCAGGGCTCGGTCGACATGGCCGCCAATCAGTGGACCAACGACAATGATTCCACGCTGCAGCAGATGCTGACCAAGGGCATCCTGAAGCATGAGGACGGCACGCCGTTCAAGAAGGACGAGTTCCGCATCATCAACACCTCGTCGGCGATCCTGAACGGCCCCTACGTCGTGCTCTCCGATCTGCCCGACGACCTGAAGGCCGCCGTCAAGAAGGCCTTCCTCGACACGGCCACCAAGAACAAGGCCGTTTACGACAAGATCTGGGACGGCCAGAAGCAGAGCTTCACCCCGATCGCCGACAAGGACTACGAATCGACCATCGAACTGGTGAAATTCATCGACTCGCTGCGCAAGAAGAGCTGATCGTTCGCCTGCCGGAAAGCGCTTGAGCGCATTCCGAACCATGCGACCAGGGCCCTCCCCGACCAGAGGGGAGAGGCCTTGGCTGCAGCCCGCGCCCGAGCGCGCAGTTGACCCGCGCTTGCAGCGCCGTTTCGAAACGATCCGAAGAGGACCTCCTTGGCCACCGGCGTCCCCTCTCTGCCGCCCTTGAGACTGGCCCAGCTCGAAGGGCAATACACTGGCGCCATCGCCGCCAAGCGGACGAAGACGCTCGTCGGCGCGGCCCTGGTCGTCGGCATGATCGGCTTCTCGGCCATTTTCGGCGAGGTCGACCTCGTCAAGTTCTTCAGCCACATCACCGCCTTCACCAGCTATATCGGCCGCATCTTCGTGCTCGATTCCGGCCCGCACTCGGGACAGCTGACCTTTAGCGATCCTGCCGAATGGTTCTGGGGCATCGCCCGCTGGTCGCGGCTGATCGGCGAGACCATCCTGATCGCCTATCTCGGCACCTTGGTCGGCGGCATTGTCGCCTTCTTCGCCGCCTTCCTCGCCGCCCGCAACCTGGTGCGCTCGCGCCTCATCCTGTTCGTTGTCCGGCGGCTGCTGGAGTTCTGCCGCACCGTTCCGGAAATCGCCTTCGCCATGATTTTCGTCGTCGCCTTCGGCTTCGGGCCGCTGCCCGGCGTCCTGGCGCTCGCCATCCATACCGCCGGGTCGCTCGGCAAACTGTTCTTCGAAGTGGTGGAGAACGCCGACCTCAGGGCGATGGAAGGCATGACCTCGACGGGGGCAACCTGGGTCGCGTCGGTGCGCTTTGCCATCGTGCCGCAGATCCTGTCGAATTTCGTCTCCTACGCGCTGTTGCGCTTTGAGATCAACGTGCGCGAGGGCGCCATCATGGGCCTGGTCGGCGCCGGCGGCATCGGCCAGGATCTGATCGAGGCGATCCGCAAGTTCTATTATTCGGACGTCAGCGCCATTCTGATCCTGATCGTTGCCACCGTCAGCGTGCTCGACCTGGCAACGGAAGTGGTGCGCAGTCGCCTGATCAGCCGGGAGGCCGGACACTGATGACTGCTGCCCATCCCTCGATCTTCCAAGCGGTGATGGCCGATCCGCAATCGATCACCGCGCGTCATCCCGAGATCTTCCGCACCGATTGGGCGACGCGGGCCAAGGTGCTCGGCACGGTCGTCACCTCGATCGGCATCGCTGTTGCCGCGGTCATCTTCCTCGATATCGAGTGGTCGCGGGTCCTGACCGGTTTCGCCCGGCTCGGCCAGTTCGTCTCGGTGATGCTGCCGCCGACGTACGGCAGTACGGAAAATCTGTTCCTCTACCTGCATGCCATGCTGGAGACGATCGCCATCGCCTTCCTCGGCACGCTGCTGGCCGCCATCTTCGCCGTGCCCTTCGGCTTCATCGCCGCGCGCAACGTCGTGGCGCAGAAGGCCGTGCACTTCTTCACCCGGCGCGGGCTCGACGCAGTCAGAAGCGTCGACAAGCTGATCTGGGCGCTCATCTGGATCAATGTCGTCGGCCTCGGCCCGTTCGCCGGCGTGCTCGCCATTATGACGTCCGACTTCGGCCTGTTCGGCAAGCTGTTCTCCGAAGCGATCGAGGCCGCCGACCAGAAGGCGGCCGAAGGCGTCATCTCGACCGGCGGCAGTCCGCTCCACCGCGTGCGCTTCGGCCTGTTGCCGGGCGTCCTGCCGGTGCTGATCAGCCAGATGCTGTATCAGATGGAATCGAACACCCGCTCGGCGACCATCATCGGCATCGTCGGCGCCGGCGGCATCGGCGCGCATTTCCAGGAGCAGATCCGGCTGAACGAGTGGCAGCATGTCGCCTTCCTGACGCTGTTGATGCTGATCACCGTCGCCGTCATCGACACTGTCTCGACCAAGGTGCGGTTTGCCATTATCGGCAACGAGCGGGCAAAAGCCGCGCACTGAGGCATCGCTCGGCGGCCGGAGCCGGAGGGGCGAAGCCGTACCGGATGCGGGAGTCGGCGAAGGCTGGGGCGTTGCCTCAGTCGCTCGCGCCATCGATCGAGATCACCACCCGCTCGGCGGCGAAACAGCCAAGATGGTAGGAGATGACCTCAGCCGTCGCCGTCTCGACGTCGGTGGCGGCATAGGCGAGCACCGGCTGCGAGCGCGGCTGGGCCAGGAATTTCGCCTCCTCGGGCGTCGGCATGCGGGCGATGACCTCGGTCGAGGCGCGGTGGTAATCCTCGACACCGTAAGCCTTGAGCGCGCGGGTGAACGAGCCTTCGCTTTCGAAGGCTTTGTCGAGCCCGGCGAAGCGCCGCAGCGCGCAGTGGCGGCGGCCGAGCGAGATCGGCGTCTCGCCGGCATAGCCGGCGACGACGATGACGAGCACTTCCTCGCCCTCGGCGATCTGCAGCTTGCCGGCCAATTCCCGATCGGCAGCGCGAGTCGTCGCACCGACCAGCTTGCGAAAGAGCGATGTCGACGGATTGGCCGGAATGAAATCCTGGCCGAAGCGGACGCGGCTGCCGCCGAGCCGGTAGCGTACCAGCGCATCGTCGCTGACGAAGGTGCCGTTGCCGTGCTCGATCCTGAGCAGCCCCTCCTGTTCCAGGGCGGCGAGCGCGCGCCGGGCCGTCATGCGGCTGGCGCCATAAGCGGTGGCGATCTGCCGGTCGGAGGGCAATTGCGCCCCGGGCTTGAAGCCGCCGCCGAGGATCTGTTGCCGGAGCGCCGTCTCGACGCGGCGCCACAACGGCGGCCCGGCTTTTTGTTTGCCGTCTAATTCATTGTCCATAGCCGGGAAAGCTCCGATTCCGTCGTGCCGATTTTACCCGCTTTGGCGCACAAGAGGTATAGACCTTTCGATCGGAACGAGGTATAGACCTCTCGCCATCGCAATGGTCTATACCTCTTTCCTGACGGAGCCGCAAATGGCCAAAGCACCTGCCGAGCGCCCCGAGGTCGTCGCCGTCGCGGCCCACCCGACGCACGCGTTTTCCAAGCCGCCCCAGGCGCGGATCCGGCTGTTGGCCGGTCTCGGCGTCGAGGGCGACGCGCATTGCGGCGTCACCGTGCAGCACCGCTCGCGCGTCAAACAGGATCCGACCCAGCCGAACCTCAGGCAGGTGCATCTGATCCATGCCGAACTCATCGACGAGTTGATGGCCCGCGGCTTCCGCGTCGCAGCCGGCGTGATGGGCGAGAACGTCACCACCCGCGGCATCGATCTTCTCGGCCTGCCGCGCGGCGCGCGGCTGACGTTCGGCACCGAAGCCGTCGTCGAGGTGACCGGCCTCCGCAACCCTTGCCAGCAGTTGAACGACTATCAGGACGGGCTCACCCATGCCGTTCTCGACCGCGACGCCGAGGGCAACCTGGTGCGCAAGGCCGGCATCATGGGCGTGGTCCTGCAGGGCGGGCTCATCCGTCCGGGCGATGCCATCGCGATCACTCTGCCGGAGGGGCCGCACGTCCGGCTCGAACGGGTATGAGCCCTGCGGCGGCCGGCCGGTTACGTCATCGACCGGTCATGGAGAGGGACGAATGCTTGCCGGTCCTGCAACAATGGAGACGCAGTCGATGATCGAAGCCGCGACACGAGAGGCGCCCGAGGTGGCGGCGCGCCAGCGGGCAATGGCCGCCTTCGCCGAGGCGCGCTTCGAGGAACTGGCCGAGGTGTTGACCGGTATCGAGGCGGCACGCGCCAGCGTCGACCTGCGCCGCCCCGAAGCCGGGCTGGTGATGCTGCGCGGCCGCATCGGCGGCGACGGCAATGCCTTCAATCTCGGCGAGGCGAGCGTCGCCCGCGCCTCGGTCCGGCTTGCGAGCGGCGAGGTCGGCCATGCCTATGTGCTCGGCCGCGACGTCGCGAAGGCGCGGCTGGCGGCCATCGCCGACGCATTGTGGCAGCGGCCGGAGACCCGCGAGACGATCGAGCGCGACATCGTCGCGACAGTCGAAGCTCGGCTCGCCGTCGCACGCGGCGCCCGGCAGGCGCAGGTCGCCGCCACGAAAGTCGATTTCTTCACTCTTGTGCGCGGAGAGGACTGATGCCGGTCGAAGCGCTGTTCGCCATCTCCCCCAGACCGGGTCTCGCCGATCCGGTGATGCAGTCGCAGACGGTGTTCCGCACCGTCATGGCGGCACTCGCCGAGCCCGGCACGATCCATGCCTTGCCGGAGACTCTGACCGGGACGATCGATGCGCCGGCGCCGATCACGCCCGCTGCGGCGGCGATCCTGCTGGCGCTCGCCGACTACGAAACGCCGATCTTCCTCGACGAGGCCGCGCGCAATGCCGATGTCGGGGCGTTCCTCAGCTTCCATTGCGGCAGCCGCATCACCGATAGCGCCGGCGAGGCATCGTTTGCGCTGATCGCCGATCCGACGTCGCTCGACCGGCTCGACGCTTTCGCACCGGGCACGCTCGATTATCCGGATCGCTCGACCACGCTGATCGTGCAAGTCGCCGAACTCGGTGACGTGTCGGGCGAAGGCAGTGTGCGGCTGAGGCTCACCGGCCCCGGCATTGCAGATACCGCCCGCATCGGCTTCGGCCCGGTCAACGCCGGCCTCGTTGCGGCGCTTGCCGACAACCGCGCCCGCTTCCCGCAAGGCGTCGACCTGATCGTCACCGACGGTGCCGGCATTCTCGGGCTGCCGCGCTCGACCCGCATCGAAGAGGAGGGCTTCTGATGTATGTGGCGGTCAAGGGTGGCGAAAAGGCCATCGACAATGCGCATCGACTCTTGGGCCACGACCGGCGCGGCGATCCGGAGATTGCGGAAATCTCCACCGAGCAGATCGCCGGCCAGTTGAAGCTGGCGGTGGCGCGCGTCATGGCGGAGGGCTCACTCTACGATCCGCAAGTCGCCAGCCTTGCCATCAAACAGGCGCGCGGCGACCTGATCGAGGCGATCTTTCTCGCCCGCGCCTATCGAACCACGCTGCCGCGCTTCGGCTATTCGCTTCCCGTCGAGACCTCCAGGATGGTGGTCGAGCGGCGAATCTCGGCGACCTACAAGGACCTGCCGGGCGGGCAGATCCTCGGGCCGACGTTCGACTATACCCATCGGCTGATCGACTTCG
This sequence comes from Ancalomicrobiaceae bacterium, assembly GCA_031291595.1. GTDB lineage: Bacteria > Pseudomonadota > Alphaproteobacteria > Rhizobiales > Ancalomicrobiaceae > CAIYYN01. The sequence goes on along the minus strand of JARLIU010000029.1, from coordinate 30,076 downwards.
GTCTCGCCGGCGAGACCCTGCCCGAGCGGCCGGCGGAAAACCCGGCCGGGCTCGAGCCGGCGCCGCATGTAACGGGGCTCCTCAACGACGAAGGGCTGATCGAGCGCAACGCCGCTCGCAGCGACGATCCGCCCAGGGACCTGACCCGCGAGCCGCTCGCCTTCCCGGCGGGGCGAGACTTGCGCCTGCAGAACCTAGCGCGCGGCGATGAGGGCTTTCTCCTGGGGCTGGCCTATTCCAGCCAGCGCGGCTTCGGCGGCAGTCATCCGTTCGTCGGCGAGATCCGCATCGGCGAAGTGCAGGTGGAATTCTTCGCCGAGGAACTCGGCTTTGCCGTGACGCTCGGCCGGGTGCAGCTGACCGAATGCGAGATGGTCAACCAGTTCAAAGGCTCGGCGACGGAGCCGCCGCAGTTCACCCGCGGCTACGGGCTCGTCTTCGGCCAGTCCGAGCGCAAGTCCATGTCGATGGCGCTGGTCGACCGGGCACTCCGGGCCGAGGACCTCGGCCAGGACGTGACCGCGCCGGCGCAGGACCAGGAGTTCGTGCTGTCGCATTCCGACAATGTGCAGGCGACCGGCTTCGTCGAGCACCTGAAGCTGCCGCATTACGTCGATTTCCAGGCTGAACTCGGCCTCGTCCGGCGAATGCGGGCGGTCGCCGCCGCCGCGCGAGCCGATGAGCCGGAAGAAGCCATTCCGGCGGAGGCGGATGACATGACCGAAGATCGGGAGGCCGCCGAATGAGCGCGAATGCTGCGGCAGAGGCTGCGAGACCCTACAACTACGCCTACCTCGACGAACAGACTAAGCGGATGATCCGCCGCGCGATCCTGAAGGCCATCGCCATTCCCGGCTATCAAGTGCCGTTCGCCAGCCGTGAAATGCCGATGCCCTATGGCTGGGGCACCGGCGGTGTGCAGGTCACGGCGTCGATCATCGGGCCGTCGGACGTGCTGAAGGTGATCGATCAGGGCTCGGACGACACCACCAATGCCGTCTCCATCCGCAAGTTCTTCGAGAAGACCGCAGGCGTGGCCGTCACCACCGCGACCACGGCCGCCAGCATCATCCAGACCCGCCACCGCATTCCGGAAACGCCGCTCGGTGCCGGCCAGGTGCTGGTCTACCAGGTGCCGATCCCCGAGCCGCTGAGGTTCCTCGAGCCGCGCGAGACGGAAACCCGCAAGATGCATGCGCTGGCCGAATACGGCCTGATGCACGTCAAGCTCTACGAGGACATCGCCAAGCACGGCCGCATCGCCAAGACCTACGACTATCCTGTGATGGTCGGCGGGCGCTACCTGATGGACCCTTCGCCGACGCCGAAGTTCGACAATCCGAAGATGCACCGCTCGCCGGCCCTGCAGCTGTTCGGCGCCGGTCGCGAGAAGCGCATCTACGCCGTGCCGCCGCACACCGACGTCGTCAGCCTCGACTTCGATGACCATCCGTTCGAGGTCAACAAGTTCGACAAGCCCTGCGCGCTGTGCGGCGCGACAGACGTCTACCTCGACGAGGTGATCCTCGACGATCGCGGCGGACGGATGTTCGTCTGCTCCGACACCGACAATTGCGAGACGCGGCGCGCCGACGGCCATCGCGGCGAGTTGCTGGGGAATGAGGAGCCACGGGCATGATCACCGACGACCAGCCGCTGCTCACGGCCCGCGGCATTACCAAGATGTATGGCCGGCACGTCGGCTGCACCGATGTCTCGTTCGATTTGTTCGCCGGCGAAGTCCTGGCCGTGGTGGGCGAATCGGGCTCCGGCAAATCGACGCTCCTGTCGGTGCTGTCGACCCGGTTGGAACCGACCGCCGGCACGGTCTGTTATCGCATGCGCGACGGCGAGATGCGCGACATCTATCGCCTGAACGAGGCCGAGCGGCGGCTGCTCATGCGCACTGATTGGGGCTTCGTGCACCAGGACGCGCGCGAGGGGCTGAGGATGGGGATCTCGGCCGGCGGCAACGTCGGCGAGCGGCTGATGGCGATCGGCAGCCGGCACTACGGCGAAATCCGTGCGACCGCGCTCGACTGGCTGGGCCGCGTCGAGATCGACCTGGCCCGCGTCGACGATGCGCCGAAGACGTTCTCCGGCGGCATGCGGCAGCGGCTGCAGATCGCCCGCAACCTCGTCACCCAGCCGCGCCTCGTCTACATGGACGAGCCGACCGGCGGGCTCGACGTCTCGGTGCAGGCCAGGCTGCTCGATCTGTTGCGCGGCCTCGTCGCCGACCTGGGGCTGGCCGTCGTCATCGTCACGCACGATCTCGCCGTCGCCCGGCTCTTGTCGCATCGCATCATGGTGATGCGGGCCGGACGGGTGATCGAGACCGGCCTCACCGACCAGGTGCTCGACGATCCGCGCGAACCCTACACGCAATTGCTCGTGTCTTCCGTTCTACAGGTATGAAAATGGCTCCGAGAGTGGAAATCGACGGCGTCGCCAAGAGTTTCGTCATGCACCTGCAGGGCGGCAAGCTGCTGCCGGTGGTCGGCAACGTCAGTCTTGAAGTGGCGGCCGGCGAATGCGTGGTGCTCGGTGGCCCATCGGGTGCCGGCAAATCGTCGATCCTGAAGATGATCTACGGCAACTACCGGGTCGATAGCGGCCATATTCTGGTGCATGCCGCCGACGGGCCGGTCGACGTGGCGAGTGCCAGCCCACGCGAGATCATCCGCCTGCGCAAGCTCAGCCTCGGCTACGTCAGCCAGTTCCTCAGGGCCATTCCGCGCGTCTCGGCTCTGGATCTGATCGTCGCCTCGGCGCGCGAACAGGGGCTCGACGAGGACAAGGCTGCGAGCCGGGCGAGGAGCCTGCTGCAGCGGCTGAACGTGCCCGAGCGGCTGTGGTCGCTGCCACCGGCGACGTTCTCGGGCGGCGAACAGCAGCGCGTCAACATCGCCCGCGGCTTCGTCGCCGACCATCGGGTGCTGCTCCTCGACGAGCCGACGGCCTCGCTCGATGCGGTCAACCGCGCTGCCGTGGTCGAACTCATCTTCGACAAGAAACGGCAGGGCGTGGCGATGATCGGCATCTTCCACGACGAGGATGTGCGCGAGCGCGTCGCCGACCGCATCGTCGACGTCACCCGCTTCGCCGCGCGGGCGGCCTGAAGCCAACGCCGGCAGACTCCACGGTCGCGTCGCCTCGGATCAGGGCAGCTTCGGTTTGGCCGCGGCGCCGGTGACGTCGTCGACCGCCTCCGGCGACAGGCTCGGATGCAGCAGCGGCCCGATGAGGCGCAGCCCGACGGGTTGGCTCGGCTCGACGCCCGGCGCTGGCGGATCGCGTGGCCCCAGCCGCCCCGACAGCCAGAGGCTGGCATCGGCGAGCGAGGCGGTGCCGGACAGATCGAGCCGGAGCTGACCAAGGTCGGCGCTGAGCTTGTGCACCGACGCATTGACGCCCGACAGCCCGATGTCGGCGCTGGCGTGTTCGATCACCGGATTGCGGTCGACCAGCGCCGTCGCCGGATTCGATTGGCTGAGACCGGGCAATGCCCAAGGATTGCGCATGGCAACCTGCGCCGCTTCGAGATCGAGGTGGCCGTCGAGCGAATTGACGATCTCGCCGAGCGTGGCGCCTTCGGCCTTGACGTCGGACAGAAGCGACAGCTTGCCGCGCGCTATGCCGGCATTGTCGTCGGCGAACAACGCCAGCACGGCAGGGGCCGACACGTCGATCAGGGTGAAGCGGCCGTCGGCCGTCGCCCGCTCGCGCCCGACGAAGCCGCGCAAGGTCAGCGACCCGGTACCGCCGAGCAGCCCGGTGTCGCTGACCTCGGCGTTGAAGCGGCCTTCCTGGATCAGCAGCGCCGCAGCCGGATGCTGCAGAACGAGGCTGCCGATCTTCAACTCGTTCATCGAGGCGCGCAGGTCGACATCGAAGACGGTCAAGGGTTTCGGCTCGATGCGCCAGGAGCGCCAATCGCCGGGGAGCGGCGAGAGATCGTCGGCGAGTGCCAGCCGGTCGAAGGCGAGCGTGCCGCGCAATTGCGGGCGCGGCGTATCGAAGGCGAGCGAAACGACGCCTTCCGCTGTCGCCTTGGCCAGTTTCAGGTGCGCGTCGTCCACCACCCCGGCCCAACCTCGCGACTGCAGCCGACCGGACAGGCTGAGGCTCGGATCGAGGCGGGCGAAGGCGGCGATGGGACCGGCGGCATCGGCCGCGATGAGGCCGAGATGATGGCCGAGCGCTCCGAGGCCGCGGCTGTCGACCGACAGCATGCCATCGAGGCGAAAGACGTCGGCGAGCACCGCCAGACCGGAGAAGCCGACATTGAGGCCCGGCAGCGTCAAGGTGAGTTCGAGGTTGCAGGCGGCTCCGCTGGCGAGACGTCGCGGCGCCAGACCCTGCCAGGTGAAACTGACCGGTTGGCCACGCCAGACGAAGGACGCGACGAAGGAGGCGCTGCTCTCCTCGCGCGGCCACCACAACTCCGCCTCGATCGCTTGTGCCCCCTCGGCCCGGCTGCCGTCGTCCGCGGTCATGGCGATCTCGCCGCCATGCACGACGATGGCTGCCGGATGCAGGTGCTGCAGGATCGATCGATCGGGCGTCAGATCCGCGAGCGAGGCAAGCGCGCGCATGTCGAGCTTTGGATGGTCGAGATCGATCTCGGTCACGTTCAGTCGCCCGGCGAGAAGCGACAGGATGTCGAGCCGGGCCGTCAGCCGCCGGGTGGTGAAATGCGGAGCGGCAGCGCCGGTTCCGGAAAGACCGGCATCGGTGAAACTGACGGCGAGGCGGGGAAACAGCTCGATCTGCGGCTGGCCGGAATAGCTCAGGCGGCCGGCAGCGTCGGCGGAAAGGATGGCCGTGACGCGCGACGCGACGATATCGGTCGACAGAAGCGCGCGCATCAGGCCGAGCAAGGCGGCAATCCCGACCAGGAAGGCAACGATGATGAGCGTTCGTTTCATGCGGCCCCATGGACTCGAGCGTAACCAGTCCCGCCCTGCGATCGACGCGTCGGCGCCCGCCGAAGGCGTTCCGCCCGATTGTCGGCGACCGGTCCCGGCTGCTGGATCAAGCCTCGTCCCAGTCGGAGTCCTCCGATCATACCCTGGCCTGGAGCCCAGGCCTTCGTTTGTAGCGCCCCATTCGCCGGCCCGGCTGCAAGGCCCTGACGGCTCGCGTATCCCGATGCGTCGACACATTCATCCGCTGCAGGGAGCAACAGGCAAACGAGCGATTGGATGGCCTGCAGATGCACGAGCAACCTAACGATTCCACAGCGGGACGGCGAAAAGCGCGTGCGGCTTCCGCCATAGCTCCCGCTCCAACTCCTTGATATCGATCGCGGTCATGAGCTTTGACCAGACCGGGTCCAAACCCATCGCGATCCAGCGCAAGTGACGACACGGACGCCCGACGTCAGAGCATGCCGCGCTCCGATCACGTGCCCGGGCACTGCACTAGCGCGTTTCGCCCGTCACATGCCACGTACCGGCACGCGCAACCGCGTCACGTCGGCCGACAGCGCCCGCTCGCGGAACGGGCTGGCACGATAGACGCCGAGGATGCGGTAATCGGCGAAGAACGCCAGTTCCTCGAAGGCGCGGGCGACATGGCGCTCATCGGGATGGCCCTCGATATCGGCCAGGAACTGCGTCGCGGTGAACTGGCCGTCGATCATGTAGCTTTCCAGCCGCGTCATGTTGACCCCGCCGGTAGCGAAGCCGCCGAGTGCCTTGTACAGCGCTGCCGGCAGGTTGCGCACATTGAACACGAAGGTCGTCATGATCGGGCCGAGGCCAGCCGCAGCCCGCAAGGATTCCGCCGACAGGATGATGAAGCGGGTGGTGTTGTGGTCCTCGTCCTCGACGTCGGTCGCCAGGATGTCGAGATTGTAGATCTCGGCGGCAAGCCTGGAAGCGATGGCACCGCGGCTCCTGTCGCCGGCCGCGGCGATTTCGCGCGCCGAGCCGGCGGTATCTCCGCCGACGACGGGCACCAGCCCCAATTCACGCAGATGTGCGCGGCACTGGCCGATCGCCTGCGGATGGCTCTGCACCGTCTTGATGTCGGCGAGCGTCGTGCCGGCAAGACCCAACAGCTGATGCCGGATCGGCAGGAAGTATTCGCCGATGATGTGCAGGTTCGACTGCGGCAGAAGATTGTGGATATCGACGACGCGGCCGGCGATGGAGTTTTCCACCGGGATCATGCCGAGATCCGCCGTGCCAGAGCCGATCATGGCAAAGCAGTCCTCGAAGGTCTGGCAGGGGACGGCATCGTAGTCAGGATAGACTTCACGGCAGGCAATGTGGGAATTGGCGCCTGGCTCGCCCTGATACACGATCTTCTTACGGCCGGTCATTGTCCTGTCCTTGCTGGAAATCGCCGCTTCGCCTCGCGGACCGACTTCTGCGACTTACCTGCAGGTCTCTGCGGGTATTCTCCTAAAGTCCATGCGATCGAATAGCAGATCCGTCGGCAAGGCCGAAGCCAAAAATGCCTGTCGGCCGGTCGATGCGCGACTCCGTCGAGGCTCGCGGACGCCGCGAGCGGCTTCAGCCGTTGTGCCCGAGCAGTTGGCGGGCGCGATCGAGGTCAGCGGGCGTATCGACGCCGAGCGGCACGGTATCGACCAGACCGACGTCGATGCGCATGCCGGCTTCGAGCGCGCGCAACTGCTCAAGCTTCTCGCGCCGTTCCAGCGTCCCCTGCGGCAGGTGCACGAAGCGCTCGAGCGCGGCGCGGCGATAGGCGTAGAGTCCGATGTGATGGTAGAGCGGCCCCGGCCCGGTTGGCGCGGTGGCGCGGGTGAAATACAGCGCGCGCAGCCGCGTCGCGTCGACCGGCGTGCCGATGACCTTCACCACGCTCGGCGCGGTCTTCTCCTCCTCGCGGGTAATCTCGGCGGCGATGGTGGCAATGTCGACGGCGTGATCGCTGAGGGGGGCGAAACAGGCCTGCACCGCCTTGGGCTCGATGGTCGGCAGGTCGCCCTGCACGTTGACGACCACATCGTAGCGCCGGTCGGGATCGAGGCCCTGGAGCGCTTCGTAGATGCGGTCGGAGCCCGACGGGTGATCGGGGCGGGTCAGGATTGCGGTGCCGCCGGCCCTGGTGACGGCATCGACTATGCGGGCGTCATCGCAGGCGACCGCGACCGGACCGATGCCGGCTTCCACCGCTCGCCGCCAGACATGCACGATCATCGGTTCGCCGCAGATATCGGCCAGCGGCTTTCCCGGCAACCGCGCCGCCGCCATGCGCGCCGGGATCAGGACGAGGGCGGAGGGAGAGGTCGCCATAGGCTTCGCATCCATTCATGCAATAGTCGTAAGCTGCCGAAAAAGCCCGCAGTCGGCTGCAACGCGCCCGCTTATACGGCTGGACAGGCATACAGGAAAGCTTGTAGTTTCCGCCGCGCAAAACGAGTTTCACCCAGCGTCGGCTGCAGCGGCCGGCGTTGCTGCGGCCGCCCGCAAGATGGGAGACCTGACCCGATGGAATCCTTGCTGTTCAACAAGATCGCCGGCGCCGGATTGGGCGCGTTGCTGTTCGCGGTCGGACTCAACATCCTCGGAGAAGGAATATTCTCATCCGACGCTCCGGCGAAGCCGGGCTTCCTCGTCAAGACCGCCGATACCAATGCCCCGGCCAAGGAAGCGAAGGCCGAGCCCGTCGCCCCGATCGCCGACCGGATGAAAGCGACGACGGCCGAAGCCGGCCTGAAAGTGTTCAACAACTGCAAGAGTTGCCACAACGCCGACAAGGGCGGCCCGAAAGGCGTCGGCCCCAACCTGTGGGGCGTCGTCGGCGGCCCGGCGGCACACATGCCGACGTTCACCTATTCGAGCGGCATGGAAGACCGCGCCAAGACCGGGGCGAAGTGGAGCTATGAGGATCTCGACAAGTTCCTGACCAGCCCGAGGGACTTCGTCAAAGGGACCAAGATGACGTTCGCTGGCCTGCCGAAGCCGGAGGATCGCGCCGCCGTCATCATGTACCTGCGCTCGCAGTCCGACGCGCCCATGCCGATGCCGAACTGAGCCACGGCATACCGCCGCTTCTTCGGGGAGCCGGACCGCAAGGTTCGGCTCCCGTTGCATTTGAACGGCCTTCGCATGCCCTGCCGCCGATCGGTGCCGAAAGGCATTCGAGGCTTGCGGCTCTCCGCCTTCATCCAGCCGCTTTGCCGCCCGAATCACGCACCTGCGGCATGCGATATTTTCGTCACAATGGCGTGCCCCGATTGGTTTTCGGCTGAACCGAGTTAATAGTAGCCGTCGTTGCAGACCTTCGGAGCGACTCACCGTTGATGAAAGATCTCAAGCCCCTGTCCGCCTGGCGCCGGATTGCTGTCGGCGTGGCGATCGCCGTCGTCGGCCTGTCGTTGGTCGCGCAAACGCCTGCCACCGCCGATGAGCCGCAATGGCGGCACGGCGTCTCGCTCATCGGTCCGTTGAAGTATCCCGCCGACTACAAGCATTTCGATTATGTCAACGTGAATGCCCCGAAGGGCGGCACGCTCAGACTAGGCGACAGCAGCGGCTTCGACAATTTCAACATCGTACTCACCTCGGTCAAAGGCAATATCGCGCCGGGCGCCGACCTGATCTACGAACGGCTGATGACCGCTTCGCTCGACGAAATATCGAGCGAATACGGCGACATCGCCGAGGCATTGAAATACCCTGACGACTATTCTTCGGTGACTTTCCGCTTGCGCCCCGATGCGCGCTGGCAAGACGGCGAGCCGATCACCCCGGAAGACGTGGTGTGGTCGTTCGAAGTGCAGACCGCCAACGATCCGCAGCAGCAGTTCTACTATTCGCATGTGAAGAAGGCCGAAGCGACCGGTCCGCACGAGGTCACCTTCAGCTTCGACCAGAGCGGCAACCGCGAACTGCCGCAGATCGTCGGCGAACTCCGCATCCTGCCCAAGCACTGGTGGACGGCGAATGGTGCCGACGGACAGCCGCGCGACATCACCAGGACGACGCTCGAGCCGCCGCTCGGCTCCGGCCCGTACAAGATCAAGTCGTTCGAAGCCGGAAAGACCATCACGTACGAACGGGTCAAGGACTATTGGGCGGCGAACCAGCCGTTCGCCATCGGCACCAACAATTTCGACGAGATCCGCTACGACATCTACCGCGACGATTCAGTCGAACTCGAAGCGTTCAAAGGCGACAATTTCGACTTCCGGTCGGAGTCTTCGGCCAAGAACTGGGCGACCGCCTACGATATCCCGGCCAAAGCCGACGGCCGCATCATCCTGGAAAAATTCCCCGAGCGGGCCTCGGGCGCGATGAGCGGCTTCGTCATGAATCTGCGCCGGTCCCCGTTCAACGACGACCGCGTGCGCTTGGCGCTCAGCTATCTGTTCGATTTCGAGGAAATCAACCGCACCATCTTCTTCGGCCAGTACGAGCATGTCGACAGCTACTTCTATCCGACCGAGCTGATGTCGCGCGGCCTGCCGGAAGGTCGCGAACTGGAAATCCTCCAGGCGGCGAAGGAGAAGGGACCAGTTCCGGCCGAGGTGTTCACCACTCCGTTCAAGAACCCGGTCGGCGGCAACCCGACCTTGAAGCGCGCCAACCAGCGTGAGGCGCTGAAGCTCCTCAATGCGGCCGGCTGGGTGATCGACGGCGGCCGGCTGGTCAACGCCAAGACCAGAGAGCCGATGAGGTTCGAGCTGCTGATCTCCTCGCCGCTGTTCGAACGCGTGGCGCTGCCCTACAAGGCGGCGCTCGCCGCCGTCGGCATCGATCTCGGCATCCGTCAGGTCGATACCTCGCAATACATCAACCGGGTGATCAAGCGTGACTTCGACATGATCGTCTCCGGCTGGGCTGAGTCGCTTTCGCCGGGCAACGAGCAGCAGGAGTACTTCGGCTCGGCATCCGCCGACCGCGATGGCTCGAAAAACTACGGCGGCATCAAGAATCCAGCGGTCGACTTCGTCATCCACGAGATCATCTACAACAAGGGCCGCGACGATCTCGTTGCCGCCACCAAGGCGCTCGACCGGCTGCTGTTGTGGAACCACTACGTCATTCCCGGCTGGACGCTGCCCGCGATCCGCATCGCGCGCTGGGACCGCTTCTCGCATCCCGATCCGCTGCCGAAATATTCCACCGGCCTGCCGACGATCTGGTGGTGGGATGCCGCCAAGGCCGCCAAGACCGGAGGCAGGTCTTGAGGGCGCGGCCCGACGGCCTCACTCCGACGCGGCGGCAAATCCTCAAGGCCGCGGCAGCAGTCCCATTCGCAGCGCCGTTTGCCGGCATCGCCGCGTTCGCCGAAGACAGCGAACGCTACGGCCTCTCCTATTTCGGCGATCTGAAATACCCTGCCGATTTCGCCCATTTCGACTACGTCAACCCGGACGCGCCGACCGGCGGGCGGCTCATTCGCACCGCGGCGTTCGGCGCGTTCAATCAGAGCCTCCTCACCTTCGACACGCTGAATTCGCTGGTCCTCAAAGGCCAGGCGCCGGCGAACGAACTCGTCATCTTCGATACGTTGATGGCACGGGCGCTCGACGAGCCGGACGCGATCTACGGGCTCGTCGCCAAGTCGGTACGTGTCCTCGACGGTGGCCGGCGCTACGTGTTCAGGCTGCGCCCGGAGGCGCGCTTCCACGATGGCAGCCCGCTGACGGCGGACGACGTGGTGTTTTCCATGCGGCTGTTGAAGGACAAAGGCCATCCGGACATCGTCGAGAGCATCAAGGGGCTGGCATCGGCCGAGGTCGGCAGCGACGGCGAGGTGGTCGTCACCTTTGCAGCCGGGGTCTCGCGCGGCATGCCGCTGTTCGTCGCCGGCCTGCCGATCCTGTCGAAGGCCTATTACACCGCCCATGATTTCGAAAAATCGACGATGGAGCCGCCGCTCGGCTCCGGCCCCTATCGCATCGGCCGGTTCGAGGCAGGGTCCTATATCGAATACCAGCGCGTGCCGGACTATTGGGGCAAGGATCTTCCGGTCAATCGCGGGCAGGGCAATTTCGACATCATCCGCTACGAGATGTACCGCAACCGCACGGTCAGCCTGGAGGCCTTCAAGGCCGGACAATATCTGATGCGCGAGGAGTTCACCGCGCGCGATTGGGCAACCCAGTATAACTTCCCCGCCGTCATCGACGGGCGGGTGAAGACGTTCGAACTGCCGGACGGGCTGCCGTCGGGAGCGCAGGGCTGGTTCCTCAACATGCGGCGGCCGCAGTTCGCCGACATCCGGGTGCGCGAGGCGCTGGGGCTGGCCTTCGACTTCGAATGGACCAACAAGAACCTGTTCTACGGCAGCTACACGCGCACGGCGTCGTTCTTCGAGAATTCCGACCTGAAGGCGACGGGCAAGCCCAGCGCCGCCGAACTGGCGCTGTTGGAACCGTTCCGCGGCCGGGTACCGGACGAAGTCTTCGGCGAGGCCTGGGTGCCACCGGTCTCCGACGGTTCGGGTCACGATCGCACGCTGCTCAGGCGCGCTTCCGAGTTGTTGAAGGCAGCCGGCTGGGTGTCCGATAACGGCGTTTTGAAGAATGCCAAGGGCGAGGCGCTGACGATCGAGTTCCTCGAAGATGATCCCGGGCTCGAACGCATCGTCCAGCCGTATCTGCTGAACCTGAAACTCCTCGGCGTCTCGGCGACCGTCCGCACCATCGATGCGGCGCAGTACCAGTCGCGGCTCGACGATTTCGACTTCGACGCGACCAGCCGGCGCTTTTCCATGTCGCCGACGCCGGACGAAGGCATCAGCGTGTTCTGGCGCTCCGATTTCGCCAAGCTGCAGGGCTCGCGCAACTATGCCGGCATCGCCGATCCGGTCATCGATGCGCTGCTGAAGACGATGCTGTCGGCGAATTCGCGTGTCGAGCTTGAAGCTGCAGCGCGCGCCCTCGACCGGGTGCTGCGCTCGGGACGCTACTGGGTGCCGCATTGGTACAAGACATCGCATAACATGGCGGTGTGGGACGTCTATGGCCGGCCCGACAAGGTGCCTGCCTACGACAACGACGCCGGCATCAATGCGACCTGGTGGATCGACCGTGCACGTGCCGAAAAAATCGGCAAGGGGTTGTGATCAAGCCAAGTTGATCGCGTGACGACACAGGAAGGGCGAATTCGTCTACTGCCATAATCCGCGCTGCCACGGCATTTCGCCGATAGCTTCCAATCGAACGGGACCATAGATCCTCCATGGCCGCCTACATTCTCCGCCGTCTTCTGCTGATCATCCCGACGATGATCGGCATCATGGCCGTCAGCTTCGTCATCGTGCAGTTCGCCCCCGGCGGGCCGGTGGAAAAGATCATCGCGCAACTGACCGGCAACGACGTCTCGGCGACCGCGCGCATCTCCGGCAGCGGCGGCGACCTCGTCGGCGCCAAGGCGGCGCTCAATGCCACCGATGCGACGTCATCGCGCTACCGCGGCAGTCAGGGGCTCGATCCCGAATTCATCAAGAAGCTGGAAAAGCAGTTCGGCTTCGACAAGCCGGCGCCGGAACGATTCCTCTTGATGATGAAGAACTATCTGACGTTCAATTTCGGCGAGAGCTACTTCCGCAATGTCTCGGTCCTGAAACTGATCGGCGAGAAGATGCCGGTGTCGATCTCGCTCGGCCTCTGGCTGACGCTGCTGTCCTATGGCATCTCGATCCCCCTGGGCATCCGCAAGGCGGTCAGCGACGGCACACCCTTCGATATCTGGACGAGCGCGGCGGTGATCGTCGGCTACGCCGTGCCGGGCTTCCTGTTCGGCATCCTGCTGATCGTGCTGTTCGCCGGCGGCTCGTTCTGGGACTTCTTCCCGCTCCGGGGCCTGCATTCCGACAATGCCGCCACGCTGTCTTGGCCGCACTATATCGCCGACTATCTTTGGCACCTGGTGCTGCCGATCACCGCCATGGGGCTGTCGGCCTTTGCCAATACGACGCTGTTGACCAAGAACTGCTTCCTCGACGAGATCCGCAAGCAATACGTGACGACGGCGCGGATGAAGGGTCTGGGCGAGCGGCAAGTGCTGTACGGCCACGTGTTCCGCAATGCCATGCTCCTCGTCATCGCCGGCTTCCCCGGCGCCTTCATCGGCGCATTCTTCTCCGGTTCGCTGTTGATCGAGCAGATCTTCTCGCTCGACGGGCTTGGGCAGCTCGGCTTCAACTCGGTGATCGATCGCGACTACCCGGTGGTGTTCGCAACGCTCTTCATCTTCTCGCTTCTCGGGCTGCTGATCGGGCTCATCTCCGACCTCACCTACACCTGGATCGATCCCAGAATCGATTTCGAATCGCGGGAGGTCTGAGGCAGCCATGACCGATGTCGCCTTCGTCCCCGCCGCCGCCCGCCCCCGCCGCAAGCTGTGGCTCTCGCCGCTCAATCAGCGCCGGCTCGCCAATTTCCGCGCCAACAAGCGCGGCTCCTACTCGCTCTACCTGTTCCTGGTGCTGTTCGTCCTGTCGCTGTTTGCCGAAGTGATCGCCAACGACCGGCCGATCGTCGTTTCCTACAAGGGCGAATACCTGTTCCCGGTCGTCTTCGACTATCCGGAGGCAACCTTCGGCGGCTTCCTGCCGCAGACCGACTATCGCGATCCGGTCAACCAGAAGGCGATCGCCGACAATGGCTGGGCGCTGTGGCCGCCGGTGCGCTACTCCTATTCGACGGTCAACTACGAAATCCCCGATCCGGCGCCGGCCAAGCCGTCCTGGCTGTACGATGCGCAAAAGCGTTGCAGCCGCTATGATCAGGGGCTCGCCGACGCCCGCTGCGTCATCGGCAACTGGAACTGGCTCGGCACCGACGACCTCGGCCGCGACGTGCTCGCCCGCATGATCTACGGCTTCCGCATCTCCGTGCTGTTCGGCCTGATCCTGACGGCCGTTTCCTCGGTCATCGGCGTCGCCGCCGGCGCGGTGCAGGGCTATTTCGGTGGCTGGACCGATCTCTTGTTCCAGCGCTTCATCGAGATCTGGACGTCGCTGCCGGAGCTCTACCTGCTGTTGATCGTCGCCGCCATCCTGCCGCCGGGTTTCTGGATCCTGCTCGGCATCCTCCTGCTGTTCTCCTGGGTGCGGCTGGTCGGCGTCGTCAGGGCGGAGTTCCTGCGCGCCCGCAACTTCGAATACGTGCGGGCGGCCCGCGCCTTGGGTGTCGGAAATTTCACCATCATGCGCCGCCATCTGCTGCCCAATGCCATGGTGGCGACGCTGACCTTCATGCCGTTCGTCCTCAACGGCTCGATCTCGACCCTGACCTCGCTCGACTTCCTCGGCTTCGGCCTGCCACCGGGCTCACCGTCGCTCGGCGAGCTGCTGGCGCAGGGCAAGAACAACCTGCAAGCGCCGTGGCTCGGCCTCTCCGGCTTCTTGACCATCTCGTTGATGCTGAGCCTGCTGATATTTGCCGGCGAGGCGGTGCGCGACGCCTTCGATCCGCGCAAGACGTTCCTGTGAGCTGACGCCCAATGCTGGTCGCCCCGATCCCTTCGCCCCGCACGGATACCGACGTGACATCGTCCGACCCCCAGCCGCTTCTCGAAGTCCGCAACCTCGCCGTATCGTTCCGGCAGGGCGGCACGGTGTTCCCGGCGGCCGAGGGTGTCTCCTTCGACATCGCGCGTGGCGAAACCCTGGCGCTCGTCGGCGAATCCGGCTCCGGCAAGTCGGTGACGGCGCTGTCGATCCCGCGGCTCTTACCCTACCCCGCCGCCTTCCACCCGTCGGGCGAGGTGCGGCTCAACGGGCGCGATCTGTTGAAGCTCGACGAGCGCGACATGCGCCAGGTGCGCGGCCGCGACATCACCATGGTGTTCCAGGAGCCGATGACGTCGCTCAATCCGCTGCACACGATCGAGCAGCAGGTCGGCGAGATCATGCGGGCACATTTCGGCATCGGCCAGAAGGAGGTCCACACCCGTGTCATCGATCTCTTGACCCAGGTCGGCATCCCCGATCCGCGATCGCGGCTCAACGCCTATCCGCACCAATTGTCCGGCGGGCAGCGGCAGCGGGTGATGATCGCCATCGCGCTCGCCAACGAGCCGGCGCTCTTGATCGCCGACGAACCGACCACCGCGCTCGACGTCACCGTGCAGGCGCAGATCCTCAATCTGCTCGACGATCTGAAACGCCGCCGCAACATGGCCGTGCTGTTCATCACCCACGATCTCGGCATTGTCCGGCGTTTTGCCGACCGGGTGGCGGTGATGACCAACGGCCGCATCGTCGAAATGGGGCCGACCGAGGCGATCTTCGCCGATCCGCAGCACCCCTATACGCAAAAGCTGCTCGCGGCCGAACCGAAGGGCGCGCCGCCGGTCTCGAACCCGACCGCGCCGGTCATCGCCGAGGTGAAAGACCTGAAGGTGTGGTTTCCGATCAAGCGCGGGTTCTTGAGGCGCACGGTCGGCTACATCAAGGCGGTCGATGGCATTTCGCTGAAGGTCCGGGCCGGACAGACGGTCGGCGTCGTCGGCGAATCCGGCTCCGGCAAGACCACGCTCGGGCTGGCGCTGCTGCGCCTGATCTCGTCGGAAGGCAGCATCGTGTTCATGGGCCGCGACATCCAGGGGCTGAAGTCGAAAGCCACGCGCAGCTTGCGCAAGGACATGCAGGTCGTCTTCCAGGACCCGTTCGGCGCCCTGTCGCCCAGGCTGTCGATCGCCGACATCGTCGGCGAGGGGCTCAGCGTGCACCGGCCGGGCATGAAACCGCAGGAACTCGATGCCAAGGTCGTCTCGGCGCTGACCGAAGTCGGGCTCGATGCCGAGACGCGCTTCCGCTATCCGCACGAGTTTTCCGGCGGCCAGCGCCAACGCATCTCGATCGCGCGCGCGCTGGTGCTGGAGCCGAAGTTCGTGATGCTCGACGAGCCGACTTCGGCCTTGGACATGTCGGTGCAGGCCGAGGTGGTCGACCTGCTCAGGGCGCTGCAGGCCCGGCACGGGCTCGCCTACCTGTTCATCTCGCACGACCTGAAAGTGGTGCGGGCGCTCGCCAACGACGTGATCGTGATGAAGGACGGCAAGGTGGTCGAAGAGGGCTCGACCGAGGCGATCTTCGCATCGCCGCAGTCGCCCTATACCAAGGCGCTGATGGCCGCCGCCTTCAACATCGAGGCGATCGAAGGAAGCGTGCGGCAGTAGGCCGTCAATAGCCTGCCGCCAAGGTGCCTCTCTGGCGCGGATCGGCGGCAGCCTCCAGCCCTTGCGGCGTAACCGCGATCGAATTGGCCGAACCGGAGGTGGTGCCGACCACCACGTCGTGGCCACGCTCCCTGAGGATCCGGATGGTATCCGGCGACAGGCCGGTTTCGGTCAACAGCACGTCCGGCAGCCATTGGTCGTGGATGCGCGGCGCGGCGACGGCCTCGGCGATATTCATGCCATTGTCGATGACGTTGACGATGACCTGCAGCACCGTGGTGATGATGCGGCTGCCGCCGGGCGAACCGGTGACCAGCACGAGCTTGCCGTCCTTGAAGACGAAGGTTGGCGTCATCGACGACAGCGGGCGGGCGTTGGGGGCCACGCTGTTGGCCTCGCCACCGACGAGGCCATAGGCGTTCTGCGCGCCGGGCTTGGCCGAGAAATCGTCGAGCTCGTTGTTCAAGAGCACCCCGGTGCCGTCGGCGACCAACCCGATGCCATAGAGGAAGTTGAGCGTATAGGTGTTGGCGACGGCATTGCCGTCGGCGTCGACCACCGAGAAATGCGTCGTCTGGTCGTGCTCGTACGGCAGGGGATCGCCGGCGGCAACGTCCTTGGCCGGCCGCGCCTTCGTCAGGTCGATCGCGGCGCGCAGCTTCTCCGCATAGACCTTCGACGTCAGGCCGGCGAGCGGCACCGTAACGCGATCGGGATCGCCGAGGAACTTCGCCCGATCGGCATAGGCCGGCTTCATCGCTTCGGCGAGCAGATGGATCTGGTCGGCGCTGCCGGCGCCCAATTTCGCCAGATCGAAGCCTTCCAGAATGTTGAGGATCTCGATCAGGTGCACGCCGCCCGACGACGGCGGCGGCATGGAGACGATCTGAAAGCCGCGGTAGCTGCCGGTCACCGGCTGGCGGATGACGGGCTTGTAGGCCGCCAGATCCTCCAGCGTCATGATGCCGCCGACGCCCTTGACCGCCGCGACGATCTTCTCGGCGACAGGCCCGTGATAGAACGCGTCCGGACCGGAGCGGGCGATGGCCCCAAGCGTTGCGGCAAGATCAGCCTGCACCAGCTTCTCGCCGCGCGGAATCGGCTTGTCGCCGGCAAAGAAGATGGCGCGGCTCGAAGCGAATTTGCCGAGCCGCGTGTCCTGGTCGAGCGAATCGGCCAGCCCGGCTTCGACCGGAATGCCCTGACGCGCCAGCGCGATCGCCGGGGCGATCAGATCGGCCAGGGTGAACTTGCCCGAGCCATAGCGGGCTTCGGCCTCGGCCAAACCGGCGACGCTGCCGGGAACGCCGATGCCGAGCCCCGAATCGCGCGACTTCGCCGGGTCCGGCTCGCCGTTCGGCCCGAGAAACATGTCGCGGGTGGCCGCCTTCGGCGCAGTCTCGCGGTAGTCGATGGCAACCGTCTCGCCCGTTTTGGCGAGATGCACCAGCATGAAACCGCCGCCACCGAGATTGCCGGCCGACGGCAGCGTGACGGCGAGCGCGAAGCCGACGGCGACCGCGGCATCGATCGCATTGCCGCCGCGCTGCAAGATGTCGACGCCGACGCGGGTGGCCAGTGCCTCCTGGCTGGAGACCGCGCCGTGCTTGGCGACGACGGGGAGCAGCCGCGCGGCACTCGAGGGAATGGCGACGCCGGCCTGCGGCATGCCGGGCGGGCCGCTTTGGGCGAAGCCATGCGCCGGAGCGAGCGCGAGGAGCGCCGCGAGGAGGAGCCGGGAAAGCAGGCGACGGCCGAGCAGATTCATCTCTTCCCTCCGGGCGTTGTCGTAGCGGCCGGGGGCTCAGCCTTGCAGGAGCTGGACCGCCTTGGCGATGATCATCGCCGCCACCGCGTCCTTCCCCCCCTCCGGCCAGTCTTCCACGCCATCGCCTGAGAGAAAACGCACATGATTGCGATCACCCCCCATGATGCCGGTCCCCGGCGACACATCATTGGCGACGATGGCATCCGCGCCCTTGCGCTTCAGCTTCGCCGCGGCGTTGGCGAGAAGATTTTCGGTCTCGGCGGCAAAGCCGATGACCACCTTCGGGCGCTGCGTCGGGTGGCGGCCGATCGCAGCGAGAATGTCGGGATTCTCGACCAGGGCGAGCTGCGGCACGCCGCCCGGCCCCTTCTTGATCTTCTCGTCCGCCGCAGTCGCCACGCGCCAGTCGGCGACGGCGGCAGCGAAGATGGCGATATCGGCCGGCAGCGCCGCTTCGACCGCCGCGAGCATCTGCTGCGCGGTCTCGACGCGCACGACGGTGACACCGGCCGGATCGGGGATGGTCACCGGGCCGGACACCAGGGTGACGCGAGCGCCGAGCCTCGCGGCGGCGATCGCAACGGCGTGACCCTGTTTGCCGGAGGAGCGATTGGCCAGGAACCGCACCGGATCGATCGGCTCATGCGTCGGTCCCGATGTGACGAGCACATGGCGACGGGTGAGCGGGCCGGAAGCAGCGCCTCCAGCGGAGGCGGCGGGGGTGAGGATCGCCTCGACCGCCGCGACGATCTCCATCGGCTCGGCCATGCGCCCCTCGCCGGTCTCGCCCCGCTCGGCCATGGCGCCGACGTTGGGCCCGACGGTCGCGATGCCCTGATCTTTCAGCCAGGCGACATTGCGTCTGGTCGCGGCATTGGCCCACATGCGCGGGTTCATCGCCGGGGCGGCGAGAATCGGCTTGTCGGTCGCCAACAGGATGTTGGTGGCGAGATCGTCGGCGATGCCGGCCGCCATCTTGGCAAGAATATTGGCGGTCGCCGGCGCCACCACGATCAGATCGGTATCGCGCGACAGCTTGATGTGGCCGATATCGTGTTCGCCGGTCAGATCGAACAGGTCGGAATAGACGCGATCGCCGGAGAGTGCGCCGGCGGACAGCGGCGTGACGAAGTGTTCTGCCGATTTGGTCAACACCACGCGCACTGAGGCGCCGCGCTCCTTCAGCCTGCGGATGAGGTCGAGCGACTTGTAGGCGGCAATGCCGCCGGAAATGACGAGAAGGATGCGCTTGTCCGCCAGCATGATGGTTCCCGGGGGCGACGATTTCACCACCCGCACGCTAGCCGAGATCGGCACGGGGGCAAAGCCGGCCCGTTCGCATGCGGGTTAGGCGTTAGGGCGAGACCATTCCGCCCGCACGTCCCAATCGCTCTCTGCCGGCAGATGCGCGACGGCAAGCGCGGCGAAGTCCGCCGGCGGCAACAACCGCGACAGGGCCCAGACGCCGGCACCTCGCACGAGGGCAGAGGCATCGCCGAGCAGACCGACGAGCCGCGGCAAATGCGACGGATCGCCCGAATTGCCGATGGCAATCAGCACGTTGCGCACGAACCGATCGCGGCCGATGCGCTTGATCGGCGAGGCCGAAAAGCGCGCGCGAAACGCGCCGTCGTCAAGCATCGCCAGATCGGCAAGGCTCGGGCGGCGCAAATCGTTCCGCGCCGCCAGCTTTGCCTCGGCACCGACCGCGGCAAACTTGTTCCACGGGCAGACCGCGAGGCAGTCGTCGCAGCCGTAAATGCGATTGCCGATCAACGGCCTGAGGTCGCGCGGGATCGGTCCGGCGTGTTCGATGGTCAAATAGGAGATGCAGCGGCGGGCGTCGAGCTGATAGGGCGCCGGGAAGGCGTCGGTCGGGCAGGCGTCGAGGCAGGCGCGACAGGAGCCGCAATGGTCGGTTTCCGCCGCGTCGGCCGGCAGCATCACGTTCAGAAAGATCTCGCCGAGAAACAGCCAGGAGCCATGCGCGCGCGACACCAGGTTGGTGTGCTTGCCCTGCCAGCCGAGGCCGGAACCGGCGGCCAGCGGTTTCTCCATCACCGGAGCGGTATCGACGAAGACCTTGACCTGAACGTCCAGCCCCAGGTCACGGCCGCGCGCGCCGATCCGGCCGGCGAGCTGCTTCAATTTGCCCTTCAGCACGTCATGATAGTCGCGGCCGCGCGCATAGACCGAAATGGCGCCGACATCGGGCAGGCGGGTGACGGCGAGCGCATCCTCGTCCGGGCCATAGTCGAGGCCGACAACGAGGATCGAACCGGCCTCAGGCCACAGCACGGTCGGATCGGCGCGGGCGGCGGTGCGCTCGGCCATCCAGGCCATGCTGCCGTGCCGGCGCTGATCGAGGAAGGCTTGCAGCCGGTCCGTCAGTCGTTGGCCATGGCCGGACGCGCTGACGATGCGCGGCGCGGTGAGGCCGAGGCGCAGGGCTTCGGCAGTCGCCGCGGCTTTCAGGCGCTCATGCGCATTCGGCTTGCCCGGAGCCGGCCCGACGTGCATGGCATCCCCACGTCTGTTCTGCGTCACGCCGCCTTCGGCACCTCGAAGACGGCGCCGAGCCCCTGCATCAGGCTGAGGAAGTTCGGGAACGACGTGGCGATGGTGGCCGTGTCGTCGACCGTCACCGGTTCGCTGCCGGCAAGGCCCATGACCAGGAACGACATGGCGATACGGTGGTCGAGGTGGGTCGGCACCGTGCCGCCGCCGATGCGACCGGCGGCGCCGGTGATGGTGAGCGACGCCGCGCCCTCCTTCACCGTCACGCCGTTGACGGACAGCCCATGCGCCACCGCCGACAGCCGGTCGCTCTCCTTCACCCGCAATTCTTCCAGGCCGTCCATCACCGTCTCGCCGTCGGCAAAGGCAGCGGCAACCGCCAGGATCGGATATTCGTCGATCATCGACGGCGCGCGCTCGGCCGGTACGGCGACGCCCTTCAGCCGACCGAATCGCACATGCACGTCGCCGATGCGCTCGCCGCCCGAGAGGCGCTCGTTCTCGATCGAAAGATCCGCGCCCATCTCGATCAGCGTGGTCAGCAGGCCGGTCCTGAGCGGATTGAGCAGCACGTTTTCCACCACCACGTCGGATCCCGGCACGATCAGCCCGGCAACGATGGCAAAGGCGGCCGACGACGGATCGCCCGGCACGATGACAGCCTGCGGCTTCAAGTCGGGCCGGCCTTCCAGCCGGATGATGCGCTCGCCATTGTCGTCGACGATGACCTCGATCGCGGCGCCGAAGCCTTCGAGCATGCGCTCGGTGTGGTCGCGGGTGGCGATCGGCTCGATCACCGTGGTCACGCCCGGCGCATTGAGGCCGGCGAGCAGCACCGCCGATTTCACCTGGGCCGACGCCATCGGGACGCGATAGGTGATCGGCACCAGGGTTTCCGGGCCTTTCAGCGTCAGGGGGATCCGGTCGCCGGCCCGGGCGACGACGTCGACGCCCATGCGCCGCAACGGATCGAGGATGCGGCCCATCGGCCGGCGCGACAGCGAGGCATCGCCGACGAAGGTGGCGGCGATATTGTGGCCGCCGACCAGCCCCATGGTGAGGCGCGAGCCGGTGCCGGCATTGCCGAAATCCAGGACTTTCGCCGGTTCCAGCAGGCCGCCGACGCCGAGGCCGCCGACCCGCCAGCTGCCCTGGCCGAGCCGCGTCACGCTGGCGCCGAGCGCCCGCATGGCGTCCGCCGTGCCGAGCACGTCGTCGGCTTCGAGCAGCCCCTCGATCGAGGTCTCGCCGATGGTGACGGCACCGAACATCAGCGAGCGGTGCGAGATCGACTTGTCGCCGGGCACGCGTATGCGCCCCTGCAACGGACCGCCGGCGACGGAGGAAAGCGGCTTCAACTCTGCGGAATGGATCATGTCGGGTTCCGGCGCCGGGAAATGTCGGGATTCGCCGTCTGGCAACCGATCACCGGGCAAGGCGGCGGGCGGCGCTGCGGGTTGGCGTCATCTAGCATGGAGGGGCTGACGCGTCACCTCTCCGGCGGTGCGCGCGACTCGGCGAAATGCCATTCCGGCCGTCGTTGCGGCTGGCCCCGTTGCCAACACATACGAGAGGCGTACGATTGCCTTTTGACAGGCGCGCGCGCTGGCATTATGGGGTTCCACCTTTTATCGACAACTAGCTCCAGGCGAGGCATCTGTGGCAAAACCCGAGCTCGGAATTAAGCGGCTCTGCCCGAGCTGCAGCACCAAGTACTACGATCTCAACCGGGATCCGATTCTCTGTCCGAAGTGCGGCACGCCGTTCACGGTGGCCGCCATGGCCATGCGCACCAAGGTCGTACCGGTGGCCGAGGAAGAGGAAGAGACGGTCGAGGCGTTGCCGGTCGATTTCGTCTCGCTCGAAGAGGCCGACGCCGAGGAATCCGGTGAGGCCGAGGTGCCGGGCATCGAGGACGAGGAGATCGAGGATATCGGCGGCGACGATGACGATACGTTCCTGGCGCCCGACGAGGAGGACGACGATATCGACGGCATCGATATCGACGTTGCCGGCGAGGACGAAGAGCCGTGATCGCCATGGCGCCCGCGCGGCGGGCGCCTCGTCTGGTCGACGGTTCGCCCCGCCGGGGGACTTTTGGTGCCTCGGGCGCAACGCCGCGGATGGCGCAGGGGCCGGGGGACGGTTTGCCGATCCCGGGCCGAATCGGCCATTTCAGCCGATATTTGCGCCGGTCCGAGCGTCATTCGGAGCCGGCCGGTGTCGTTTTCCCCAACACGATTGCTGCGCGATGAAGAATTTGCGACGCATCCGACAAAGCCACTTGATCCCAATCGCGGTTCGGCTTAAAGCATGCGCCCAACACGGGGGGCGCCCCAACGCCCCGCCAACGGGATGGTTTGTCGGTTGATTTGGGCCTTGGGCCCAGCATCGGCCGGAAACTTCGAGGGCAAGTTTCGGACTGATCACCTTGGTGATCATGCTGACGTGGGGCTATAGCTCAGCTGGGAGAGCGCTTGAATGGCATTCAAGAGGTCAGCGGTTCGATCCCGCTTAGCTCCACCAACTCCTCCAACGAAGGCATTGAAGTTCAAAGCCTTTTACAAATGGCAGCTTCATTAACCCACCATTTCATCCACCACTCTGCGGCGGATAGGCGCGAATTTGGATGGACGAAGGCGAATTCCGCGCGAAAGTGAAGCCGGGCTTGGCCGTATTCTCAGACGGCGCACGGTGGCGACCGGAAGACTCCGTTCCAACTTTTTTGAGTGAGAACAATCTTGCGCCAACTGGCGCGCGCTCCCGCCCTCGCGTGAGTTGAGGTGCGCACCAAATGAGTGCCCTTCGCAACGCTTCCGCTACGCGGTCTACGGGCCGGGATCATCACGCAGCTGGCACAGAAGGTGCGGGGCGAGTTCGTGTGGCATTTTAGGAACGAAATTGAAACATATTGCCGACCTACATATTGAGTTGGCGCACGACGGGTCATTTTTGCTCGCCTATTGCGCCGGGCTACGTGTATGATTCGGAGTGCAGGCCGCCCACTAGAGGGATTGCTCGAATGCTTATCACGCATGAGCGCGAGAAGTTGATTCAAGCAATCAATTTTTTCGCTAGAAATACAAGAAAGTTTGGAAAGATAAAGCTATTCAAACTGCTTTATTTCCTAGATTTCGAGCATTACAAGCTGACGGGCAGAAATGTCACTGGCCTGACGTATTACGCATGGCCGAAGGGTCCCGTCCCGGTTGACCTTTACAACGAAATTGACAACCCGCCCTCTGACCTGAGCGATGCCTTTCAGATTGAAAAGCGCGCGCTCAAAGAGAACTGGATGCTGGCTATTACGCCTAAAGTAGATTTTTCAGGACATCATTTTACCAAGAGGGAAATGATGATTATGAAGAATCTCGCTGAAGAATATCGAGATACTGACGCTGAAAGTATGATCGAAGCTACCCATCTTGAAAATCTTCCGTGGGATAGGGTGTATAATAAGGAAGGGAAGAAACAAAAAGAGATCCCGTATAGTCTGGCGATCAGAAATGATGAAAGGGATTATGTTATGAAAATCTCTGAAGCAAGAGAGGAGATTATGGAGAAGCTAAGGTGAATCCTGGATCTATATTTTTCGATGAGGATTTTGCCTTTCATGACGGTGAGAGCGGAGAGAAGCTTTTCTTAGTTGTTGGAACTGTTGGGCCTGTTTCCGTTGTTACCAAAACCACTTCGCAACAGCACGGAAGAGGCGTTATTTTTGGGTGCCAACCTTCCGATCGGTTTCACAATTTCTTTCTGCCGCCCGGATCTTGCTATTTGAAGAAGGCAACATGGGTGTGTTTGGATGAATTTTATGAACTGAGCCCCACAAAAATGCTCAAAAAGGCGTATGATGGCAAGGTTAAACCGGTATGCACAATAGACAATACTATGCTTCGTCTTGTCCAAGATTGTGCCTTGATAAGTCTTGATATTTCCCCTGCCCAGTCTAATATTATAAAAACCTGTTTGGTCTAGCCTAGACACCCTTGTCAGTACGCATTCCAATGCTCTCGAATACGGAGCGTTGGCTGCCAACCTGGTGGTAACCACGTCGCGCGCGTGTGGAGGGTGCTTACTGCCTACCCTGATTGGTCCACCTAGTAACAAATCCCGACGATGCCGCACGGTCAGTAGCAACCGTCGACCGAACCATCTGTTGCCGTCGTGCAGATCCGGCATCTTCGATTAAAACCTATGGAAGATCGTCCAACGTCTCGCGCGTCGCGCGAATGAGTTCAGCTATCACGTGCCGCGTTTCGATCGCTTCAGCCGTGAACTCTCCATGCCGGTAGTTGCCATTGGCAAGTCCCGTCGGACCACCACCACGGGCGCCATGGAATCGACAGACGCGCCACCCGCGAACAGCCGGGCCTTTGCAGTGCTCACCTGTCCGCTTTGATCGAGCGGAACAGCGTGCCGAATTCCGAGCAGCGTCCAAACGGCTCATGGGGTCGTTCCCCCACTTTTCGACCCACCTCCCCCAGGGTGTTCGACGGTTCCGACGATTGCCTGCCCGCCAGCATTAACAGTGACATGTTCAACCGTGACCTTTTGCTGGCCGCTGCTGCGATATCGTTTCAATGCTTCAATCTGCGTGGTGAACGTTCTGGCGAGCTTATTCAAGGCGCGTTCTTGCACTTCAAGCTGCTGTAGTGTCTTGGCATGCGTGAAGTGGCGCGCCGTGGCGATTGTCGCATTATGGATCGCGGCCATTTGGACCGCGAGCATAGCTTCAAGTTGGTCTCGCGGTTCGATGCCGGCGACCACCGACGCAATGAAGTTGGCGCCCTGGTCGGCAACCTTTCCGCCCTCTTTTGCTGCATTCAGGATGCTATTGAGAAGGCCGTTATAGAATGCGAGATCCGTCGTCCCCAGGGCTTGCATCAGTTCAAAATTTTCGCCGACAGAGTCGCTTTTGCCAATTTGTATTTGGAAGCTATCGCCGTTCTGATTGATAGAAATGCGAGGAATTGCCTTCACACTTTTCTTGGCTATGGCGCGACCATCGTCCTGACCGGCAACTGACGGGAGCGCCGGCCGTGCCTTTTCATTGCAATTCGCTGTTTCGGTCATGGTTTCCTCTGAAAATGCGAAGCAAAATTGTAAGGATAGGTCACGGACTATCTTGTTGTGTGCCGGGCAAACCACGCCCATTCAGTCCGAACATCCGGCCCCAGCGCGGCGCCGGTATCGGTGACGGCAAGAACGTCGCGGCCGGTCATTTCCCACGCCAAACCGCAGCATCCGACCGGCCTCCATTCGAAGATGTCGGCGGTGTTCCATCCGAGCCCCGTCAGCGTCGCGCCCCAACGGTCCAACAGACGCCCGGCATCATCGATTGCCTGAGACCATCTTTCGGATCCGGCCCCGTCCGGGCAACGGGCCTCCATCGCGGCGAAGGCGTCAGCAAGAGCGCCGGGCCTACCCCCATCGAATTCAATGATGGCGGCCCGTTCGATGTCCTCGCCGTCGTCGTTGCCGACAGGTTCTCTTTCGGTTACGGGTTTGATCTCACCGCATTCGGCGATCACTGAATTTGAGGCGTAACCGGTGTAACCATTGTAACCATTGGGTTTTCTTGGCGTAACCGAGTGTGCGGTTACGCCTGTTACGCCCGTTACGCCAATTCCCGGCAGAGGCCCCCAGACCTTTTCGAGATCAGCTTTCAGCCGCGACATGGAGCTCTCCCGTCGGTTGGCTGGTCAAGATTTCCGCGGTCACGACATAGAATCGCGTCGGCTTTCCATCGATCTTTTCAACCCGCTGGAAACCGTCGTTGGCACGTCGCAACATGCAGCGATCGGAAAGCGCGCTCGCCGCTGCCTTCGGATCGAGCCCGGCGACGACTTCGGCTTTCCATGCCTCCGGAAAAATCAACCACTCGCGATCGCCGCCCTCTCCACGGCGGTATCCGACGCGATTTGGGATAGGCCGGGATTCGAGCATTTTCGGCAGCGGTTCGAAGCGGCTGTCGCCATGGGCTTGGACAAATGCCCGAACCCGCTCGACCGCTTCGCGCACCTCATGTGCTTCCGACCCCCCGCGAGACTCCATCCAGGCCAGGAAACATACTTCGGCGGCCCGCTTCGCCGACCCGGCCGGCCATGGCACGACGCCAAGCGATGCTGCGATCTCACCGGCTGCGGCAACCAACCCAAACCGATCGGCGGCGCGCTGTACCTGTCCGTCAGCGCCGCGCGGAACCATCGTTGACCGGAAGGCGTCCACACTCCCCAGCGCCAAGCTCGACACTTCCTCCAGCCCTTCGGAAATCAATCGCCGGACGAACTCCGGTCCTGCCGTGCCGTAAGCCGTTCGCGCCGCCCGCTTGATGCTGTCGGCGATGTCCTTTGCATTGCCGGTTGGGCCGCTGTGATCAAACGACCCGAAACCCTTGCCAGCATCGGCGGGGATATCAACCAACCGAACCGCTTGCCCAGCCATCGCACGTTGCTTGCCTTCAGTGAGCTTGTCCGCAAGCCGGATCTCACCAGTCGACAGGATCAACGTTCGCCACGTCAGCGGCGTTCGCAACGAACCGTCCCGCGCCGACCGGCCTTTGCCTGACCCGGCGGCCAACTGATAGGCGGCCGCGCCGGCCTCTCTGGCGTCAACCACGCCCAATTCATCGAGCACGAGCGCGGTATCGGTGTGAAGTGCAGCGGCAGCCTCAATGGCGTTGGCTGTCGCCCGCCACGACCGGACATAGCCCGGCGACGAACCACGCCCCCACACACTCGCTGCGGCCTCGATAGCCGTGCTTTTGCCGGTGGACGAGCCGCCGTGGAAGTTGAACCCACCGCCATCTTGTTTCACCAGTGCCAATAGCGGCCCTGCGAAGGCTGAGGCGACTGCAAAGACATGGCGGTGGTGATTCTGAACGAGCGCGCCGACGCCAGCCTGCCAGCCGGACAAGTAGCCCTTTGCCTCGAATGGCGCCGAATTCGCCCCCGCCAAAATGACAGTTTCGGCGGCAGACGAGCCGATCGTCTCAGCCGGCAGCACAAACACCTGCTTGCCGCCCACTTCGTGCCAGCCGGTCCGCCCGACCGTCGTCACTCGCCGATCGACCTTCGCGCGATTCAGATAGTCGGCAAGCTGCGAACCACCTCCACGGCGAATGTTGAGGCCGCGCGAGGCCAACTCACTGACGAACACCTTTGCATCGCCATGCACCAACGCATCTGCCACCGAGTGCGAATGCGTCTTGCCGTCCTCGTCCTGCCAGCGCAGAAGCTTGGCCCAGCCGTTGCTTTCAGGATCACGAACCCGGCCGATGATTTCGAACGCGGCCGAAACCCACTCCTCAACCTCTTTGGCGGTGTCGCCGCGCCCTTTGACGGCAGTCACCGTCAGACCATCGGCGGACATCCGGAAGTCGTCGAAGGAGAGATATTTCGCTGGTGCCTCTTTGCGCTCGGCCAGACCAAAGAGCGCCTTGCGCAATTCGCCCAGTTTCGACCATTCTGCTACCGCATCCGCAGCATCCCACGTCGCCACGGGCTCGCGCTGGGTTTCCAGTTGGTCCGGAACCATTGCCGCCGCTTTCGACGAATCGATGGCGCTCACCTCGCAATTGAGGTCGGCAAGGATGCTGGCGACTTGCTCCATGGCCTTCAGGCCGGGCCCGTCGTTGTCCGGCCAGAGCAGCACCTTGCGACCGGCGAGCGGCGAGAAATCGGTCTTCGCCACCGCGTTCGAGCCGCCCGCCCAGCACATGGTGACCGACTTCAGAAAGACCTTTGCGGCCGCATCCGTCGCCTTTTCACCCTCGCAGATGACGACTGAGGCAGAAGGGCTTTTGGCGAGCCTGTCGAGTCCGTAGAGCGGCCGATTGGCCGGCGGCATCTTCCAGTACCAGGCGGTCGCCCCGGTCGGCAGCCGCCCCCAGGCGCGCGGCGCGAACTCCTTGCCGCCGTCAGGCTTGTTGTAACGGCAGACGTGCAGCAGCGCGGCCCCGTCGGCATCGCGGTACGTCCAAACCGCAGAAGACTCACCATGTCGCACGTGCCGAAACGACGGCGACGGCGCGTTGGAAGGCACGGGCATGATGATTTCGATCTGGGGCTCGGCAGCAGCGATTGGTGCCGCTGTCGCCTTCTCATCGTCCGTAAGCGGGGCACAGAGGTCGAGCGCGACTTCAGCCATGGGCGCGCGCCCCGATCTCGATGCCGATCATGCGGGCAAGGGCGCGGGCAGCCTCAACCTGCGAGCAGTTCCAGGCGTAAGCCGCGTAGGAAATGATGTCGCCGCCACGATCGCCCGTGGCGAAATCAGCCCAGCGGCCGGTCCGCATGTTGACGCGGAACGAGCCGAGCCGATGATCCGCACGGCGGGGGTTGAGAGCGACATACTCGCCGGCCTGGACGGTGCCACCGGGAGCAAGGCGGAAAAGGACAGGACCGGCGACAGCCAAGACGGCAGCGTTGATCGCAGTGAAATCGAGGGATTGGCGTCCGTCATGCATCGGCCATAGCCTCAGCTACAAGACGTTCAATTTCCGAGCGCGGTATGAGGGTGCGGCCCGCAATCTTGATCGCCTTCAGTTGGCCGCAAGCAATCAGGCCATACAGCGTCGTACGGCCGATACCAAGAGCACGGCAGGCATCATCAACGCGATAGGAGAGGGGCTCGGAATTTGCGGTCGCTTGCATGAACAATCTCCGGTTCAGCAGCGGACACGCATCCGTCCGCAGCTAACCTAGAGATCGCCATGGATCGTTGGACATTTTCGACAGGCTGTTTTTGTCCAACAGGGGTACGGGATCAATCAAACTATGGGCAACAAGTGTTCTACCATCCTTTTGAGGCACTCAATCGGCGAAACGCCTAGAAACCCCTTGTGATCAGGACCCTTACCTTTTGAGTCGAAGTCCTCAATATCCATCTTTATCCATCGAACGAACTTATACCCATCATCATTCATATTTTCTATTTTCAATTCCAGATTTTCTTTCCCTTCCACCTTTCGCTTCAGGTCCAGATACCATCCGCGTATCGTTCTGGAGCTGAGAGGTCGTCCGTTTTTATTTGTAGTTGCGTGCATGCCCGCAAGAGCGCCGGCAACTCTCACGCACGCATCGTCTCGACTCAGGCCGCGCGTTATTAGACATGCCACTGCGTATGAAGTTCTCATCCGCAGTTCTTTATGTTTATGACTGCTTGTCTTTGTACCGATATAAGGTTTTGGTATAATGAATTGAGGCGCGTGCCCGTTCATCGCGAGAGCAATGTCGGAGTTTATTTGCAACAGCGCCCACCCCCATTTTGTGGGCATTCTTGCAAAGCTCTCAACCGCGCTCCACGCAGAGTTAAACGCGGTCAACATTTCCTCAATTTCTATTTCACGTCCTTCTTTATCGCTACACTCTTTCAGAAATCCCTGATCCCGCATGAATTTTAGCCGATGATCAATATGCGAAAGTATGAATTTAAGATCGTTATGTTCGAAAGATTCGATTTCTGGAAAGCTTCGTGCACGTTCTCCAGAATAAAACAACGTATCTACAGGCAAAAATGCGTCCGTTCTTTCGTATCCCTCCGGTGACGGCCGCCTTGTCTGATGCAGTCGTCTCGCCCAGTTTCGCCGTGGACTGATCCGGCACTGGTGCCGGCAGCCGTGCTGGAGGCTGGTCGGTGGATCAGGATGAAGAGTACGTCCGTCGCCGTC
>JARLIU010000233.1 GCA_031291595.1 Ancalomicrobiaceae bacterium | reverse complement strand
GGTGCAGTTCAGCGCACGATCGACGCCGGCTTCGATGCCGGCGGTATGACGGTGGATACGATCAACGCAGCCGCTCTTCAGGAAATTGGCCGCCCCTTGGCCCTGACGCCGGATTTCGTCCGAAACTGCCTCGATCCACAGCAGTCCGTCTGGTCCCGCACTACGCCGGGCGGCACGGCTCCGTCCGAAGTGCCGCGAATGCTGGCGGTCCTGCGGACGAAGCTCGCTCGCGACACGGGCGTCGTCAGGCAGCGCGCGAGCAATCTCGAAATTGCCGACAGCCGCCTTCGAAACGCAGTTCAGGCGATCGCCGCCTGACAAACGAAACCTACCAGGAGAAAGAACCCGCCATGTTGAATTTTGACGAAGCCCGCTTTCTGCGCATCCAGACGGGTGCCGTCGGCTTGGCCGAGCGGATCGACAGATCGCTCGCCGCCAGCCTAGCGGCCGGTGCCGAAAATCTCTACTTCCTCGGGACCGGCGGGGTCGCCTATCTGATGCAGCCCGCCTTTCAGCTGCTCCAGCGTCGTTCGACCTTCCCTGTCTTCCTCGATTATCCGGCCGAGCTGGTCGTGACCGGCTCTCGCAACCTGACCAACAAATCGATCGTCGTCATGCCTTCGCTGTCCGGTGCGACGAAGGAAAGCGTCGCCATGCTCGCCAAGCTCAAGGAGGTCGGCGCCACCGTTCTGACCTTCGTGGGACACGAGGACACGCCACTGGGACGGGGCGGCGACCACGTCTTCGTCAATTTCGCGGAAGACGACACGTCATGCGAGTCATTTTACATCCAGTCTTATCTGGTCGCCTTGTCGATCATGAAGGCCCGGGGAGAAATCGACAACTACGACAAGGTCGTCTCGGAGCTCAAACTCCTTCCCGCCCGTCTGGTGGAGGTCAAGCGGACATTCGAACCGAGGGCGAATGACTTCGCATCCCGGATCGCCGCCGCGGACTATCATATCTTCACCGGCGGCGGAAACACCTGGACCTCGGCACAATACTACGCCACCTGCATTCTCGAAGAGATGCAATGGATCCGCACCCGTCCGATCCATGCCTCTGACTTCTTCCACGGCACGCTGGAGCTGGTGGACAAGGATGTCAGCGTGATGCTGTTCAAGGGCGAGGACGCCTATCGTACGCTGGCTGAGCGCGTGGAGAACTTTGTGCCGAACTACACGGACAAGCTGACCGTTCTCGACAGCAGAGAATTTGCCATGTCCGGCATTTCCGAAGGCGTTCGCGGGCTCGCATCGCCGATCGTCCTCGCCACTGTTCTGGAGCGCGTGAGTGCACATCTGGAAGTCATGCGCAACCACCCGTTGATTACACGCCGGTACTACAAGCGCGTCAACTACTGACTAGGCTCCGGCAACCGCCGCCGACATCGTCGGCGGCGGTTGCCCACCTTCGAGGAGTCTTTCAATGCCAGACTTTGAGGTCGCCACTGTCGGTGACAATTGCATCGATCGATACTTGTCGCCCATCAACCTGTCGGCGGTGGGCGGGAACGCGGTCAACGTCGCTGTGCAGCTTCGCAGGCTGGGTTTGTCTGCCGCCTATTTCGGCGCCATTGGACCGGATGATAGCGGCAGGCGCATTTTGGATTGCTTCAGGGCAAATGGCGTCAATGTCGATCATGTCCAAATCAACGATGGCGTCACGGCTTACACCGACATCGCCATCGACCAATCGGGGGATCGCACGTTCGTTTTCGAGGAGTTCGGTGTTTGCCGGACCTATCGTCCGTGCGAGGCAGATGTCGAAATCCTGCTTTCGCTGCGCCATGTCCATCTCGGCTGGCTCGATGACGGTGGCGCGTTGAAATGCCGCCTCTCGCGGGCCGGCGTCAGCCTGTCCCAAGACATCACCGTTAATCGGGGAGCGGATGGTTTGACGATCGCCTTCGGCTCTGCTGGTCCCGATCCGGTCGCGGCGATGATGCTCGCAGACAGCTATCTGGCCGAAGGTGCGGCCCTAGCCGTCGTCACCCGCGGCGCGCTCGGCAGCATGGCGACCGACGGAATCATGACGGCCGAGACAGGCATAGTGCCTGTCGAGGTCTCCGACACGACCGGGGCGGGAGATACGTTCATTGCGGGCTTCATTGCTCGGCGACTTGCCGGCGGGGGACTCCTCGAGTGCCTGGAGGCTGGACGGGACGCCCTCAGTCACCTGCACCCATTTCGGCGGCTTTCCGCAAACACCGGTTCCCTTGTAGAGCAGGCGCAGATCGGAAATTGCCATGTCCTTTCTCAAGAACGCGCGTATTCGCACCAAGATCCTGTCGGTGATCATTCCCCTCTGCATGGTGGGACTGGGAGCGACGATCCTGATGGCCGATCGGTACAAGGCAAGCGACCGGATCTATGGTGAATTCATCGCAGTCGACAATGCGACGGCCATCGAGCTGTGGAAGGCCAACCGCAGCCTGATGGCGTCAGTCTACGGCGTTTACCAGATCTTGCGCCACGAGGTGAACGACCCCGGCCTCCGCAAGGCGGCAGTGGAGGTCTACAAGGTAAATGTCACCTCACTTCGAAACAGATTGGAACTGGCGAAGGCGAACCTACCCGCGAGCGCGACAGAGATCGCCGACTTCGAGAAGCACACTGAGGAGATCCTCGTCCTCACGGACAAGGCGATCGAGCTCTCGCCCATGGGACGCTCCTTCGAAGCTTATCAGACAGTCCTGAAGGCCGATGGCCTCATCCTCACGCTGTCTCGGGATCTCGATGCCTTCCTCGCCAAGCTTCAGGCTGAGATCGTCGGCAAGAGCCAGGACTTGGCCAAACGTACCGACCGAACGATCCTGGGCGTGCTTGCCACTGTCGCCATCGTATTCGCGCTCGGTCTCGTTGCGGCACTCGTCGTCGCCATTCGTGGGATTGCCACGCCGATTGCTCGGCTCCGGGAGCAGATGACATCGCTGGCGGATGGAAAAACGGACATTGTGATCGAAGGTCAAGATCGGCGTGACGAGGTTGGGCAAATGGCCACCGCCGTCGTCGTCTTCCTTGACAATGCGGTCGAGCGCGAGCTTCTCGCGCGGGATGCGGCGGCGGAAGCAGCTGAGAAACTCGCGCGCCAAATCCGGATCGAAACCCAGATAAAGGAATTTCGCTCTGCCGTCGGTACAGTGCTTGCCGTTGTCGCTGCTCAGTCGGAGAAAAATCGCGAATCAGCCCGTGCATTGTCCGAAGCGACCAGTTTGGCTGGCAATCGTGCCGGGCAGGCGGCCGTGGCCTCCCATCAGATCTCCGCGAGTGCCACGCAAGTTGCGGCAGCTGTCGACGAGCTCGCAAAGAGCGTCGGTTCCATAGCCGAGCAGGCCAAGACGAGCTTTGCCAAGGTGGACGACATGGCCCGGGCTGCCGCCGCCACTCAGGAAACTATCAGCGGATTGGCCAATGCCGCAGAACGCATCGGCGCCGTCACCGGCATGATCAAGGCGGTTTGTCAACGGAGAGCCGTACTGGATCACGGAATGGGGCATCGACAACAACGTGGCGGCTTGTCCCATCGACGACAGTCAACGTGTGCGCATCGTCCAGGAGATCATGGGTGATTTCCGCCCCTCAGCCCAGGATGGGCGCCTCGCCGGATTGGTCTATTTCGCCTGGAACAGCACGCCGGGAGCATGCTCAATTCTCGCCGGCGGCCTCTGGCGCTGCGGCGGCTTGACTGATGCCGGTCGAACGACCGTCGACGCGCGCTTGCTGCGATGATGTTTATTCCTCCAAATCGAGATGGATCCATGAAGAGAAACTCGCGTATTCGTCTTCTGTTGTTCCTTTCCCTCTGTCTGCCTTTCGTTTCGCTGAATATTGCGTGGGCGACTAGCTCCGCCACGGCAGCGCAATGCGCGGTAGGCGTCAACGTGAACAGCTTTCAAAACTTCAGTACCGACGAACAAATGACGATCGTCGATCAACTCAAGCAGAACGGCGTCGGCTACGTGCGCACATCGTTGCGTCCGGACGATAAAAACATGACTCTCGCCAAAGCCCTGCAAACGGCCGGCATCGGTCTGGTTCTGAATATCGGATGGAAGGTCGACGCAAACGCTCCTGAACGTCAAGAGTATCCGAGGCCACACATTCGCGCCGCCCGTCCGCTTTCGCGGATCGATCCAGGTCTGTCCAGGGACTATTTCCAAACAGTCTTCGACAAGCTCGATGCTTACGGCGTCACGCTCGCCGGCATTGAAGTCGGTAACGAGATCAACTGGGTGGACTTCAACGGCGACTTTCCCATGCCAGGCAGGGGAAAGGCCTTGTCGCTCGGCGAGCTCTCCCAGGATCCCGTCGGCAAACAAGTTGCAGACGGCCTCGTCAAATACGTACAGCTCCTCGTGCTCCTCAAGCAGGTGCGCGATCGGTCCAAGCTCAACCCGCATGTGCCGATCATCTCCGCCGGCATGGCCACCGTTTCAGGCGGCAAGTGGCAGGCCGACAACAAGCTCGACGGCGTCAGCATTCCGGTCACCTATGCCTTTCTTCGCGCTCACGGTCTTGATGCTTTGGTCGACGGCTACGGCGTTCATAGCTATCCGCCGCAGGTGACGGGTGACGACAAGACGGCGTTGCCGCAGCTGCGCAAGTATCTGAACGACAATATTTTCCCAAACGGCAACGCGAAGCCCTTCTGGCTTACCGAGTGGGGCTTCGGTAGCGACGGCTCCGCGGCTGCAGAAAACCAGCGCGCACATTCCGTCGCCGCAACGCGCGCCTACTTTGACAACCTTTGCAAGCAAGGGCGCCTGAAAGGCGTGTTTTGGTATATGTGGAACGCACCCGGCAATGACTCCATCTACCGCACGGGCAGACTCATGCCTTCCGGCAGGCTCGTCGTAGCACCGATGAAGTGAGGCGTATGAAACGCCCACACCCTACCGACCCATATCCTCAGTATCTGAAGGTCGGAGTTCGGCGATCTGTGGCGCAATTGGCAGCGATTCTATCCAACGCCGACAAGATGAAAACACTGGTGGTCACCTACGACGGCAAGCCGACCTGCTGCCCGAACGCCCCGGCGAAGAAACTGTCGCGGTCCGTCTACGAAGGTGCGCGCGATATGGCCCACGACATCGCGGCGAGCGAGGAAGGCAAGACCTCGCGGCGCCAGCGCAAGAACGTGGAGATGCTGTTCGCCCACCTCAAACGCATCCTGAAGCTCGATCGCCTGCGGCTCAGGCGACCGAATGGAGCCAAGGATGAATTCCACCTGGCGGCTGCCGCCCAGAACCTCAGGAAGCTGGCCAAATTGATCCCCATGCCGGTCCCGGCTTGACGGCGACGCAGAGACGCAGCGCCGGGCGCGGCAACTAAAATGCTGGCTCCGACCTCAGGCGCGAAAGAAAGTCGAGTTTTTCAACGGAATCAACCCAGAGCAGTCGGCGGATGCCGACAGTAGATATTTCCGCGTCCATCAATACTATTGCCTGCGTGCCTGGGCGGCCCTTGGCCAAGAGATAGAGAGACCCGACACGAGAATTCTAAGCAGCATTGCAGTCACCTATTCCGAAATGAAGGCAGGAGCTCGGGGAACTTCGACGCTGAGCCAATCCACCCTCGCACAAAATCCTAGGATTATCGTTGCATCTCAATGGGTGTTTTGTGCAGTGACAGACAGCTATTGCAGTTCCGCACACTGGCAACAGGCGCAGAGAACAGTGCGGGCTGTCAGACCAACACTGGTCCCTCGATGTTGACGTAGAGAGAGTAGATCGACTGGCTCGCCGCCATGAACAGCCGGTTGCGCGCGACGCCGCCAAAACACAGATTGGCGCAGCGTTCCGGCAAGACGATGCGGCCGATCGGCGTTCCGTCGTCGCTGAAGACCAAGACGCCGTTCGTCCCCTCGACGCCGCCCCAACCCGCCCACAGGTTACCCTCGACGTCGCAGCGGATGCCGTCGGGGTTGCCAGCGCCCGTCCCGGCGAACACCGTGCCGGCGGCAATGCCGCGCCCGCCGGCTGTGACGTCAAACATAAGGATGCGTTCGGGCGACGAGCCGGATTCGACGACATAGAACCGGGATTCATCGGGCGAAAAGCACAGGCCATTCGGCCGAACGATGGCGTCCGATACCACCATGAGCTCACCGCTTTCGCTATCGAGCCGGTAGAGATTGGTTGGCAACTCGGCGGCGGCTTTGCCGCCCTCGTAGTGGGACAGAATGCCGAACGGCGGGTCGGTGAACCAGATCGAACCGTCGCTCTTGACGACGACGTCGTTGGGTGAGTTGAGCCGCTTGCCGTCGTAGCGATCGGCAAGCACGATGACACGGCCATCGTATTCCGTGCGGGTGACACGGCGGCCGCCGTGCTCGCAGGTGACGAGCCGGCCGACGCGATCGCGCGTGTTGCCGTTGGCAAACAGCGAGGGTTGGCGGAAGACGCTGACCGAGCCGGTCTCCTCGTCCCATTTCATCAGGCGGTTGTTCGGAATGTCGCTCCAGATAAGCTGTCGGCTGTCGCCGAACCACACGGGACCCTCGGCCCAGCGCATGCCCGTCGCCAGGCGCTCGACGGCGGCATTGCCGAGCACGTACCGCCGGAACCGCTCATCGAGGATCTCGATCGCCGGATCCGGATAGCTTTGGCTGATTTGCCACATCATCCAATCTCCTCGAGCAGAGGCCGAACGCCGGCGGTGCCGCCACGCCGGCCGTCAGACGGTTGCGGCGACGCGGGCGCGGAAATGCTCCGTCCCCGCCACGATCTTATCGAGGAGAACGTCGAGCGCCCAGAACCGCTCGCGAATATCGAAGCCGACGGCGCGGCTGCCGATGCCGGCGAAGGTGCCGATGCGCTGGTGGTAGAGCTTTGCGAGCTTCGGGTAGCCCATCGGCTCGGCCATCGCTGCCAGCGCCAGATAGACCGAGAGTTCCTGCGCCAGATCCGGATGCTCGGCCGAATGGCGCATGAGCCACGCATAGAGATCCGGGTGGAAATTGGTGAAGACGCCGGTGAACCCGCGCGAGCCGGCGCGCATCGCGTCGTAGGCGATGGCCGCGTTGGCGTTGATGATCGCCATCGGCGAGCCGGCGGCCAGAGCGGCGCGGCGCGTCACCGTTTCCAGATCGCAGGAGACATCCTTCAGGACGGCGAACCGTCCGGAATCGATGCAGACCTTCAACTCGTCGTCACTGAGGAGGCGGCGGAACGGCGCCGGGCACTCGTAGAGCCCGAGCGGCAGGTCCGGAGGCAGGCGATCGATGAGCCAGCCGAGATCGTCGAGAAAGCGAGACCCGCCGACCTGGCCCGCGTCGAGCCGATTGGTGACGAGAACGACGCCGTCGACGCCGGTGGCAGCGACCGCCTGCAGTTCGGCGATCTGGTCGTCGAGGGTGTCGCTGACATGGCCCGAGGCGATCACCGGCAGCCGGCCGGCGGCGCAGCGCACGACGGCCGCGGCCAGATCGACCCTCTCCTGCAGACTGAGAAACTGCATTTCGCTCGATTGGCACACGGCGAACAGCGCATCGGCGCCATGCTCGACATACCAATCGACGAGCCTGGCGAGGCCGGCGAAATCGATCGTGCCTTCATCGGTGAACGGCGTGATCATGACCGGTACGATGCCGTCGATCTTCAGATGCGTCATGGCAGTCACCTTTGCAAATACGTCGGCTGGCTGCCGATTGGGCAGCAAAGACCGTCGGCCGCACCGTCGGGCGCGGTCTGTTTGTCTGGTCTCGGGTTGTTGTCCGGCGCCGGCCTGGAGTATGTCCGGGTCAATCGGATGGAATTCACCGATCGACACGAACGCGCTTTGGGCGGTCAGGGCAGCGCGGCGGAGATTTCGGTTCGGTTCGGCAGGCTCGACTGGCTCCCTCTGCGGCTGCAGGCGAGGCCGGCCGCGGTGGTGGCCCGTGACATGGCCGCGACGAGATCGTCGCCGCGGTCGAGCGCGGCGGCGAACACGCCGATGAAGCAATCCCCCGCTGCCGTGGTATCGACGGCGGCGACCGGCCGGGCCGGCAGGCGACAACGCCCGAGCGGTCCAGCGAATTCCGCGCCCTCGGCTCCGAGCGTGCGCAAGACGTTGGTGCCGAGCGCTGCGCTCAGGCCCTCGGCGTCGCCGGCGCAGCCGAGCCAGCCGGCTGCGGTTTCCGCCTCGTCCTCGTTGACGATCAGCACATCGGCAAGACGCAAGGCCGCGGCGTCGAGCGCGATCGCCGGCGCCAGATTGAGGAGCGTGCGG
Source organism: Ancalomicrobiaceae bacterium (assembly GCA_031291595.1). GTDB lineage: Bacteria > Pseudomonadota > Alphaproteobacteria > Rhizobiales > Ancalomicrobiaceae > CAIYYN01. The sequence goes on along the minus strand of JARLIU010000233.1, from coordinate 6,096 downwards.
ACACCGGCCGCCTTCGCCCGGGCGAGCAGCGTCGCCACCTCTGCAGGCGGTGTTTCCATCTGCAGCATCAGAATGTCGATTGTTCTCAACGCGGCGTCATCGAGTTGGCCGGCCGACGCCTCGTCGTTGGCGCCAGCGGCGATGACGATCTCGTTGCAGCCGTCGGCATCGACATAGATCGAGGCGGTGCCGGTCGGCGCGCCACCGGCAACCACGCCGTCGATGTCGACGCCAGCCGACTTGAGCGGCGACAGGGCGACCTCGGCGAGCGGGTCGCGTCCGACCGCGCCGACCATCGCCACGGCCGCTCCGTCGAGGGCCGCGGCCAGTGCCTGATTGGCCCCCTTGCCGCCGGCCTCGATATGCAGCCGCCGGCTGCGGACCGTCTGTCCGGCCGTCGGCAGACGGTCGAGTTCATAGATGAAATCGGCGTTCAACGATCCAAAGCATGCGATCATGGCGCGGTTCTTTCAGCTTTCGGGACCCGGTCAGGCGATGCCGCCGTCAGCGATCAGCATTTGGCCGGTGATGGCGGCGCTGTCGTCGGCGCCGAGGAAGAGCACCAGCGGCGCGACGTCGTCGGGATAGAGCAGCCGCTTCAGACACTGGCGTTCGATCAGCGCGGCCTGCTCCGCCGCATCAATCCGGCTCTCGCGCTGCTTGGCGGTCATGATCCAACCAGGCGCCACCGCGTTGCAGCGGATGTTGTGCGGGCCCAGCAGGCGCGCCAGCGTTCGGGTCATGCCGACGACGCCGGCTTTGGCCGTGGCATAGCCGATCATGTCGCCGCCAGTTGCCAGGATCCACGAGGTCGAGGTGAAATTGATGATCGATCCCGATCGGCGCGGCTGCATGTGCCGGGCCGCGGCCTGGGCGGCGAAGAACTGCTGCTTCAGGTTGATGTTCAGCCGGTCGTCCCAGTCAGCCGGGGTGAGCTCTTCCCAGCCATGGCGGTCGTCGGAGGCTGCATTGTTGACGAGAACGTCAATGCCGCCAGCCGCTTCGGCAAAGCGATCGACTGTCGCAATCACGTGCTCGCTGTTGCGCAGATCGCACGGAAGGAAGGTTGGCATCACCGCCGTTTCGCCCGCCAGCGAAGCCATGACCTCGTCGGCGGCGGCCTTGTTGATGTCGATGAACCCAACCGTCGAGCCCTGCAAGACGAAGGCTCGGACCAGCGCCGCACCGATGCCGGAGGCCCCGCCGGTAATGAGGACGCGTCGTCCTGCGAGGCTGTTGTAGTTGGTCGTCGTGGCAGACATCGTGTCTTCCCCGCTGTTCGATTAGTGGCTGTGGCGCGCTTCGCCGCGCGTCTTGAGGACGTTGGTGAAGGTCAGCGCCTGTTCGAGGCATCCGCCCTCGCCGAGCTGTCCGACCAGGCTTCGGTAGATCTGCTGCCACGGCGTCTGATCGTTGAGCTTCGGCGGGACCCAGGCCTGGCGTCGGCGCGCCAGTTCGTCGTTGGGGATCAGCACGTCGACGCTGCGCGCGCCAAGATCGACCCGCACCCGGTCGCCGGTTTTCAGCAATGCCAGGCCGCCGCCCACCGCCGCCTCGGGCGATACGTTGAGAATCGACGGACTGCCCGACGTGCCGGACTGCCGGCCGTCGCCCATGGTCGGCAGCGTCCGGACGCCGTCGCGAATGAGGTCTGCCGGCGGCTGCATGTTCACCACCTCGGCACTGCCGGGATAGCCGACCGGACCGCAGTTGCGGATGACCAGGATCGTGTCGGCATCGATTTTCAGCGCCGGGTCGTCGATGCGGGCGTGGTAGTCCTCCGGCCCTTCGAACACCACGGCGCTTGCGTCGAAGGCGTTCGGATGGGCCGGGTCGCTCAGGAACCGGCGGCGGAAGTCCTCGTCGATGACGCTCATCTTGATGACGGCGCTGTCGAACAAGTTGCCGGACAGCACCACGAAGCCGGCGCGGGGAAGGAGCGGTTCGGCGATCGGCCGGATCACCTCGCGATCCGGCTCCGGCACATCGGCCCCGTTCTCAGCCACGCTCCGGCCGGTGACGGTCATGGCGTCGGCATGGAGGAGACCGGCGGCAAGCAACTCGCGCATCACCCCCGGCACGCCGCCGGCGCGGTGGAAGGCCTCGCCGAGAAAGCGGCCGGCGGGCTGCACGTCGACGATGAGCGGCACGTCGGCGCCGAGGCGCTGCCAATCCGCGATGGTGTGCTCGACCCCCATGTGGCGGGCAATGGCGATCATGTGGATCGGGCAGTTCGAGGAGGCGCCGATCGCCGAAGCGACCACGACCGCGTTCTCGAACGCCGCCTTGGTCATGATCTTCGACGGAGTCAGCTTTTCCCTGACCAGTTCGACCGCGCGCTTGCCCGTCGCATAGGCCATCTGGCCGCGCTCACGGTAAGGGGCGGGAATAGCGGCACAGCCGGGAAGCGACATGCCGAGCGCCTCGGCCAGCGCGTTCATCGAACTGGCCGTCCCCATGGTGTTGCAATGGCCGATCGACGGCGCCGAGGCGGTGACGACGTCGAGGAACTGGTCGTAGCCGATCTCGCCCTCGGCGAGCTGCTTGCGCGCCTCCCACAAGACGACGCCCGAGCCGGCGAGCTTGCCCTTCCACCAGCCGTCGAGCATCGGGCCGCCGGAGAGAACGATCGCCGGCAGATCGACGGTTGCGGCGGCCATCAGGCAGGCCGGCACGGTCTTGTCGCAACCGGTCGTCAGCACGACGCCGTCAAGCGGATAGCCGTGCAGGATCTCGACGAGGCCGAGGTAGGCCAAGTTGCGGTCGAGCGCCGCAGTCGGACGCCGGCCGGTTTCCTGCAAGGGATGCACCGGAAATTCCAGCGGGATGCCGCCGGCGTCGCGGATGCCATCGCGCACCCGGTTGGCGAGTTCGAGGTGATGTCGGTTGCAAGGGACGAGATCGGATCCGCTCTGGGCAATGCCGATGACGGGTCGGTCGCTCTGCAGCTCCTCGCGAGTGAGCCCGAAATTGAGGTAGCGTTCGATGTAGATCGCCGTCATGCCGGGATCGTCTTCGTTGTCGAACCATCTCCGGCTGCGCAGATCTGCGCGATTTCGCTTGTCGTTTGCCATGATCTTGCTTTCCGTTGCGGTCCGGCGGCTCCGGGAGCCGAGTTCCCAGTGCAACGTCCAACCGGTTTTCAATTCCTGGCTGGCGCCATCCCGGCGTCAGAGCGCCAGACCCGACGCGGGATCGAACAGATGCGCCCGCGCCCGGTCGACGCCGAGCTCGATCCTGTCGCCGACCTCAACCGCCACCTTGGCCGCCAGACGGGCGACCAGCGTCCGGCCGGCAACGACGACATGGATGAGGGTGTCGGCTCCCAGCGGTTCGATGACCTCGACGAGGCCGGACAGCCGGCCATCCGGCGGATCGGCCGGGCCGGCGAGGTGGAGGTGTTCGGGGCGGATGCCGAGCGTCACCGGACGACCCGCCGGCAGACCGGCGTGCACCGGCCCGAGCGACAGCCGGCTGCCGTCGGCGAAGGTGAGGTCGCAGGTTTCGGCCGCGCCTTCGACGACGGCGTCGAGGAAGTTCATTTCCGGGCTGCCGATGAATCCGGCCACGAACTTGCTCACCGGCGCGCCGTAGAGTTCGTGCGGCGTCCCAACCTGCTCGATCCGGCCGTGGTTCATCACCACGATGCGATCGGCCAGCGTCATCGCCTCGGTCTGATCATGGGTGACGTAGATCGTCGTGGTGGTGAGCTGGCGATGCAGCTTCTTGATCTGGGCGCGCATGTGTACGCGCAGCTTGGCATCGAGGTTGGACAGCGGTTCGTCGAACAGAAACACCTGCGGATGGCGCACCATGGCGCGGCCCATGGCGACCCGCTGGCGCTGGCCGCCGGAGAGTTCCTTGGGCTTGCGGCCGAGCACTTCCTTCAGCTGCAGCGTCTCGGCCGCCTCGTCGACCAGTTCGGCGACGCGGGCCCGGCGGGTGCCGCGCAGCTTGAGGCCGAAACCGATGTTCTCGGCGACCGTCATGTGCGGGTAGAGCGCATAGCTCTGGAACACCATGGCGATATCGCGATCGCGTGCCGGCAGGTGCGAGACGTCGCGTTCGCCGATGACGATGGCGCCACCGCTGACGGCTTCGAGCCCGGCGATCATCCTCAGCGTCGTCGACTTGCCACACCCGGAGGGGCCGACCAGAGCGACGAATTCACCGTTCGCGATCGAAAGGTCGAGGCCCTGGATGGCCTGATGCGTGCCGAACGTCTTGTTGACGCGCCTGAGCTCTACGGTTGCCATGCTAGCTGTCCTTAGTGCGTATTCTGGCGTTGGTGCAGTGTCAGCCCTTGACGGCGCCGGCAGTCAGACCGCCGATCATGAAGCGCTGCATCAGGAGGTAGACCACGACCACCGGTATGGTGATCAGGGTGAGGGTGGCGAACATCGGACCCGGCTGGGCCATGAATGGCCCGGCGTAGATCAGCGGCACCAGGGTCAGCGGCTTCAGGCTGTTGCTGTCCATCGTCACCAGGGCCAGGATGAACTCGTTGAACGAGGTCATGAACTGGAAGATGACGACGACGCTGGTCGCCGGCCAGCTCAGCGGCATGATGATGCGCAGCCAGATGCCGAAGGTGGAGCAGCCGTCGATCTTCGCCGCCTCTTCCAGCTCTTGCGGGATGGCGCTGAAGAAGCTGCGGTAGATGATGACGGCGAACGGCACGCCCAGCGCCGTGTAGGGCAGGATCAGTCCCCAGTAGGTGTCGAGCAGTCCGAAGGTCTTGTTGAGCTGGAAGATCGGCACGATCAGCGCCGGGATCGGCAGCATCAGCGTCGCCAACAGACCGTAGAACAGGCTCTCGCCGCCGCGGAAGCGCGTGCGGGCGAAGGCGTAGGCGGCGAGCGAGCTGATCACCACCACCAGCACCACCGAGGTGACGGTGATGATCAGGCTGTTGACGAAGTGCAAGAGGATCGGCGCCCGGTCGAAGGCGGTGCCGAAGCTCGCCAGGCTGACGCCCTTGATGGCGAGCCCGCCGAAGCCGGCGGCGCGCTGGCCGGGCGGCATCAGGGCGACCGCCAGCATCATCAAGACGGGAACCAGCCAGATGCCGGCAAGCACGGTGAGCACGGCCGTCTTGATGGTGCGCGGCGAGGGGGTGAGGGGCATGGCGTTTACTCCGCCAGAGCAAAGCGGGCGCCGAGAACGCGCACCTGGAACAGACTGAGGGCGAGGGCGATGACCATCAGCACCACCGAGATGGCGGAGGCGTAGCCCATGCTCTGCAGCTTGAAGGCCTGCAGGAAGATGTAGTTGGGCAGCGATTCCGTCGCGTGGTTGGGTCCGCCGTTGGTCAGCATGTAGATCAACGGGAAGGTTTGCAGCGTGCCGATGATGCCGAGCAGGATCAGCGTCAGATGCACGTGGCGCAGCATCGGCCAGACGACATAGACGATGGTCTGGCGCAGATTGGCGCCCTCGATCTTGGCGGCTTCCAGCGTCTCGGTCGGCAGGCCCTTCAGTCCGGCGACGTAGTGCAGCATGGAAAACCCGGTCCATTGCCAGACGTTGACGGCAATGACCGCATAGATCGCCACCTTGGTGTCCGACAGGAACGGCACGGTCAGGAAGCGAAGGCCTGAGGCGAAGCCGATGTCGGAGAGAAGCCCGCCGAACGGATTGTAGATGCGCTGCCAGACGATGCCGACCACCACGGGCGAGATGATCGCCGGCAGGTAGAAGATAGCCTGGTAAATCGCCTGCCTGGGGACGCCGGTTTCCAGCATGTAGGCGATGGCAAACCCCAACAGCATCTGCGGCAGGATGGTCAGCGGCGCCCAGAGAAGCGCATTGCGGATCGCCAGACCGAAGGCCGCATCGTCGGTGAACAGGCGGATGTAGTTCGCCACGCCGACGAAGCCAGCCGCATTGATGCCGTCCCAGCTGTAGGCGCTCGAGCAGATGACGTAGAGGATTGGATAGACCACGTAGGCGACGAACAGCACCGTCGCCGGCAGGACGAACAGATAGGGCGCCAAACTGCCGGATCGCGGCGCGCTGGACATGGACATGACGGTGTTCTCCAGGCAGGGATGCCGGGCAGCAGGCCCGACACCCTAGTGGAGCGAATTTGACATT